>JAQGID010000323.1 GCA_028291405.1 Rhodospirillales bacterium | reverse complement strand
TGGGCCGTGATCGCCAGCATGATCGAGACGTGCAAGCTCAACGGCATCGATCCGCAGGCTTGGCTGACCGACACGCTCACCAAGCTTGCCGCCGGCCACAGCAATCTTCGCCGCGACCAACTCATGCAGTGGTGTTACGCCCCAACTGTGGGCTGAGAACAGCGCTTACGCTTCATCGAGCTCGAACAGAAGTCGACCGGCTTCCTCGACACCGGAACCGAGCTTGTCAATCCGAACTTCGCGGCCATGGCCGAGGCCATTGGCATCAAGGGCGTGCGCATCGAGGATCCGGCGAAGGTGCAAGAGAAGCTCGCCGAGGCCCTGGCTCATCCCGGCCCGGTACTCATCGATGCAGTCGTCAACCGTTTGGAACTTGCGATGCCGCCGAAAGTAACTGCGGAGATGGCAAAGGGATTTACGCTTTACATGCTCAAGGCCGTTCTTAACGGGCGTGCCGACGAGATCATCGAGCTCGCCCGATCTAATCTGCTGAGGTGACGCAGAGAGTTTTTGAAGCATTCAGAAACAGGAGAAGAGCCAAGAGTTTGCCTTGCATCCGAAGTTTACAAATCGAAGGATCTCAGGAGTTCATTAGACCTGACAGCCGACATGCCAAAATTATGGTCGTTGGCCGCCTGGTTCAGAAGCGCTCAGCGGCGCGACGGCAGCAAGCATTGACGTCCATTTTTGCTACGCGCTTACGCCTGTAGAATGCGGGACATTCGCCAACCGCGACGGCGTATTGGATCTCAGTGGCGCAAGTCAGGCTTCTCGCGCCGCCGACGAGGTGATCGAATACGGCACGCGCACTTCCGATATTGGCACGACGTTGCCATAAGATGGCGGGAAGAGCATGTCTGCTTTGCCCGAGTACTTCAGACGTCCACCTGCTCGGCTGTAGCCGGAGCATCGTCAACCTCGATACCGAGGTAGCGCACCGTGCTCTCGAAGTGGCGACCCTCGAACAGCTCTTCCAAGCTCTTCAGCCTGCCCGTTGCGATCCTCAGCCCGTTCAGCCGCCAGCATAGCCGATCGGATCGCGCTGTTTGCACCAGAGCCCCCCTGACAAAGCCGTCCGCCCCCCTGCGAGCGATCAGTGAACCGGCTCGTGCCACCACTCGCTGCGCGGGTCGATTGTCGCCGGAAGAACCTGGGATCTCACCACCATGTCGGCAAGGGCATCCGGAGCGCCCTGGCGCTCGACGAACTGCGGATCACGGTGTGCGGCGACGTCGGCGACGGCGCGCAACAGCTGCCTGCGCATCAGAATCACCGGCCGGTCCGTCGCCCCGAGATGCTCGTCGGAGCGGTCCATGATGCGGCCCTGGCTTTCGACTGCCAGCTTGTCATGGTCGAAGAAATTCTTGCCGATGCCAAGAAAGCTGACGCTCTTCATCTCATCGCGATCCTGAAGATAGCGGTTGTCCGCGTTGCGCGGCGAGTGGTGGGTGCGCGCCATATCGACGAAAAGCCGGTTCGACAGGAAGTCCTTGTCAACCGGTCCGTCATGCCGAAAAATCAGCGTGTATTTCCAATGCTGGAAGTCGTCGATCGGCACATGCCAGTGCAGCTGATAGCTAAGATTTTCGTAATCCGGCTGGACTGCGGGGTCGACGCAGGGCAGGCCGGCAAAGGTGGATACGTTCGGCATGATGTGATGCGTCATCCGGACGTAATTCCGGTCGCCGTCCAGTGCACGCGCTGTCACGATGCGCAGGCCGTAAGCGGTCTCCTCGACCTCCATCTTGGGCGCGACATCGGCACCGTAGAAGCTATTGCGCGTCGGCAGCAGCGACTGATCCGCCGAAAAGCTGCGATGCAGGAACGAGATGTGCTGCGGATCGGCATTCCCCTCATGCGCCTGTAGCCAGTTGCAGTCATGGTGCAGCTTGGAGGTCCACACCTGACTGTCGAGGTCCGCCGCGAAAAAGGGGAAGAGCGGCAAGCGGGGCGGGTCGCCAGGGCCCAGATAGGCCAAGATGAGGCCGCCCGCTTCGCGGCACGGATAGGCTGTCTGTTGAATGCGGTCCTTGTAGGTGCTCTCAGGCGGTTCGCCCGGCTGCTCGAGGCATCTTCCATCGCCGGATAGCAGCCAGCCATGATAGATGCAGCGGAGGCCGCCATCCTCGACGCGCCCGTAGCTGAGATCGACCTTACGATGCGGACAGAAGCGATGAATAAGCTGCGGCGCGCCGGCACCGTCGCGGAAGAGGACGAGATCCTCGCCCAGCAATCTCACGGGCGTCGGCGCGTCGGCCGAAACCTCGTCAGACAATGCGACCGGCTGCCAGTAGCGTCGCATCATCTCGCCGCCCGGCGTGCCTGGGCCCGTCAGGGTGATCAGATCGTTCTGGTCCTTGCTCAGCATCTCTTTCGTCGTCCCTCTAGTCTCCGGTGCTTCTTGTCAGCCACAGGCGATCGCGTACACGTCCTCGCAGCCATCGGGCAGTGCATAATCGTGCCAGGTTCGGCCGGCATCCTCGGTCGCGAGCACCAGCCCGGCGCGGGCGACGCCGCAGACCCGCCAAGGATCGCGTGGATCGATTGAGACGCCCATCATCGTACTATGCGGAGCGATCCTGTGGTCGAAGCGCTCCCAGCTGTGTCCGAGATCACCGCTGCGATAGAGCGCACCGGCCGCCGATTTCGCGGCGATGCTGAGACAACAATACAGCACGCGGGGATCGTGCGGCGAAACGCGGATATCGCGGCTGTAGGTGTAGGGTGCAAAGCGACCGATCCCGAGATCCTCCCACGTCTCGCCACGATTGGCGCTGCGGAAAATCCCCATGCGGATCGCCAGATAAACAGCGCCTGGATCGGCGGCGCTGACGCAGATCGCGTGACCATCGAGCATTCCTTCGCTCTCGCTGTGGCTCTCGAGCCGCCCGCGAAGATGCGGCTGGTTGGAAAGGCGGATAAGATCATCGCTGCTGTCCTGCCAGCTCTCGCCAGCGTCGAGGCTGCGCATGACGCCATTGACCTCGAGAGCAGCGTAGAGTTCGCCCGGATGACTGGGGTCCACTGCAATTCGCATGACACGGCAAGGAAACGGCATCGACAGGCGGTCCGGCACCGAAAGCTTCTGCATCGGCATCCAATTATCGCCGCCATCCTTGCTACGCCAGACGCCGACCGGCGACGTGCCGGCGTAGAGAATTCCCGGCCGCGTCGGATGGATCGTGATCGACCACTTTGACGTTGCGGTCACGGAAGCCGAGGCGCTCCCAATGGCCACCCGAGTCGGTGCTGCGGTAGGGTCCGTCCTGCGTCCCATGGTGAGCACGCCCCGCTCGTTAGGATCGATCGTGATCGCCTGGACGTTGGCGGCTTCCGGCAGCCTGTCGGTAAGATGCTCCCAATTTGCGTCGTGATCGTCGGCGCGCCGCCGGAAAATGCCGCCGAGCCTGCCGCCGCGATAACGCGCAACACCGGCATAGATGTAAGATACTGCCATGCCAGCATCCCCCTTTGCCTCTTACGTTGACGAGCATCATTGAGGGTGACCGCTCGGCGCGTCAAGCGCCGGCGTCTTGCAGTCTCCGCGTCTTGGTATCGAGGTGTCCCAGATCTCTGCCTCTTGTGCCGGTCATCGCCATTGCACCGGTTCCAGACGATGGATAGTTTTGCCCGACGCGGTCTTACAAGGATCGGAATTCATAAATAATTGGGCTTTTGCCCGATGGGAGGGACAAAAATGTTCGGGCAACGAATCGCTGCGGGATTGGCAATCACTGCGGTCGTATTGACGTTGAGCGCCGGCCATGCGGCAGCACTGGACCAAATTCTCGTTGGCGAGGGCGGCGTCACCTTCTGCTGGACGACGATCGAGGTCGGCCAGGAAGCCAAGACCTGGGAAGCGGAGGGGCTCAACGTCAGCGCTATTCAGCTCTCCACCGATGCGCGCATTCAGCAGGCCTTGGCTTCCGATTCGATCTCCTTCGGCCTGACATCGGGGCCCAGCATGGGCTATCGCGTGAAGGGCTCGGCGGCAACGACGATCGCGGCTCTCGCCGGGGCACCGCTCAACATGTTCATCTCCGTTCCGCCAGACGGCAGCATCAAAACGGTCGATGATCTCAAGGGGAAGACGGTCGGGGTGACCTCAGCGGCCGGGCTTACCGATTGGCTGGTGCGCGAACTCGCGCACCAGAAGGGCTGGGGTACCGACAGTATCCACACCGTTGCCCTCGGCGCCTCGCGCGCCCGACTTGCGGCGATGAAGAACGGTGACATCGACGCCCTGATCACCGCCTCCGGTCCGGCCTTCGAGCTGCAGGACCAGCATCAGGCGAAGATCCTGCTTACGTTCGGCGATTACGTCCCCAACTTCCACACCCATGTGCTTGCGGCGCGCGACGAGCTGATTGCTCAGAATCCTCAGCTGATCGAAAGGTTTCTTCGCGCATGGTTCAAGACTGTGAGGTACATGAAGACCCACAAGGATGTCGTCGTCCGGGTCGCCGCGAAGTCCTTCGACATCACTGAAGCAACCGCAGCGCAGGCCTACGAGCCCGAAGTCCTGACCATGATGTCCGACGACGGCGCCTTTAGCCCAGCAGCCGTCGAGGTGATCCGCAGCTCGCTCGTGCCGCTCGGCATTCTTGACACGACCCCGGATGCGAAGGCGCTCTACATCGACCATTTTGTGCCGGTGAAGTTCTGACGGGCGATAATGGAATTGTGCCTTGAACCGTTTTCAAATTTCATCGATGCCCATAGAACACCCCCCGGGAAGAAGGGAACGCCTGAAGGGCGCTGTCACAGGAATGGAGGCGGTCGTAGATTGAAAGGAGAAGCAGAGTTCATGCGGTCGCCGTCGCGCCCGCCAGAACCTCATCGCATCGATTCGGAGGATCCGCAGTGTCGGTCAAGAGATGAGGTGCCGCTGGACGGCTTTGTAACATCAACGGATTTTACTGTGTTTCGGCATGGGACCCCGGGGCGGCGAGTCCACAGTGGCTTCCATGGGGGACATGGGGCCCGCGGTTGGGATGTAGGCTCTTACTTAGGGCGCTAACTCGGGTCTAACTGATCGAGTCGGCGATCGGGAATGTCAAGAATGAGGGGTCAGAGCTGATCGAAGCGGTCTATGGGCCATCGAAGTGGATTTCCGTCGCCGTACCTGCAGCCAAGGGTCCTTCTGAAGGGCTCGTTAATTAACGCCTGCAATGTGCTGTCACCAGTCTGAGCAGGAGCACCGCACTATGCCGCAGTGGGACCCGACGTTGTCCACTTTCTACCGATATTGGGAAGCCCGCTGCGGTAGCCGTGCCGTGCCTCGGCGCTCCGACATCGATCCATCGGACATCCGGGCGTTGCTCCGTAATCTTCAGCTTGTCGACGTCATTGACCGTGGTGAGCGTTTCCGCTTTCGCTTGGTAGGTACTGCCATCGTAACGGCCTATGCTCGTGGATCGCTATCGGACTACGCTGCAGGACACGGATACTTCATCTTCGTGTCCACCGGGATCGGCAACGCCCCACTTTATCTTGGCCACCCAGAGTTCGAAGGCTTCGAAGTGGTCCAAACGATCAAGTAGGCAAGTCCCAGATTCCTACCACCCCGCTTGCGTCGCCCTTCAGGCTGAGGACGTTATAGCCTCTGAGCTTACTATCGATGGCGAGATTGACTTACGCACCTTTCGAGGCTGAGCGCGGAAGCGTAAGCTTGCCTGCCGGAACCGCGCGCGCATGGATATCTGGGGGGATCATCATGATGTCTCTTCGTCACGCCCTTGCATGTGCGCCGCTCTTCGGCGCCGTCGCGATCGCCGCAACGCCGTGCGCGGCGCAGACCCGCGCCGCACCGCCGGTAGCAGCGCAAATCGATCAGCTGCAGCAGCAGATTCAGGCGCTGCAGCAGCAGCACCAGCAGCAGATTCAGGCGCTGCAGCAGCAGTTGCAGAACCTGCAGAGCCAGGTGAACGCCAGCCAGAAGGCGCAAAGCGCCGCCGCGTCCGCCGCGCCGCCAACTACCGCATCGCCGCCCGCCGCACCGCAATCCGCGCCGCGCGTCACGCAATCAATGACCAACCGGTTCGGCATCGAGAGCGCCAACGGGCAATACTCGATCGCCCTCACCGGCCGCCTCCATCTCGATGCCGGCGACTATATCAGCGTGCGCCCGGGCTCGCGGACGGCGCCAGTGAGCAATCTCAGCAGCGGCTTCAATGCGCGCCGCGCCCGCATCGGCGTCAACGGCAAGGCCTTCGGCGACTGGACCTACACGTTCATCTATGACGCCGGCAATTCGAACGATGTGACGCCGCGAGGGATTGAGTACGCGCAGATCAACTATCGCGGCTTCAAGGACACGGTGCTCGATTTCGGCTATTCCGACACGTTTTTCACGCTCGACGAAGCGACGAATACCAATGACCTCATGTTCATGGAGCGGTCGACGCCCGCCGTCATCGCCACGCTCTTCAATGCGGACGACTTCCGCGCGAATGCTGGCGCACGCTTCTTCAACGATCGTTTCTGGCTCGGCGCCTATGTCACCGGCCCACAGCAGGGCCAGAGCCACGCCCTCACGGCGGAGCAGTTCGGCGCCTACCAGCGCGGCACCTATCAGGTCCTTCGCGGGGCGGACTATTCCCTCCATCTTGGCATCGGCGTCGATGAGCTTCTGAAGGCGCCAAACACCGGCATCGGCACCGCGAACGCCATTACCCTCAGCGACGCGCCGGAGCTGCGCATCGATCCGACGGCAATCCTGAACACCGGCACCCTTGGCAGCGTCGCCAACCCGGTGACCGGCGCCACCGTCTTCAACCTGGAGACCGCTGCGGGCTACAAGAACCTGTTCTGGCAGGGCGAGTATTTCCACTACGCGCTCGACCGCCGCGGTCTCCAGCAGGCCAATTTCGAGGGCGGCTACGGCCAGGTGGGTTGGACGCTGACCGGGGAAAGCCGCAAATACATACAGGAGACCGGCAGCTATTCGGCCATCATCCCGAACCATCCCTTTTCGCTCGCCGAGGGCAGCTGGGGCGCATGGGAGCTCGGGCTGCGCCTCAGCTATATCAATCTCAACGACAATTTCACCGCCGGCCTGCCACTCGCCAGCCAGCCGAGCGTCGTCGCTGGCGGCAAGCAGACGAGCTTCACGCTCGGGCTCAATTGGTACGTCAACAGCAACATCCGCTTCATGCTCAACTATGTGCATGCGGATATCGACAAGAAGAGCCTGACGGCGCCGACGAATTCGGTCGGCGCCACCGTCGACGCAATTGCCTTGCGCTCGCAGGTGGCCTGGTAGCCCTGGGCGGGACGCTGCCTCGCTGCCGAACGGGCGCATTCTACCGGACCGCCGTGGAGCAAATCCTGCGTCGGCGCGGCGTGACCCACGTCTTCCTCAGGGGAATGGCGATCGCCGGGACGTGCTGCTTCTCAAAGGCGTTGGTCCGCCGGCCAATCGAACGCGGCGGCGCAATCGGCTGCATGGACCGGTCGGAGAAGCAGAACAGCACGGCGTCGTCGCTCGCCTCGTGCGACACCTGGGACCAGGATGGCACGACTAAGATGTCGCGCGGTCCAGTCGAAAATCTGCTCGCCAATGCGCGTCCGGCCGCGCCCTTCGACGGCACAGAAATGGGGGGTCGGTCTACCGGTAGGCTCGCCCGGCAAACCCGGCAGGCAGCAGCTGGATGAACGAAGCTATGGTCATCGGATAGTCGCCGGTGGTGGGATCGACGTACTGCATCTTGAGACCGTGGCACGGATGCCAGGCCTCCCTCCGCCGCGCCCGCTCGAGCGCCTCGCGGCAGCGGTCGTACGAGTAAATGAAGAGCAGTGAGGCGGACGAGCTCCGCCGTTGCTCGAGCGGCAGCAGGTTCATGCTGTAGCGGGCCAGCGTGTCGCCCTCCGGCCGCACGACGGGCGGCGTCTCTTCCGGGTGCCGCTCGGCGAAGGCCGGCGTCGAGCATCCGGACGAGCGGGATGTCGAGCCCGTCGAGCCAGACGACCGGCTCGTCTCCCGTATTGCCATGGTCGTGAAACGCCCATGACGGAGTGATGATGAAGTCGCCGGGGTGCATCGGCGCGCGCTCGCCGTCGACCGCGGTGTAAGCGCCTCTCCCCTCGAGGACGAAGCGCAGCGCCGACTGGGTATGACGGTGACTGGGCCCGATCTCGCGGGGGAGGATCAGCTGCAGCCCGGCATAGAGCGTCCGGGTGATCGAGGAGGCGCCGCGCAACCCCGGATTCTCGAGCACCAAGACGCGACGCTCGGCCTAGCGGGCGGTGATCAGCTCGCCGGCTTGCATCAGGCTGGGCCGCACCTCGTTGTAGCGCCACAGCACCGGCACGCACGGCGATCTCGGTTGTGGCGCGACCAGATCGCCCAGCACCTCCCAGAGCGGGGCGAGGCTCTGCCGGTCGATGCGCTCGTAGTACGCCCCGCGCTCCGCGGTCGCGGCGGGTCTTTCGTGGAGCGAGATCATTTCTTTCTGTCGATCAGACAGTGGCGCCGAGGCCGGTCACGCCGTAGAGCCAGGCGATCCGGTCGTAGTGCTGCTCGGGGGTCGAGGAGCGCAGCACCGCGTTGCGCAGCGCCGCCCTTCCGCCATCCGGGTGGTAGACGTACTCGCCCATGAGCCGAGAGTTGATTTGGACCCGGCCGGTGCGCGGGAAGCGGTCGTGATTATAGGCGGCGAACGCATCGCCGAGGTTGCTGCCGGCGAGCTCCAGGTGATGCGATAGATTGACCGCGTCCTCGAGTGCCATGCCGGCGCCTTGCGCGAGATACTGGAGCATCGGGTGGGCGGCGTCGCCGAGCAGCGCGACGCGGCCGTCGACCCAGTTGGGCGTCGGATCGCGGTCGCATAACACCCAGAGCCTCCAGTCCGTGCCACGCTCGATGATCTGCTTAGGGCGCTCGGCAATATGCTCGAAGCCCTTGCGAACCTCGTCCTTCGTAACCGGCACGCCGGCCACCGCCTCGGCGGCGTCGTTGTGGTAGGTGACGACGAGATTGAACAACTTCCCGCCTTTCAGCGGGTAATGGACGATGTGGCATTTCGGGCCGGCCCAGAGCGTGGCGGCGTTCCAGCGCAGCTCCTCGGGCATCTGCTCGGTCGGGATGACCGAGCGGTACGTCCTGTGCCCGGAGACGCGCGGGTTGCCGTCGCCGACCAGCTGCCCGCGCACTCTCGAATGGAGGCCATCGGCGCCGACGAGGGCAGCTCCCGCGACGCGCTCGCCTGAGCGGAGGGTGACGGTGACGGACGAGCCGTCCTGGTCGTAGCGCTCGACGGCGGACCGGGTACGCAGCTCAATCAGCTCGCTAGCCTCGCAAGCGGCGAGCAGCACCATGTGCAGATCGGCGCGATGCACGACGGCATAGGGGTTCCTGAAGCGCTTCCGAAATGGCTCGTCGAGCGGGATCGACGCGATGCGCTTCTCGTTTGTCGCATCCATCAGGATCAGCTGGTCGATATAGACGGCCTTTCCACGCGCGGCGTCGCCGATGCCGAGATAGTCAAAGGCGTGAAAGGCGTTTGGCCCGATCTGCATGCCAGCGCCAATCTCCCCGAGCTCAGGCGCCTGCTCGAGCACGATCGAGCGGTAGCCCTTCCGGGAGAGTCCGAGAGCGGCAGCGAGCCCGCCGATACCGCCTCCGGCGATGAGGAAGGGCTGCGGATCCCTGGGCATTTCACTCCCTCCGTTCTAGTTTGCGACGTTCGGCTATGGCGCGAATCTAGTGGACGATTATTATTTCGTCTATTTAATGGTTGATATCATCCTTATTCTGTTTATCGAATAAAGGACGGTGTGAGCATGGACGTGGATCTGAAGCTCTTGACGATATTCGAGGAGGTCTACAAGACCCGGAGCGTCTCCCGTGCGGCGGCGAACATCGGTGCCACCCAGCCGTCGATCAGCATTGCGCTGGCCAAGCTGCGTCGCAGCTTCAACGACCCGCTATTCGTTCGGACGTCCCGCGGGATGGAGCCGACCCCGCACGCAGAAGCAGTGATCAAGCCGATGCGTGAAGCGATCGCGTTGCTACGCTCGACTCTCGGGAGCCGGGTCGTCTTCGATCCCTTGACCTCGACGCGTAAGTTCCGCATCGCGATGACCGACATCAGCCAGATCGTCATGCTACCGGCGCTAATGACGCACCTGGAGAAAGCCGCGCCATCGGTGAGCATCGACATCTTGCACATCACGCGCGACACCCCGCAGGTGCTTGAATCGGGTGATGCCGATCTTGCCATCGGCTTCATGCCGCAGTTGATGGCCGGCTTCTACCAGCAAACGCTCTTCGAGCAGCGCTTCGTGTGCCTCGTCAGCAGGAAACACCCGCGCATTCGATCGAAGCTCACCCTCCCGCAGTTCCTCGCTGAAGGCCATATCGAGGTGACCACTCCGGGAACCGGTCACTACCAGGTCGTGGATCAAGCACTCAAGAGGCAGCGGATCAAACGAAGGGTCGCGCTGCAGGTGCCGAGCTATCTAGGCGTCGGGCTGATCGTCGCGAATACGGGTTTGCTGGTGGTCGTCCCTCAACGCTTGGCCGATATCGTGGCCCGCGAGAACGATGTCAGGATCGCTCCTCTTACGGTCGAGCTGCCGTCGTACCGGGTGAAACAGCATTGGCACGAGCGTTATGTCAGCGACGCCGCAAACATATGGCTTCGCAGCGTCGTGTCTCGGTTGTTCTCCACCTAGCCGATCCTCCGGGGGGGGGATCCGACGGGTCGGTTCGGTTCGATCTTCTTCTGGCGCTCCAATCGCGACCATGCTGCGAAGTTCGCTGGGACCGATCGGCGCGTCGCGGCGCTCGCAGCAAGAACCAGGGGCTGAAGGACCGCTTCCCCGCCCAGAGCGGGCGCACAGTGCAGGGAAGGGAGCGGATCGCCCGAGATGCTGCAGAAGGCGACACGGAGAGACGGTTCCAGTTTCCGCGGGGGGATTCGTCAGGCGCATCGCGGGAACCCCGCATTATTACGGGGTGAAGAAGGATGCGAACGAGCCGGCCGTCGTTGGTCTTTTCGGGATCGCGCCCGTCCGATTCGAGCTGGTGGACCCCGGCATGCCGGCTTGGCGTGGCCTCTGACCGACACCATCTCACAGCACCAGGTCCTAACGAACTGGAAGCCGCACGCGGAGCCCTCAATGACGAAACTTGGAATCGCCTTCGGGATATTGGCAACGGTGTTCTGCCTGCCGGCGAGCGCACAAACGATCAACGTGATGGTTCTGAACCAGTCTGGGGCGCAGACCGTGCTGCAAGCGGCGAGGGATGGCGCGCAGCAGCGGAAGGCGCCGTCGGCAATCGCCGTGGTGGATCCGGCCGGGGATCTGCTCGCCTTCCAGCGGATGGATGGTGTCCGCCCAGCCAGCGCGGAACTCGCCATCGAGAAGGCACGAACGGCCGCGCGGCTACAGCGGCCGACGGCGGAAATTGAAAACAACATAAACCAGGGCCGTACGGCATTCGTCACCGCGGGGATCATGGCGCTGCGCGGCGGCGTGCCAGTGCGCGTGAATGGCGAGGTCGTGGGCGCGGT
>JAQGID010000321.1 GCA_028291405.1 Rhodospirillales bacterium | reverse complement strand
GCGCCGCCCAAAAAACATCCAGACCGACAGAACTGGATTCGCCCGGCCACGAGACGTTATCCTCGTCGCCACAGTCGAGCGCAAAGGAGAGCGAGCGTGAGCGGAAAGATCGAAGCCCTGCTGCGGGAGCGTCAGATCGAGCTGCCGCAGGCGAGCGCGCCCGCGGCCAATTACGTGCCGGTGGTTCGCAGCGGCAGCCTGCTCTTCGTCTCCGGCCAGGTCTGCCAATGGAACGGCGAGCGCCGCTTCATCGGCAAGCTCGGCCGCGAATTCTCGGTCGAGGAGGGGCAGCAGGCGGCGCGGCTCTGCGCGCTCAACATCGTCGCGCATCTCCGCGCCGCGCTCGACGGCGATCTCGACCGCGTCGTGCGGGTCGTTCGCCTCGGCGGCTTCGTCAACTCGGCCGAGGATTTCACGCAGCAGCCGCTGGTCGTCAACGGCGCCTCGGATCTGATGGTCGAGATCTTCGGCGACGCCGGCCGCCACGCGCGCGCCGCGGTCGGCGTCAACGCGCTGCCGGGCGGCGTCGCGGTTGAGGTCGAGGCGGTCGTCGAGGTGCGATGAGGTGAGGAGCGGGTTGCGGCATGGCTGACGGCGGCAAGTGCGTGACGGTGCGGGTGATCGATCGGATCGCCGAAATTCCCGCCGCCGAATGGGACGATTGCGCCGGGCACGACAACCCTTTCGTCTCGCACGCCTTCCTCGACGCGCTGGAGGAGAGCGGCTCGGCGACGGCGGAGACCGGCTGGCAGCCGCAGCACCTCGCGCTCTACGACGATGGCGGCCGCCTCGACGGCGCCGTGCCGCTCTATCTCAAGAGCCATTCCTACGGCGAATATGTCTTCGACCACGGCTGGGCGAATGCCTACGAGCGCGCCGGCGGGCGGTATTATCCGAAGCTGCAATGCTGCGTGCCCTTCACCCCGGCGACCGGGCCGCGGCTCCTCGTCCGCCCGGACGCCCCGGCGGGCGTCGCCGATACGCTGGTCGCCGCGATGGTCGAGCTCGGCGGCAAACTCGGCGTCTCCTCGCTGCACGTGACCTTCCCCCAGCGCGAGGAGTTCGAGCGCCTCGGCGAGGCCGGGTTCCTGCAGCGCATGGGGCGGCAGTTCCACTGGGAGAACCACGGCTACGGCAGCTTCGATGATTTCCTCGCCTCGCTCAACTCGCGCAAGCGCAAGGCGATCCGCAAGGAGCGCCGCGACGCGCTCGCCGGCGGCATCGAGATCCAGACGCTAACCGGCGCCGCGATCGAGAAGCGGCATTGGGACGCGTTCTTCCGCTTCTACATCTCGACCTCGAACCGGAAATGGGGCTCGCCCTATCTGACCCGCTCGTTCTTCGATCTGATCGGCGCCAGCATGCCCGAGAGCATTGTTCTCGTGATGGCCGAGAAGAACGGCAAGATCATCGCCGGCGCCCTCAATCTGCGCGGCCGCGACACGCTCTACGGCCGCAATTGGGGCTGCTCGGGCGACCACCCCTTCCTGCATTTCGAGGCCTGCTACTACCGCGCCATCGACTACGCGATCGCCCAGGGGATGAAACGGGTCGAGGCCGGCGCCCAGGGCGAGCACAAGATCCAACGTGGCTATTTGCCGACGCCGACCTACAGCGCGCATTGGATCCGCGACGCCGGATTCCGCCGCGCCGTCGCCGATTTCCTGGCCCGCGAGACCGCGGCAGTGGCCGAGCAGATCGAGGACCTCGCCGAGCTCTCGCCGTTCCGCCAGGAGCCGGAGTGATGGGGTCCGAGCGGGCGGCCATTGTAATCGGCCGCGGCGTCCCCACTTTCAGATCGTCAGTTTTCGCTTCGGCTCTTGCCGCTCGGCCCTGCGGGGCACGCTCCTCCAAGAACTCCATGAAGCCGCCGACTGTGCCGCGCCACGACGATTTCGCGGGGCGCGCAATCTCATCTAAGGAGGCCATCATGGCTATCGGTACCGTCAAGTTTTTCAATGCGCAACGCGGCTTCGGCTTCATCGAGCCGGAAGACGGCACGAAGGACGTCTTCGTCCATATCAGCGCCGTCGAGCAGGCCGGCATGGCCAGCCTCGTCGAGGGCCAGAAGCTCAGCTTCAGCGTCGTCAGCGAGCGCGGCAAGCTCGCCGCCTCGGATCTGAAGGCCGCCTAACTCAGGCGTCTCCATCAAGCGCTAACCAATCTCGGCTAAGCCTGAACGACGGCGGTCCCCCATGGGCCGCCGTCGTCGCGCCGAACCGCAAAAATAACGTCCGTTAATCTTTTTCTTCTGGTGCAGGGAGGCGCGGAATGCTCCATACAACCCTCATGGATCGCGCCCGAACTCCCGCCGACGCCCCGCCCCGCCCGTGGCGCGACATCGTTGCCCGTTACGCCCGCCCGGATCTCCGCGCCGCGCTCGTGCAGCTTTGCGATACCGGACTCCCCTTTCTGGCGCTGATGGCGGCGATCTTCGTCGGCCTCGCCTTCGATATCTGGTTCGCCCTCATCCTCGTCGTGCCCGCCGCCGGCCTGCTCGTCCGCCTCTTCGCGATCCAGCATGATTGCGGCCACGGCTCGTTCTTCGCCTCGCGCCGCGCCAACGACTGGCTCGGCCGCTCGCTCGGCGTCCTGACCCTGACGCCCTACGGCTTCTGGCGGCGCCGTCACGCCGTCCACCACGCGAGCTCGGGCAATCTCGACCGCCGCGGCGCCGGCGACATCGACGTGCTGACGGTCTGCGAATATCGCGCCCTGCCCAAGTGGCGGCGCATGATGTACCGGCTCTACCGCAACCCGATCGTGCTGTTCGGCGTCGGCCCCGCCTATCAGTTCTTCATCAGCCATCGCATTCCGGCCGGCCGGCCGTGGCGCGATCGCGAGGATTGGCTGAGCGTGCTCGGCACCGATCTGATGATCGCCGCCGCCGCGGGCGGGCTGATCTTCTCGGTCGGGCTGGTGCCGTTCCTGCTCGGCTTCTTCCCGGTCATGCTGATCGCCGCCTCGATCGGCATCTGGCTCTTCTATGTCCAGCATCAGTTCGAGGAGACCTATTGGCGCGCCGATGCCGAATGGGATTTCCACAGCGCCGCGCTCGAGGGCTGCTCCTACTACGATCTGCCGCGCGTGCTGCATTGGGTGACCGCGCACCTCGGGCTGCACCATCTGCACCATCTGTCGAGCCGCATTCCGAACTACCGGCTGCGCGCCTGCTTCGACGAGAACCGCGAGTTCTGGAACGCCAAGCGGCTGAGCCTGCTCGGCAGCCTCGCCTGCATGCGCCTGGCGCTGTGGGACGAGGAGCTGAAGCGCCTGGTGCCGTTTCGCGCGCTCAACGCGGCGCGTTCCTAGAGACACGCCGCGAAGCTGATTCTGCGGGCGGACTTAGCGCCGGTAGGGGTAGCAGCGCACCCGGTCGAGCGTCAGGCCGAAGTGGTCGGCCAGCGCCCGGATCGCGTCGGCCTGATCGACGAAGGGATCGTGGTTCTCGACGCCGACGATGATCGGTTTGCAGGTCGCATTGTCCTTGCCGCAGGGCGGCAGCATGGCCGTGGCCAGCCCGTTGCCCTCGTCGTCGCGCAGCGTCAGGAACAGCGGCATCTCGTTGCGGATATGGGCCTTCAGCCCGATCTCCTGCTCGATGAACGCGGTCGATGCCGGACGGAAGCTGCGCGCCGCCTTCTCCCACTCGACGCGGAAATGCTTTTCCACGGCATGGCGCATCAACTCGGATTCGACCGCTGCCTCGCCTTCGGTCTCGATGCGAAACCAAGTCTTGTTGCCTGGCGCGTCACAGATGAACTGCATGATCCTTCTACTCCGCGCTCTTAAGGTGCGACCGTCACGCCGAAAGCGCAAGAGGCTCCGTTGCTTCCAGTCGCCATTCCAAATATGCTTTTCTCAACACCCGCGTGGTTTCGAGGACTCGGCGAAAGCGGGAAATACCGGGAGGATCGGATGCGCTCATCGGACCCGTTGCGCAACCGCTGGTGGGTAGTCGTCGCCTGTCTCGTCGCCCTGATCGTGAACGGCGGCGCCGTCATCATCTTCACCTTCGCGGTCTTTCTCAAGCCGATCTCCGCCGAGCTCGGCTGGAGCCGTGGCGCGCTCGGCGGCGCGCTGGCGCTGGCGACCACCAGCACGGCCGTCATGCTGCCGGTGGTCGGGCGGCTGATCGATCGGTGGGGCGTCCGGCCGGTGCTGCTACCCGGCGCCGTCCTGTTCTCCCTGGCGACGGCGGCGATGTCGCTCGTGAATACCTCGCCGCTCGTTCTCTTCGGCCTCTATGCGATCTTCGGCCTGCTCGCGGCGACGACGACGCCGATGGGCTATTCGAAGGCCGTGGCGTCGTGGTTCGACCAGCAGCGCGGCCTCGCGCTCGGGATTGCGATGGCGGGCGTCGGGCTCGGCACGGCGATCGTGCCGCCGCTCTCGGGGCGGTTCATCGATGCCTTCGGCTGGCGCATGGCCTGGGTCGCTCTCGCGATCTTCATCTTCGTCCTCTCCGTCCCGGCGGTCGCGATTTTCGTCAAGGAGCCGCTCAAGGCCGACCGCAGCCGGAATCTCACTTTGAACCGGCTGCTGCCCGGCCTCACCGTCAAGGAGGCGGCGCTGGAAACGCGCAGCTTCTGGTCACTGACTTTCGCGTTCCTGCTGACCGCTGGTGCCGTCAATGGCACGCTCGCACATATCGTCGCGCTGCTCACCGACCGCGGCGTTCCGGCCGAGCAGGCGACGGCGACCCTGGCGGCGGCCGGCATCGCGATCATCGTCGGCCGCGTCCTCGCCGGCTACTGCATGGACCGCTTCAACGGACCCTATACGGCGGCCCTGTTCTTCACCCTGCCGCTGGTCGGGATCCTTCTGCTCGTGAGCGGCGCCGGCGGCGCTGCTCCGTTCATCGGCGCCGTGCTCTGCGGCCTCGGCGTCGGCGCCGAGATCGACCTCATGGGATTCTTCGTCAGCCGCTACTTCGGCTTGCGGGCCTTCGGCGAGATCTACAGCTACATGTTCGCTCTCGTCGCGATCGCCAGCGGCGTCGGGCCGGCACTCATGGGAACGGTTTATGACCGCGCGCATTCCTATGCGCCGATGCTCATCGCCTTCGACGTCGCCCTGGCGATCTCGGTCATCCTCGTCGCGCGGCTCGGCCCTTATGTCTATGTCGCAGGCGCGGCGGAGGGAACGACGCTCGTCGCGGTGCCGGCGCCGGAACCGGGACGATGAGCTACACGGTGCCGGAGCCGCGCATCGCGCGCTCGCTGACGCTGCAGTTTCAGGGCGACTGGGGCCAGGCCAATCTGCACCGTATCTTCGGCTTCCTCTCGCAAGAGGTCACCAGCCGCGCCGGGCCCTATTCGCGCGTCGGCATCTGGAGCGGCCACGGCGGCTTCGATTCGGTGAGCGCCGTCGGACGCGGCCAGGTCGACGTCGCGCTGGCGGTGCCGACCGCCTTCGTCCCGATGACGCTGACCGGCAAGGGCATCGCCGCGGGCGAGGCCTTCCCCGAGCTGCGCGCCCTCGGAACGATGCCGCAGACCGATCGGCTGGTCGTCGCCGTCAGGGAGAGCCTCGGCATCCGCAGCTTCGACGATCTTCGCCGCAAGGCCCCGGCGCTGCGGATCGCGACCTCGCAGGACGACGGCATCAACACGGTCGGCTATGCGGCGCAGCGCGTCATGGAATCCGCCGGCCTGCCGCGCGCGACGATCGAAGCCTGGGGCGGGACCTATGTCGAGCGGGTGCGGCCGAACGAATGCATCGCCCTCGTCGCCGACGGCGCGGCCGATGCGATCATCCACGAGGCGATCATGACGCAGTGGTGGCAGGATCTCGCGGACGCCACCGATCTCTGCTTCCTGCCGCTCGAGGAGGAAACCCTCGCGGCGATGGAGCGCGACGAGGACTGGCCGCGCGCCAGCCTGCCGGAAGGCTATCTGCGCGGCATGGACGGGCCCTTCGCGACGCTCGATTTCTCGGATTTCCTGATGATCGCGCGCGCCGATCTGCCGGACGACGTCGCCTATCTCATCGCCTGGTGCCTGTGCGAGCGGCGTCAGGTGATCGATCAGGCCTATCGCCACATCCCGCCGGCGCGCAGCCCGGTGACCTATCCGCTGGCGCCGGAGAAGATCGCGCGGACGGCGATCCCGCTGCACCCCGGTGCGGAACGCTACTACCGCGAGGCAAAGTTGCTGTGACCTGACCGCCAGACGATTCGAGGAGGGGACGCCATGAGCACGACGACACGACAGATCCCGCCGCCGAGCGGCGACCGCGAGCCCCTCAAGACCAACATCTTCGCCTTCGTGCAGAACTCGCAGTCGGCGCTGGCGCCGCTCTTCCCGTATGTCGATGAGGGCGCCATCGTGCCTTGCGCCGCGACTTTCCGGGGCGCGCCGGGACGGCGCTTCGGGCGCTTCCAGCATTTCAACACGGTCGACGAGGTGCTGCTCGTCTTCGGCGCCGAGGGCGCGCTGCGCCAGGCCTCCGGCCTCGTCCGCGTCGGCCCCAAGCTGCACATGGTGACGGCACCCTTCGAGGATCCCGAGCGCGAAGAATCGGTGCGTGTCGTCGCCATTACGCAGCGCCAGCTGATCGGCAAGCCGCATCGCGAGGAATACCGCTTCGTCTGCGACAAATGCGATCGCCGGCTCTTCGTCTACGAGGTCGATGCGACGCCGCCGCAGCGCGGCAAGCAGCGTGAGACGCTCGGCGATTACGCGCCCTTTATCACCATCGCGGAAACCTACGAGGCGGCGCGGCGCTTCAACGCCGATCCCGAGGCGCGGCATTGCAAGCATTGCGGCCACGACAACCCGCCGTTCCCGATCGAATCCTGGGCCTGGAACACGCATATCGACCAGAGCGCGATCGCCAAGATCGGCCACGATTCGCTGACCGCGGCGACCGCCGCCGCGGCGCGCGGTCGGGAGGCCTAGGCCATGGCACGGGACATCATGTTCTCGACCTTCGCCGCGGCGGCGACGGCGGGCCCCTACGACGAGCGGCCGATGCTGCCGGAGTCGATCGATCTGCAGATCCACCTCAGCCGCAACGACCGGCCGCAGCCGTTCTTCCTGGTCTGCCAGTACGACAGCGTCATCGTGGTCATGTCGGGCGAGGGCCGCGTCCAGTTCAAGGACGCGCCGGTGCTGTGGCACAGCTACGTTCCCGGCGACTTCCTCTACGTCCCGGCCGGGACGCCGCACCGCATCGTGCCGGCGACGGAGTCGATCCAGTATCGCTACAAGCTCCCCGAATCAGAGCTCGAGGCCGTGGCCTGGTATTGCGAGAGCTGCGGCGCAGCGCTCTGCCGCGACACCTGGGAGCTGTCCGCCGAGACGGCGCAGGCGGGTTATCTCCGCGCCTGCCGCGTCTTCAACGCCGATGCAGCCCGCCGCAGCTGCACCGTCTGCGGCGCGGTGCATCCGGCGATCGACCTGGCGCCCTATCGCTGGGCCGAGCTGGCGGCGTAGCTCAGCCGCCGGTCGGCTCGCCGAACAACACCCATTGCTCGCCGTCGAAACGCTGGAGCCGCATCTGCTTGATCGGATTGTAATCGGCTGGACCTGTCGTCACGGTAATGCCGGGGATCAGCATCGGCAGCGACATGCCCCTGATGCTCGTCGCCTGCTTCATGACGTTCTCGCGGGTCAACTCGTCGCCGCATTGCTTGATGACTTCGATGATTGCCTGCGCCTCGGTATAGCCGGTCGAATAACCGGCATCGGCGGGGTCGGCGTCCGGCAGGTACTGCTTCATGAAAGCGAGATAGCCGAGATATCCCGGATCGTTGGCCCAGCTCTTGTCCGCCGGGTTCTTGGTCAGCGACGCCGAGATGACGCCCTTGGCGTTGTCGAGGCCGGCCGGCTGCAGGATGCCGACCATCGAGGTCGCGACTGTCGGCACGATCAGCGTGGCGTCCGGTCCGAATTGCTCGCGCCCGGCGCGGATTCCCTGCACCGAGAACTTGCCCTGGGTGATGAGGAACAGCGTGTCGACGCCGCGGCCGCGCAGCTTGATGAGCTGCGAGGTGATCGTCGGGTCGGTCGTCTCGTAGGCCTCCTTGCCGAGGATGCGCGTTTCGCCGTCCGGGCCCAGCCCGTCGATGAAGCCGCTGAGATAGTCGCGGCCGAAATCGTCGTTCTGGTACAGCACGCCGATTTTCGCATCGGGCTTATCCTGCAGGATATACTGTGCATAGATCCGTCCTTCGAGGCGCAGGCTCGGCATCCATTTCATCGTCCAGGGATAGAGCTCGGGATTGGCCATCTCGGTGGCGCCGCTGTTGATGAAGAGCTGCGGCACCTTGCGGCCGTTAAGATACTTGCGGATCGCTGCGTTCGGCGCGGTGCCGAGCGAGCCGAAGATGAAGAGCACGTTGTCCTGCTCGACCAGCCGCCGCGTCTGCTCGACCGTCCTCGGCGGGCTGTAGCCGTCGTCGAGGCTGATCAACGTGATCTTGCGACCGTTGACCCCGCCCTCGGCATTGACCTTGGCGAAATAGGCGAGCTCGCCCTTGCCGATCGAGCTGACCGACGAGGCGAAACCGCTGTACGGCATCGTCTGGCCGAGCTTGATTTCTGTGTCGCTGACGCCGGGGCCATAGGTGCCGCCGGCGAAGGCCGGCGCGGCGCCGAGCATGGCCAGCGCCGCGAGCATCAGCAGGGCAGGGCGTGTCATCCGACCCGTCATCGATGTCTCCTCCCGCGTCTGCCGGCGTTTACGCCGTGCGTCGCGGAAGTCAATCAGAACACACCGGTGACGTCCAGCGTCGCAAGCCCGCATTCGAAGCGACAGCGACCGATAGCCCCATCGCTAGATCACACGGGCGGAAGTCGCGAGCGGACCCCGGTTACTTCAGCCGTTGCCCCGCCTCCTGAATGAGGCTGAGATCTGCGTATTGCCTGGCGTCGAGGTCCGCCTTGACGAAGCCGAGCTCCTTCGAGACGTGGACGTTGCGCGTGATCGCGTCGAGGTCCGGCATGCCGTTCGGGTCGCGGTAGTTGTCCTGCTTGGTAAAGAGCCAGGCCTGCAGCATGTCCGGCTTCAGCTTGAGGAAATTGGCGACGATCGTCACCGCCTCGTCGTGGTTGGCGGGGTCGGTGTACCAGTGGATGATGCGGATGTAGTCCTCCAGCAGGTCGACCATCGCGGCGCGGTTCTTCTCGAGGAAGCCGGTGCGCGCCACCCAGAACGACAGCGCGACGTTGCCCATCGCCTCGTTCGTGGTGAAGAGGATGCGGGCATTGTTCTTGAACTCGGGCTCTTGCGACCACGGCAGCGCGAAATCGACGAGATCGGCCTTATGCTCCATCATGACGGCGCGCATGCTGGGGAAGGCGATCTCGATGACGCTGTAGTCGCGCTTGTCGACGAGCCCGTGTTTCAGCAGCATCGCCTTGACGATCGTGTCGAGCCCGCCGCCGATGCCGTTGGTCGCCAGCACCTTGCCCTTGAGGTCCTCGACCGTCTTGATCGGCGAATCCTTGAGGACGGCGAACTCGGTGCCGCCATAGCCCGGCACGCCGTTCTGGATCTCGTCGGCGATGATCCGCAGGTCGCTGAGCCCGGCGTTCTGCACCGCCAGCCCGATCGAGGAGAAGCCGAGGCCCGCGATATCGAGATCGCCGCTCTGCAGCGCCGTGATCTGCAGCGGCGAGCCCTTGAAGTAGAAGGGTTCGACCGTGTAGGTCGTGCCGTTGTGCCTGGCGACGCCTTCCTTGGCGAAGAGGATCGGCACCAGCGAGGCCGGCGTCGCGACCCAGCCCATGCGGATCTTCACCGGCTCGGCGCGGACGGCGCCGCCGAGGCTCAGGGCGCAACCGATCGCGGTCGCAGCGACGACGCGAGTGACGGATCTCCGCAATGTCATGGTTTCTTCCTCCCGATCATCGATGTCCGGAAAATTCTCCCGGTTGCTCAGAGGGTACCATGCGCGAGAGTCGACAACGAGTCGGAGCTTTGCCGGGGCGGGGGCGTTACGCCAGGCGCTCGTCCTGCCCGACGAGATGCAGCGGCACCTCGCCGGCGAGGGCGCGGCGACAGTTGGCCACCGCGCGGCGCAGGCTGACGTCGCGCCAATTCCTCACCGAGGCGGAGTTGTGCGGCGAGGCGATCACGTTCGGCAGGTCAAGGAAGGGGCGGTCCATGCGGAACTGACCGTGGCGGATCGGCTCGACCCACCAAGCGTCGATACAGGCGGTGAATGCCGGCTTCGCCGTCAGATGCGCGTAGAGCGCAGCCTCGTCGAGGATCTCGCCGCGCGCGACGTTGATCAGGATGGCGTCGTCCTTCATCAGGGCCAGCTCGCGGGCGCCGAGCAGCGCCGCGGTGACGCGGGTCAGCGGCAGGCTGACGACGAGGACGTCGGCGGCGGCAAGCAGCGTGTCGAGCCTGTCCGGCGTCGCGATCCAATCGACCGGCTCGGTCGTGGCGCCGCGCCGGTTGATCGCGTGGATTGCCATGCCGATGCCGCGCATGAGCCGGGCGGTCGCCGCGCCGACGCCGCCGAACCCGAGCACGCCGCAGACCCCGCCGGCCAGCATCCGGTTGGGGACGAACTGATTGAACGCGCCCTGCGTCATGCTGCGGTGCTCGACGAGGAGGCGTTTGGCCGCCGCCAGCGCCATCGCGAGGACGTGCTCCGCCATCGGCTCGGCCGAGGCGCCGCCGTTGACGGCGACGGGCAGCGCCTCGGGCAGGTCGCGGAGCGGAATGAAATCGATGCCGGCGAAGATGAACTGCAGCAGCCGCGCGCCCGCGATCAGCGGCACCTCGTGCTGCCGCAGTTCCTCGGCGGTGTTGCGCGCGAGCAGCGCGCCGGCGCCGCGCAAGGCTTCGGCCCGCAGGCTGTCCGCGAGATCGGTCAGGTAGACGGCCTCGCCGCCGAGCGCTTCGGCGATGATCGCTCGCCCGCGCTCCTCGACCGCGTAGGTGACGACGAGCGGTCCGGGGCTCATCCGGGCACCCGCCAAGTCATTTGCCGCCGGAGAAGAAGCGTCCGACGTCCTTGAAGAAATTCTCTGCCCCGTCGCGGAAATCCTTGGTGCCGCGATCGAGGGCGTGGCCGGTTTCCTCCGCCGCCTTCGCGATCGCCGGGCCGGGTCCCGGGTCGGCCGGCTTGGCCGCGGGCTTGCGGGCGGGCGCGACCGTCGGACCGCTGCCGTCCGCGCCGTTGTCGTGTGACGCGGCCGGCGGCGCCGCGGCGTCCTCGGCGGCGCGCGGCGCCGAGGTGATCAAGATCGCGACCAGCGCGGCGGCCGCGATCGGAGCGAGCGTGGATCGGCGCATCTGCTTCTCCCGAAAATGACACGATTCTCCGCCGTGCGGCGAAGGTCGAGTCGACTCCCGGCTCCGGCCAGGATCACCCGGCGCGCAAATGGCCGACGAAGCTACCGACCTCGCGGCGCAGCGTCTCGGCATGATTGGCCAATTCCGAGGCGGCGTCGAGGACCTGCGTTGCCGCCGAGCCGGTTTCGGCCGCCGCCGCGGTCACCCCGCTGATCGTGTCGGAGATGGTGGTCGTCCCCTGCGCCGCCCGCTGGACGTTACCGGCGATCTCGCCGGTGGCCGCCGCCTGCTGCTGCACCGCCGCCGAAATCGACCCGGCGATCTCGTTGATCTGGCCGATCGTGCCGCCGATGCCCTTGATCGCCGCGACGGTCTGGCCGGTCGCCGCCTGCATCTCGTCGATCTGAACCTTGATCTCGTCGGTCGCCTTCGCCGTCTGATTGGCCAGCGCCTTCACCTCCGATGCGACGACCGCGAAACCCTTGCCGGCGTCGCCGGCGCGGGCCGCCTCGATCGTCGCGTTCAATGCCAGCAGATTGGTGCGCGAGGCGATGTCCTGGATGAGCTGGACGACGTCGCCGATCTTCTGTGCGGCGCGGGCCAGCCCGTCGACCGCCTCGCCCGTGCTCTCCGCCTCGCCCGCGGCATGGCGCGCGATCTTCGCCGAGTGATCGACTTGGCGGGTGATCTCGGCGATCGAGGCCGACAGCTCCTCGGCGGCGCTCGCGACGGTCTCGACGTTCTGCGAGGCCTGCTCGCTCGCCGCGCCGACCGTCGTGCTTTCCCGCCGCGTCTGCTCGGCGGTCGCCGACATCGATTCGGCGCTCGACCGCATCTCGCTTGCCGCCGAGGCGACGTGCTCGACGACGCTCTTGACGTTCTGCTCGAAGGTCTTCGCCATCTCGTTCATCGCTTCCTTGCGCTCGGCTTCGGCGCGCTGCTTGCTGGCGGCCTGCTCCGCCTCGAGACGCTGCATCGCCAGGGCGTTGTCCTTGAAGATCTGGACCGCCTTTGCCATGCCGCCGATCTCGTCGCGGCGGTCCTGATCGTCGACCTCGGTTGCGAGATCGCCGGCAGCGAGCCGCTCCATCTTGCCCTTGAGGGTGCCGAGCGGCTTGGCGATGTTGCGGCTCACGAGATAGGCGATTCCGATGCTCACCGCCAGGATCGCCAGGGCCATGAGGCCGAGCTTGGTGAGGATGCCGTTGAAATCGGTCTCGATGTCGTCGACCCAGACGCCGGAGGCCAGGACCATGTCCCACGGTGCGAAATGCTTGAAGTAATAGAGCTTGGGCAGGGGATCGCTCTGCCCGGGCTTGGCGAAGTTGGTGATGACCGTCCCTTCGTCGGCGAGGCGGGCCGGATTGAGGATCATCGCGAACACCGAGTTCCCCTTGGCGTCCTTGGTCCCGGTCGTTCCCTCGACCTTCCGGTTGGCGCCGTTGGCGATGAAGACGCCGTCGCTCTGGCGGACCGCGACGATATAGCCGAAGCGGTTCTCGTAGGACATCGCGTAGATCGCCTCGGCGAAACGTTTCCGCGCCTCGTCCGCGGTGAAATGGCCGGCTTTCGTCTCGGCCTCGAGCCCTTCCGCGAGGCCGCGCGCCATGTCGATGGCGGCGCGGATCTCGCCGAGGCGATCGTGCAGCATCCGTTCGTGCATGAAGAACGCGGCGACCGAAATCGCCAGGGCAAGCGAGATCGCGGAAAGCCCGAGCAGCAGGCTGAGCTTCGCCGTGACCTTCAGATTGCTGAGGAATTTCATCGAGGGGACCTTTGCCGGGGCGACGGCGATTTGCCGCCGGTGAATGAGAATCGAGCGGCAAGCTATGCGGCACGGGTTGAGGAATCCGTTAACGGCGATCCAGCAAGCAGGAACCACATCCGAGCGCGATCCGCTGATATCAAACGATGTTCGATACGTTGTGGGTAAGGCGGATCGATGCCGCGTCGATCGGAAAATTAACGAAGCGCGCGACCTCAAGTCGAGCGGGGTCAGGGCGTCCGGGCGCTGCGGCGCTCCATCTCCAGCCCGGCGGAGATCAGGCGCAAGCCCGCCTCGAAGGCGGCATCGCCGGCGAGTTCCAGATAGCTCTCGCGCATGAAGTCGATGCTGGGAAAGCTGCTGCGATCGAGACCCGTCAAATAGCTGTGCAGCGCCGCCTGCTCGCCCGGCCACTGATGGTTCGCGGTGCGATGCGCCGCGACGTGGATGAACTGCAGCAGCAGAACGGCATAGGTGGCGGAGCGCCGCGCCTCCAGCCCGACGGCCCGCACGGCTGCGAAATAGCGCTCCATGAAGAGCAGCAGACCGCCGCCGTCATCCTCTTCCATGACCGGCTTCAGCGCCAGAAATCGGTTGTGCAGGGCGAAATAGCTGGTGACGCCGGGATAGCGCAAATACTGCCGGTAGAGCGCATCGGCGACGCCCTCGAGATCGGCCCGCCAGTTTCCCGTCGGGCTTGGCCAGCGGTCGAGAAGGTCGCGGATGAAGAGGTCGATGACCCCCGCGACCACGGCGTCGCGGCCGTCGAGGTGATAATGGATCGAGGCGGGCGTGACGCCGAGCGCAGATGCGAGTCGCACGATCGACATCTCGTGCAACGGGATCCTCTTCGACAGCTCGAGAGCGCTGGCGAAAATGTCATGCGGCGTCAGCGGGCGGGTGCCCGCCTTCTGCCGTCCTGGAGCACGGCGGCCGCCGTCTCGCCCGGTCGGCATTTGCATCCGCGACCCGCTCTGCGTCATTGACCTCAATTAATAGGGCTGTTAAAAAATTGCAATCGGATAAGATGTCCGGACAACACGACGATCCGCGATCAACGCGGCCTGGAGGCCAGGGAGGTGAGATGGCGACCGGCGAATTTCTCCGCAATCAATGGTATGTCGCGGCGACCTCTGCGGAGATCGGCACGACTCCGTTCCGCCGCATCATCTGCGACGAGGCCATCGTCCTCTTCCGCCGGCGCGATGGCAGCATCGCCGCACTCGAGGACCGTTGCCCGCACCGCAAGGCGCCGCTGTCATTGGGCGAGATCGTCGGCGACGAGATTCAGTGCGGCTATCACGGCGTCAGGCTCGACGGCAGCGGCCGCTGCACCTTGGTCCCGAGCCAGAAGGACCTACCGATTCCGCGCAATTTCGGCGCCCGCAGCTTCCCGGTCATCGAGATCCATGCTCTCGTCTTCCTGTGGATGGGTGAGGCCGGGGCCGACCCGGCGCTGATCCCCGACTGGAGCACGAACACAGCCCCGGGCTGGGCGGCTGTCCACGGCTATCATTACGTCAAGGCGAACTACCAGCTCGTCGTCGACAATCTGCTCGACCTCAGCCACGTCACCTACACGCACAAGACGACGCTCGCCGGACCCGGCGTCGACGACGTGCCGATGGAGGTTTTCGTCGAGGACGAAGTCGTCAAGACGCAGCGGATCATTCGCAACGTCGACCCGGCGCCGATCCATCGTGCGACCAAGGGATTGAACGGCAAGATCGACCGTTGGCAGCTTTCCGAGTTCCGGGCGCCGATCTACATCCTGGTGACGCTGGGTGCCGAGCCGGCCGGCACGACCGAGGCGCTGCAGGTGCCCTCGCACCTCGTCCTCAACAGCGCGACGCCGGAGACCGCGACGACGACCCATTATTTCTGGTCCGTGACACGCTGCATCAAGACCGACGACCTCGAGCTCTCGCGCAAGTTTCTCGAGATCACCTATACCGCCTTCGACGAGGACGCGGCTATTCTCGAGGCGCAGCAGAACTCGATGGATCGCGACCGCTCCGGCGCGCCGCTCGTCAATTTCCGCGGCGACCGCGGCGGCGCCGCCGCCCGCCGGATCATCGCGACGAAGCTCGACGAGCAGGCGCGACTGGCCGCTGCCGCCGAGTGATATCGTCGCCGTCACCACGCTCTGAAAGCGAGGAGTCAGTCATGTTCATCCGCAACGCCTGGTACGTCGGCGCCTGGGATCACGAGGTCGGACGCGACATGCTGCGCCGTATCATCCTCGCCGAGCCCATCGTCTTTTTCCGCCGCGAGGACGGCACCCCCGTCGCGCTCGAGGATCGCTGCTGCCATCGTCAGGCGCCGCTGTCGCTCGGCAAGCTGCGCGGCGACATCGTCGAGTGCCCTTACCACGGGCTGCGCTTCGACCAGACGGGTGCCTGCGTCCACATCCCCAGCCAGGACCGCATCCCCGCCGGCGCCCGCGTCACGGCCTATCCGGTGGTCGAGCGCAACCGCTGGATCTGGATCTGGATGGGCGACCCGGCTCTGGCCGATCCCGATCTGATCGAGGATTTCCACTGGATCGACGATCCGGCATGGGGCTATGGCGGTGACCGGCTGCACCTCGAGGGCAATTATCTGCTGCTGGTCGACAATCTGCTCGACACGACGCACCTGACCTTCGTGCATCCGACGACGCTCGGCACCGACGATTTCGCGAGCTCCGAGGTCACGACCCGGCGCGAGGAGCGGCGAGTCAATGTCGACCGCTGGCTGATGGACCGGCCGCCGGCGCCGTTCCACAAGCGGATGGGCGGCTTCCCCGACGGCGCCAACGTCGACCGCTGGCAGCTCGCCACCTTCGCGCCGCCCTGTTTCGTCAAGCTCGACGTCGGCTCCGCCCTCGCCGGCAGCGGCGCCCGGCAGGGCGATCGCAGCAAGGGCGTCAGCATGATGAACCTGAACGCCCTGACGCCTGAGACGCAGGGCTCGACGCATTACTTCTGGGCGCAGGTCTACAATTTCAAAATCGACCAGCGCTGGATGTCGGATCTCGTGCGCAGCCAGGTCACCAAGGCCTTCGGCGAGGATCTTGCGATCGTCCGCGAGCAGCAGCGCAACATCAACCTCGCGCCGCGTCCGACGATCGACCTCCAGCAGGACGCCGGCGGCATCGCCGCCCGCCGCATCGTCGAGCGCCTGATCGCGGAGGAGCAGCAGGGAACCGGAAAGGTCGCCGCCGAGTAGGGCGGGGCGAGGCATCTGCCCCTTTCGTCATTGCGAGCGAAGCGAAGCAATCCAGAGCAGCGGCAAGAATCTGGATTGTTTCCTCGCTTCGCTCTTCGCAATGACGGCCGGATACGTGCGAGGAAGGCCAAAGAACTCCGTCGCGAGCGCCTGCCTTTCGCACCGCTCGCTCCCTTACTGCACCACCAGTCCGGTGAAGGGCGGTACGTAGGCGATCAGCATCACGACGATGCCGACCAGCAGCGCCAGCATGACCGAGTGCTTGAAGACGAAGCGGAGGATGGTGCCTTCGTGGCCGAACCAGTTCGTCGCCGTCGAGGCGACGACGATCGACTGGGCGTCGATCATCTTGCCCATCACGCCTCCGGCCGAGTTGGCCGCCGCCATCAGCACCGGCGGCAGGCCGAGCTGCTCGGCGGTGATCTTCTGCAGCCCGCCGAACAGCACGTTCGAGGCGGTGTCCGAGCCGGTCAGCGCGACGCCGAGCCAGCCGAGCATCGTGCCGAACAGCGGGTAGAGAAAGCCGGTATGGGCGAAGGCGAGGCCGAGCGTGGCATCGACCCCGGAATACCGCGTCAGCGTGCCGATCGCCAGCATCGCCGCGATGGTGATCAGCGACTTGCGCACGACCCAGATCGTCTCGCCATAGGCCGCGACGAGGCGCAGCGGCGAGAAGCGCATGACGATGCCGGAGAGCACCGCGGCCAGCAGGATGCCGGTCCCAGTCATCGTCAGGATGTTGAAGGACAGCACCGCACCCTCGGTCGCCGGCGCGGCGACGACGGGCGCCACCTTCTGCACCAGATTGTGCAGCCCGCCGATCGGAAAGGCCGGGTTGAAGAAGCCGTTGACCCAGGTCTTGAACGTCGTCGTGCCCCAGACGAAGGCGCAGATGCAGAGAATGCCCCAGGGGATCCACGCGCGGATCGTGTCCTCGCGGCTCGCCGGCGCGGTCTCCGGCGGCCGCGGCGGCATCGTCGCCGCCGAGGCGTCGCGGCTGCGCAGCGCCGGCGAAGTCCAGATCTCTGCCGGCTGCCAGACCTTGAGAAAGCCGATCAGGCAGAGCATCGAGAAGATCGACGCGACGACGTCGACGAGATAGGGACCGTGGTAGTTCGACATGACGAACTGCGCCAAGGCGAAGGACAGGCCGCAGACCAGGATCGCCGGAAAGATCTGCATCATGCCGCGCCATCCGGCAAAGGCGCCGATCAGCCAGAACGGTACGATCAGGGAGAACAGCGGCAGGATGCGCCCGACCATCGCGCCCAGCAGGAAGGGATCGATGCCGGTGACCGAAGCGAGGCCGGCGATCGGAGCCCCGAGCGCGCCATAGGCGACCGGCGCGGTATTGGCGATCAGCGACAGCCCAGCGGCCGCGAGCGGCGAGAAGCCCAGCCCCATCAGGATCGCCGCGGTGACCGCGACCGGCGTCCCGAACCCCGAGGCGCCCTCGAAGAATGCGCCGAAGCAGAAGGCGATCAGCAGCAGCTGCAACCGGCGGTCCGGCGTGATGCCGCCGACCGATTTCTGCAGCGTGTCGAACCAGCCGGTCTCGACGGTCAGGCGATAGAGGAAGATGACGTTGAGGATGATCCAGCCGATCGGAAACAGCCCCGTCACCGCCCCCAGCACGGCGGCGCGCACGGCAAGTCCGGCCGGCATGGTGAAGACGAGGACCGCGATCGCCAGCGCCACCGCCAGCGCGATCAGCGCCGCGACATGCGCCTGGACCTTGCCGGAGGCGATCAGGATCAGAAGCGTCAGGACCGGGACCGCCGCCGCGATCGTCGAATAGACCGAGTTACCGAAAGGGTCATAGACCTGCGACCAAGGCATGTTGTTCCTCCGGCGGGCCCGCGTAGCGCGCGTTGCGGCGATCATGACCGGATTCTGGCGGGAGACATAAGGAAAGGTGCTTATCGCGCGCTTCCCGGCAGCGAAGATCTCTACACAAACCGGTGATTGGTGATGCACGACGCGAACAGCGCGGCGTCGTCTCGGAATTGCAGGGTCAGCGGGCGACGAGATCCAGTCCGCGAGCGCGCGAAGCCTGAGTTCAGGAAGAAGTTACACCGGTAACCCCACTCGAAATCACCCTGTAACGGCTTGCCTTTCCAATTACGGTGCGCCGTTCAGACGGGGAAGTGCGGGCGATTGCGTCTCGCCACCACGCTTCAGAGGAGGTGCTGGCTGACTCCCGGCGCTTTTCTGGCGAAATGGTGGAAGTCGGGCCAACAAGAGGAAACTCCATGAGCAACGCTCCGCGGTTCGAGATCAACCTGAACGAATTCTGGCAGGATCCCTATCCGGTGCTCGCGCGCCTCCGCGCGGAGGCGCCTATCGCCTTCGTCCCGCAACTCAACGGCATGGTGTTCGCGCGCCGCGACGACATCGTTGCGTCCGAGAAACTAATCGACGTGTTTAGCTCGCATCAACCAGGCGGTCTGATGAACCGGCTGATTGGCCAGAACATGATGCGGAAGGACGGCGCCGCTCATATGGCGGAGCGCAAAGTGGTCCTTCCCGGGTTCTCACCGCGAACTGTGAAGGATCATTGGATTGCGCGGTTTCAGGTCCATGCGGACAGGTTGCTGGCCGATCTGATCCCCTCCGGCCAAGCGGATTTGGTCAGAGATTACGCCATGCCGCTATCCGCAGAGTGCCTCAAAGACATTACCGGGCTGACAAACATCACCTGGCAAGAGATGGATGCCTGGTCCCAGGCCATGATCGATGGCATCGCCAACTACACCGGCGATCAGGCGGTCGAGACAAAGTGCCACGTTGCGACCGCTGCTATCGACGCCGCGATCGATGACCGGCGTGCGTCGGCCACGCGGAAGCCCGATCAGAGCATGCTGAGTTTGATGCTCGCCGCCGGTATGGACGTGCGGAACGTGCGCGCGAATATCAAACTGGCGATCAGCGGAGGCCAGAATGAGCCGCGCGATGCCATCGCGGGCGCGGTTTGGGCTCTGCTCACTTACCCCGACCAGCTGGCCAACGTACTGGGCGGCGAAGTCTCGTGGCTTCAGGTGTTTGAAGAATATATCCGATGGATGTCACCCATTGGCATGATACCCCGGCGCGTTGCGAAACGGTGGTCCGTCAAAGGGATCGATCTTGAACCGGAGGACCGCGCCTTCTTCCTGATCGGGTCGGCAAATCGCGACGAGGCCCATTTTCCGGACGCCGTACGATTCGACATTACCCGAGACACCGCCAAAAGCATCGCATTCGGCGCCGGGCCGCATTTTTGCGTCGGCGCCTGGGCATCGAGAGCGATGGTTGCCGATGTTGCTCTACCGGCGTTCTTCGCGCATGCACGGCGACCTCGGCTGAATCCGTTAGTGCCCGTTCGAATCGGCGGCTGGGCGTTTCGCGGCTTGCTTAACTTGCCGGTTGCCTGGGATTGAACAAATCAGAGGTGGCCCCTGAAATCCGGACAGTCGGTTAAGCTGTTCCCGTCGATAAGAAGAAGGACGGGATGGGATGGGCGGGCGAGATGACGCTGGCCGAAGCGCCCAGGCTTAGATCGCCTCGCAGGGCCGCTGACACGAACCGCACGCGCTGGTCGTACACGTCGCTGACTTTCCAAGGCACCGGCAGGTCCTCCCCGCCAGCGACTGGAACATGTCAATTCATCTGTCCGGCCTGAAACGTCAACCGCGTGACCAATTCGTACCTTTGAATCCGCCGCCCCCTCGGGTTGCACAGTGGGCAAACAGGGATCTCCCACGCGTGCCGCTTTGTCGCTCGTGGAGGCACGTCGCGTCACGCATGGGTCCCGTCCATGGACTACCTGGACGACGCGCTCAAGGGATCCCTTTTTGAGGCCTATAAGGCGTCCCGATCCGGCGCCGATTGAGACACGTTGATGCAGGTCAAGGATGAAGCCCGGGGCACCCGGCCGTGCCGGCAAGCACCCCGGCGTTCGCAAAGCCGCTTGCATTTCTTTATTGGATATTATAATATCCATTTAGTGAAATGTACGAGAAGAGATCGGCTCAATGCGGGATGAGATGGACGGAACCGGGACAACTTGCCCCGAGGGCGCAGCGAAGCGGCGAAAGCGCAGCTCGCTGAGGTGCTTACGAGGCGGGGTCCTGTTCCGTGGATGAGGAACACGGTCTTGTGCGGAAGAAAAATGAGCAGTTGCAATCGGTTGTCTGGCAGCGTGCTTTTTCCGCTCCTGTATTTTTCCTGTATTCAGCAGGCCGCCCGGCGCACCCGCTTTCGATGACCCCGTCGCGGCGATCCTGCCGCTTGCGCCCTTGCCGCTTCGGTCTATCCTCAGCCGCGGTCTGGGGTGGGAGAGTACCGTGATCCGTCGCTTCGTCGTCTGGTTCTTCGCCATCATCGGCATCGTCGTGGTGCTGGCGGTGGTCGGCGGCTTCGTCGCCTGGAAAGTTTACGCGCCGAAGAGCCCGCAGATCGCCGATTCGACGGTGCTCGAGTTCGATCTGACCCAGGACGTGGCCGAATCGGCGCCGCGCGATCCGCTCTCGCGCATCGTCTTCGACGAAAAACCGGATCTCCGCGACCTGCTCGACGCGCTGCAGCGCGCCGGCAACGATCCCCGCATCAAGGGCGTCTTCGCCCGTGTCGGCAACGACGGGATCGGGACCGCGAGGGTGCAGGAGCTGCGCCAGGCGGTCGATGCGTTCCGCGCCAAGGGCAAGTTCGCGATCGCCTTCGCCGACACCTTCGGCGAGTTCTCGGCCGGCAACCGCGCCTATTACCTCGCGACCGCCTTCGACGACGTTTGGCTGCAGCCGCTCGGCCATGTCGGGCTGACCGGCATCCGCGCCGAGACGCCGCATCTCCGCGGTCTCCTGGACAAGCTCGCGGTGGTGCCGCGGCTCGACCATCGCTCCGAATACAAATCGGCGATGAACATGCTGACCGACAGCGCGATGGGACCGCCGGAGCGCGAGGAGTTGCAGGCGATCGTCGACGGCATCGGCGGCCAGCTGGTACGCGACATCGCCAAGGCGCGGCGACTGCGCGAGAGCGACGTCAGAAAGATCGTCGACGGCGGGCCCTATATGGCGGATGCCGCCGAGAAGCTGCGCCTCGTCGACCATCTCGGCTACCGCGACGAGGCGATCGCGGCGGCGCGGATGCGGGCCGGCGGCATCGCCGCGCTGCTCGGCCCCTTGACCTATCTGTCGCGTGCGGGACGGCCGAACCGCGAAGGGCCGGTGATCGCGCTGATCCATGCCGACGGGCTAATCGGACGCGGCACCAGCGATTCGTCGCCGATCGGCGGCATCGTCGGCGCCGAGAGCGTCGCCAAGGCGTTCCGCGCCGCGCTCGACGATCCCAAGGTGCGCGCCGTCGTGCTGCGCATCGACAGCCCGGGCGGCTCGGCCGTCGCCTCCGAGACGATCTGGCGGGAGACGGTGCGGGCGCAGGCCGCCCATATCCCGGTGATTGCCAGCATGGGCGACGTCGCCGGCTCGGGCGGCTATTACATCGCTGCGGGAGCCGACAAGATCGTCGCCGAGCCGGCGACGCTGACCGGCTCGATCGGCGTGGTCGCCGGCAAGCTGCTGACCGCCGGGCTGTGGGACAAGTTCGGCATCCATTGGGGCGCCGTGCAGCAGGGCGAGAACGCCGCGATGTTCTCGACGCTCGAGGATTTCTCGCCGGAGGGCGAGAAGCATTTCCAGGAGTTTCTCGATACCGTCTACGCCGGTTTCAAGGAACGCGTCGCGGCCGGGCGCAAGCTCGATGCCGCTTCCGTCGAGAAGGTCGCCAAGGGACGGGTCTGGACCGGCGAGGATGCCAAGGCGAAGGGGCTCGTCGACGAGCTCGGCGGCTACGACATGGCGCTTCGCCTGGCGCGGGTCTCGGCGAATCTCGACGCGGCAGCGCCGATCACGCTGCGGACCTACCCGCCGCAGCGCGATGTGCGGGCCCTCCTGCTTGCTTGGCTGACCGGGCGCGACAGCGACGACGATGCCTCGGGCAGCGTCGCGCTGCTCGCCGCGGCGTCCCGTCTCGGCGGCATCGTCGCGCCGTTGGCCCGCGAGCTCGCGGGCGTGACGAACGGCGCCGGCGTGACGCAGATGCCGGTCGTCCGAGCGCGGTGAGGCGTACCGGCGCCGAGCTGGGCGGCGCCGGTACTCAGCCCAGCGTCTTCAGATAGGCGATGATGTCGTCGATGTCGCCGGGAGCGGCGAAGCCGGAGAAGGGCATGCGGTTGCCGCGGACCTTCTCCTGCGGATTGGCGACGTACTCCTTGAGGCTCGCCTCGTCCCAGGTGATGCCGCTGCGCTTCATCGCCGCGGAGTAGCGGAAATCGTCGAGCGCGGCGGCCTTGCGGCCGACGATGCCCTTGAGGCTGGGCCCGACGTCGGTGCTGGCGCCGGTGTCGGAGTGGCACTCGGCGCATTTCTGGAACAGCTGCTTGCCCTTCGCGGAGTCGGCGGCATCGGCGGCAGAGGCGAAGCCGAGGGCGAGGCCGGCGGCGGCGAGAATGGGGAGGATTCGCATTGGTCTTCCTTCGTTGGGGATTGGCAAACTACGCTGCCCGAACCTGGTCGAGCAAGGCGCGCAGATCGTCGCCAAGGCTGACCGAGGCGCCGGCGAGAACCTCGGAGGTGGTGCGTACCGAGGCGGCGGCGCGCTGGCCTTCGCCGGCGCTGCTCTCAAGCGCTTCGATCGAGGTCGAGACCGCCTCGTTGCCGGCGGCGGCGGCGGCGACGTTGCGGGCGATCTCGTCGGTCGCGGCACCCTGTTGCTGGATGGCGCTGGCGACGGTGGCGGCGATGCCGTCGGCTTCGAGGACGACGCTGCGGACCTCGCCCATCGAGGTGACGGAGCGCGTCACGACAGCGTGCAGCTCGCGGATCTGGGTCCCGATGTCCTCGGTCGCCTTGGCCGCCTGAGTCGCCAGCGACTTGACCTCGGATGCTACGACGGCGAAGCCCTTGCCGGCCTCGCCGGCCCGCGCCGCCTCGATCGTGGCGTTGAGCGCCAGCAGGTTGGTCTTGCTGGCGATATCCTCGATGAACTTGACGACATGGTTGATCCGCGAGGCGGTCTCGGCGACGCCCTCGACGTCCTTCGCGGTCGCCTCGATGCCGTCGACCGCCTTGCGGGTGATCGTCGCCGAGCGCTCGACCTGACGCGCCATCTCCTGGATGCTGGCGGACAGCTCCTCGGCGGCGGCAGCGACCGCCTTGACGTTGGTCGTGTTCTCCTGGGAGGTCTCGCTCGCCGTCGCGCTGCGCTCATGCGTCGTGTCGGCGACGGTCGTCATCGCCGCCGCGAAGTCGCGCAGCTTCGCCGATTCGCTGGCGATCGTCGCAATCATGTCGCGCGTCTTGACGTCGAGCTGGGTCGCCAACTCGCCCATTGCGGCGCGCCGCTCGACGGCGGCGCGTTCCTGCGTCTCGACGCGCTCCAGCTCCAGCGCGTGCATCTTCTCGGTATTGCTGCGGAACACCTCGACGGTCACCGCCATGGCGCCGATCTCGTCGCGCCGCTTGCCTTCCGGAATCTCCATCGCGGTGCTGCCGGACGCGAGGTCCTGCATGATCCGCGTCAGACGACGCAGCGGCCGCAGGATGCTGATGGTGGTCACGAAGAACAGCGGCAGCAGGATGACCAGCGCGCCGCCGAACATCGCGATGTCGAAATACCCGGTATTGCGGATGACCGCCTGCGTCTCGGTGAAATGCTTGCGCAGCTCCGAGGTCGCGACGTCGGCGAGCGATTGCAGCATCTCGTTGAGGTCGGTCGCGCGGTCGCTGTACTCTGTTGCCGCATCTTCCAGCCCGTCGGCCTTGCCGCTCTGCAGCGCCGGCCGGATGCGCTTCTCGATCATGTCGTTGAGCTCGCCGAACTCGCGCTGCGCATCGCGATTGCCGAGAGCCTTGCTCATGTCGCGCAGGAAATCGGCGACTTTCTTGAACTCGCGCTCGAAATCCTTGCGGCCGAGGGCGAGGTCGGCAAGGTTGCTTTTCGTGAAATCGGCCTTCTTGCCGATTGCTTCCGTGGCGATGAGCTCGGACTGCAGCACCGACGTCCGCATCGCGGCGAGGCTGTCGCGGATCTGGCGCTGCTGGTCGCTCAGCTCCATTTGCTGCGCGATATTCGCGCTGAGCTGCAGGTTTATGCCGGCGAGGACGGCGATGGTGCCGAGCGACCACACGGCCATCGCCAGCATCTTCTGGCGAATGGTCAACGTCAGCCGAAGCTTGCCAGCCTTGGCAAAAATCGCAGGAATCTTCATCTCACCACCAGTCGCACTCATCCGCCGCGGCGATCGTTCGCGACCAATCGTACCGTTCGACGGACGACGAATGTGGCATCTACGTATTGCTTATTGGTAAAGATCGAGCCGCCCACCGTGGCCCAAAATGAAGGCAAAAAAATAGTTACCTTCGCTCGCCTCCTTAAAAATCAATCCGGAAGCGGAGTCGCTCGTGAAGGAGGCGACCGGGGCGGACCGGGTCTTCATCTTCGATCACACCTTGCGCCGTCACGTGCCCGGGTTCGAGGACCGCCGCGACGGTCCGGGTCAGCCGGCGTTGCGCGTTCAGCCGACCGTGTCGGCGTAGGTCACGACGAGGTACATGACGGCCGTCTTCGCGCCGAGATTGCGATAGCAATGCGGCACGTCGGCCTGAAAGAGGATCGCGTCCTCGGGCTGCAGTAGGTAGGAGACGCCGTCGGCGACGATCTCGACCTGGCCGCTGGCGACCGTGAGGTTCTCCGTCGTGCCGGGAGCGTGGGGATCGGCGATCTCCTCGGCGCGCGGCGCCAGCGTCTGCTTGTAGAACTCGACGCGTCGCTCGGCGTCGAACGGGAACAGAGCCCGCGACGTGAAGGTGCCGCCCGCCGAGGTCAGCAGCTCTGCACCTCGATCAACACTGATACATTGAACTCTCGCTTGTTGCGCTTCCCCGCAATCAAATCAGAACTCGAATTCGATCCAGAAGGCCCGCCCAACAAGACAGGCTTTCAAAACCGACCGGTCGCTTCTCGACAAAGCTGTTCAAGCATCAGCGACCCGTAAACATGAGGTTGAGTTCGCGACGGATATCAAGGATATCTTGCACCTGCTCTGCATTCTTCGCGATCACCACCTGCGCCGTGGGCGCGCGCTTTTCAACCATCCGCGCCAGTTCCGAGTGCGGGTCCGTCACCCGGCCGGTCGATTCCATCTCGCTGATGATGCCGACGCCTTCGGTCGCCAACCAGGCGGCAAAGAGGCGCGCGGCATTCGGATGGGGCGCGCCTTCCGGAACGACGACGTGCAGCGGCATGACCGGTACATAATCGTCCAGCAGTCGGTAACCCTGAGGCTCGCCGTGTTTTGCGGCAGTGCTCGACTCCAGATAGGTGCTGATGCCGACCGGCGCCTCACCCGACGTAACGGCCTGCGAGACCGCCGGGCTGCCGTTCTTCAGCAAGGGGGAGTTGTCGAGAAGCTTCCGCGCAAGCGCCAGCGTGCCGTCCCTGCCGAGTACAATGCTGAGGGTATCGAGGGGCAGTCCGAACACGGCATTGGTTACAAAGCGCCCCTTCCATTTTGGGTCGGTCAGCTCGGTCAGCTTCGACGGCAGGTCGGCTTCCTTGATCTGATCCTTGTTCCAGGCGAGAAGAAAGACCTGATCGAAAAACGTCAGTCCCAAGCCGCGGGCCTCGGGGATCAGCCGATCGGACGGCTCCTTGATGGTCGGGAGCTCTTTGCCGAATACCTCGACCCACGGATAGGGTGCGAGCAGATTGGCTTTCTTCAGCACCAGCAGATCGTCATAGGTGAACGAGCCCGCGACGTCCACCGGCGCGCGCCCTTCCTTGCCTTCGGTAACGAGACGCGGCAGCGATCGGGTCGGATGCATCGGCAGCCATTCGTACTTGATCGATAATCCAAAGCGCTTGTTGAACGCTTCGAATAACGCGGCGTGGGTGCGGGGAAGCGTCGGGGTCGCGATCCAGAGATCGAGCTTACCCTCCGCCTTCGCCGCATTGATCACTTTTTGAAAATCCGGCGCCGCGGATGAATTTTGCGCGCTCGCCGATATCACCGTGCACGTTGCCGATGCCAAAAGCGCGACGGCGCCAAGGATTGCCCGCATGTTGTCCTCCCAATTCCTCGATTTATCGATCGTCCTTGCCGGACGATCCGCTCCGGTCGGCATAGCGCACCGACCAGATCTGCAGCGGAACGACGATCACCATCAGACCGACCACCATCATGACGGCGAGCGCCGATGCTTCCGGAATGTTCGGGTATTCCCAGATGGTCCAGAGCGCGGATGCCAGCACGACGTTGCTGCTGGTCATCAGCAGGATCGGCACGGTAAGGTCGCGCGCGCTGTGCGTCGCGATCCAAAGCCAGCCGTTGAGTACCTGCGGGAAAATCAGCGGCACCACGACGCGCCGCATCGTCACCAGCCAAGAGGCTCCACTGACCTTCGCGGCGTTCTCCAGCTCGTGGTGGAGCTGCAGCATCGAGCTGCTCACCATCCGCGTCCCGAAGGCGGTGAAGATCGTGATATGCGCGACGATGATGACCGCGAGCGATCCATAGAGCGGCGTGCGCAGATACAGCAGCAGGATGGCGAAGGCGAAGACGATCTGCGGGATGGCGATCGGCGCGAAAGTCAGGACCGTCGTCGCCCGCCCGAGCGCAGCCTTGCTGCGAACCGAAATCCAGCTCACCACGATCGACAGCCCCATCGAGATGGTCGCCGTCGACAGCACGAGAACGATGGTGTTCCAGAACGCGCGGGTGATCAGGGGCTCCGACCCGACATGCCGGTAGTTCTGCAGCGTAAGCTTGGCAAGAGCGCTGACGCTGGGCGTCTGGTAATACGGCAGCAGGCTGTTCCACAGCAGGATCGCGAGCGGCAGCAGCATGACCAGGAAATACAGCAGGACCAGGACCGTGGCCGGAATACGGGCCCGTCCCAGCTTTTGCCTGACGGGCCGATATCCTTTGCCCGTGACCACACGAAAGCGCTCGCTCACGCGGGTGATCCGCAAATAGAGACCGATCAGCAGGATTGCGATCGCCAGCAGAACGACGCCAAATGCCGCGGCTAAGCCATATTCCGGCTTGGCATCGGCCGCGGTGGCCAGCGCATAGATCCGCGTGCTCATGACCGGCACGCGGGCGGTCAGACCGATCGCGAACGGGATGTCGAACATCTGCACGACGACCATTGCCTGGAAGATGGCGACGGCCAGCAGCCCCGGGGTCAAAAGCGGCAATGTCACCCGGCGGAAGGCCACCATCCGGCCGGCGCCGTGAACCTGTGCTGCGCTCTCGAGACGATGATCCATGTTGCCTATGACGCCGCTGATCATGATGAACGTGGTCGGCGACATCGAGATGCCCGTGACGAAGATCATCGCCTGCAGCGAGTATACGTTCAGCGGACTGGCCGGCAGGTCGAACAGGGTCCGAAGCAGAACGTTGATCGCGCCGTTGCCGGGATTCAGCAGCTGAATCCAGCCGAGCGCGGAGACGAACGGCGGCACGGCGAGCCAGGCAAAGACAATCAGGCGCACGAGCATGCGGAGCCTGAAGTCCGTCCGCTCCGTCAGCCATGCCAACGACGATCCGACCACCAATGCAATGACGACGCTGCCGGCCGTGTAGAAGGCGGTATTGGCGATCAGCGTAAAGGTATCAGGCGGGCTGAACGCGCGCAGGTAGTTGGTTGCAGCGACGCCGGCCGGCATCAGCGTGGCTTCGCCGCTCGGGTTGAGGCTCGTGCTCACGAGCATCAGCAGCGGCCCGCCGACCAGAAAAACGACGACGGCGAGCGCGATCGCGCCGATCACCCGCTCCTCGCTCAAGTGGATGCGCCGGCTGCGGGTCGGCACGGCGGCGGGCAGGGCGGAGACGGTCGGCGGCATTGGCGTCAATCCCGGCGCGGCAGGACGACGCAGCGGTCGGTGAGCACTTCGACGACGGCCACATACGGCGGCTGGATCGCGGTGTGAGGCCCCAGCCTCACGCGCAACGTCGCCGGGCCGGCATGCGCGATGCCCTCGATGAAATCGCCGATGAAACTCGCCTGCGATATCTGGATGCGGAAGAAATTGAGCGTTTCCTCGGTCGGAGCCTCGCCATTGCAGACGCGCATGGCGTCCGGTCGAACGATGACGTCGATATTGCTGCCGTGCGCCACCCCCGTCGGCAGACGGCAGCCGACGCGCCCGAACGGCGTCACGATCTCGGCATTGCCCTCAGCGTCCGGGCCTAAGGCAACCCTCCCGGGGATGATGTTGCCGTTGCCGACGAAGCGGGCGGCGAAAGCCGACTGCGGACGGTAGTAGATGTCATGCGGCGCGCCTTGCTGCACCACGCGACCGCCGTCCATGAGCGCAATCGAGTCAGACATCGTCAGAGCCTCGATCTGATCGTGCGTGACGAATACGGCGGTGATGCCGAGCTCGCGCACCAGCCGTCCGATCTCGGTCCGCATCTCCTCGCGCAGCTTTGCGTCAAGATTGGAGAGCGGCTCGTCGAGGAGAAGCAACCGCGGTTCGTGCACCAGCGCGCGCGCCAATGCCACGCGTTGCTGCTGTCCGCCACTCAGGAATGGCGCCAATTTGTCGGCCACCCCGTCGAGCCGGACACTAGCCAGCGCGGCTTTCGTACGTGTGCCGATCTCCTGCCGGCTCAGCCGCGGGCGGCTTTGGCGCAGTGGAAACGCTACATTTTCAAACACGGTCATATGCGGCCAGACCGCATAGCTCTGGAACACCATACCGAGCCGCCGCCGGTTCGGCGGCTCATTGATGTTTAGCGTGGAGGAATAGACAGGCGCGCCGTCGATCTCGATCTCACCGCGGTCGGGAGTTTCCAGACCGGCGATGCACTGCAGGATCGTCGTCTTGCCGCAGCCGCTCGGGCCGAGCAGCGTGAAGAACGAGCCGCGCGGAACGTCGAGCGACACGTCGTTGACGGCCGGTACCAAGGACCGGTCGGCATGATAGGTCTTCGACAGGTGACGTATTGCCAACATGACCAGCTCTCGCTTTCGTCGGAGGAAAGACGAGCCGGGGCGCTCGCCCTGCGAGCCGGTACTCAGGCAGCAGCGGCCGTTTCTGTCGATCGAACCACAGGCGGAAGGCCGAAAAGCAGGATTTCCACATCGTCGGCGGCGAAGATGTCGGCTTTCTCCCCTCGCTCGATCTGGATCGCAGAGTATTGCCCGATCGCCTCGCCGCCGCATTCTCCGGTACCGCTGAGGATGAAAAGCAGGCGCCGCGCATGATCGTCGCGGGACGTCCAATGCACATCTCCGCTCAATCGACGCGTCTCCGCCCAAATACCACGCTCGGTGAACGACCCTAAGTTCCTGTACGCCACCTGTCGATTGTCGCCATCCGCAACCCAGGGGAAAGATTCCGGGTTCATAATGATCGGGGCGTCATAACGGGGTTTCGGATATTCGAGTTTGCGGCCAAAGGCTCGTTCCCATACTGCCTCGAGGCCACCCTGCGTCCGTCCGTCATTCCGGCGATAGATCACATCGACGAACTCCCCGTCTTTGCGCAGCTCATCGCGTATCGCGCGCAAACGGTCCGGGCTCAAATAGCCGTAGCCAGTGGCGCCGCCAAATTGCAGCGTGACGTGCATCGGTTCGCCCGGTGGCATGTTGCCGAGCTGGTCATCTTGCGGACCATAGATCGCGCCTTCCGTGAAATAGCCGAGGTGTCCTTCACGCAACCTCACACCCTTGCCGACGTTCATGTCGCCGCGAAGGGGATAGCGGAACTGATCGAAATTGTGGCGATGGCGAGACGTGGCAAAATCCGTCTCCTGCCGCGCTAGCAAAAGGACGAAATTATCGGGGGCTGCGTCGTCGCCGCTCAACAGATACTTGAACGAGAGGGAGCCGGTCGGATGGTCCTTCCTCCACGCCAGTTTGTCCACGGAGACGATCTTCATAAGTACCTCCCTATGCTGCTTTCCTTTGATTTAGCATGACAGCGGCGATTACCAGACTATAACTAATGCGTCAAAAGTGATACAATTTGATTATCGCGGTCCGCCCGATGAAACTGCATCAACTCTCCGCCCTGGTCGCCGCCATCGAGGCCGGCAGCTTACGCCGCGCCGCCGAAAAGATGCGTCTATCCCAGCCGGCACTCACCCGCAGCATCCGGGAGCTCGAGCACGAGCTCGGCGTTAAGCTGATCGAGCGGACCACCCGCGGCGTCGAAGCGACGGTCTATGGCAAAGCCTTGATAATGCGCAGCAAGCTCGTCGACGCTGAATTGCGCCAGGCGCGCGATGACATTGCGCATCTACTGGCCGCAACTCATGGCGATCTGCGAATCGGCGCGACGCCGGTTTCGGCCTTTAGCCTTTTGCCGTTGATGCTCTCGCGCTTCAAAAAAGGGCGGCCGCAATTGCGGGTTGGCGTAACCGAAGGAATGGGGGCGGGGCTGTTGAATCAGTTGCGGCAAGGCGATTTCGATTTCGTCCTTGGGCGCCTCTACGACTCGATTGACCCGCGCGAATTCAACTTCGAGGTTCTCTTTACCGACAGCCTTGTCGTGTTCGCCCGCAAGAATCACCCTTTTGCAAGGGCCAGGCGCCTAACCAAAGCCGAGCGGGATGGCTGCGAATGGATTTTACCGGGCGTCGACAGTCCGGCACGCACGGCTTTCCAGCGGACGTTTCACGATCACACCGGGGCGATGCCGCAGAGCACCATTGAGAGCAACAGCTTCATGACAATGCTGACCATTCTGTCACAGACCGATCTGCTCGGGATTTCTCCGCAACAGATTTTTCGCGGCACTTGGTTGCAGAAGGAATTTACCGTCATCGATATCGGCTTCAAATTTCCATCCCAGCCGACGGGCGTGATCAGGCGAGCACGCAGCGTACCATCGACGGCGGCGCAATTCGCCATTAAGGAGTTGCGTCAGGTCGCGCAACGGATCCGGACAGATAGCCTCGAACATTCTCTCTGATTGGCGTTCCCTGCGGGTTCGCCTTCAGGAGCCAGCATCCGCATCGAGAGCGACGTTCGCTGTAATGCTCCCACTGCGAAAAGGCGTCGATCACCGCGGTTCAAAGAAGGACAGACCGCCACCAATTGCGGGAAGCTTGTTTACTCGATGCCAAAGGGAAGGTAGGGCTTACGACAATAGCCAAAGATTCCCGGCTAGCATTCATAAGCTGCCCCAAGTGCGTCGAATGCAGATGCGAGCAGATCGTATTCTTCGGCCAGCTTCGACAGATGGCGAATGACCTCAGCGTCATCTGTCTGACTGATTTGGCTGCGCAAGCGATCAGCCCTCATTCGAAATTGCGCTGCGCCAGCCTGGTCGGGATAATATGCTTTCGAAGCCAAGACGAACCTCACGATAAACGCGATGGGCGCCTATATTACAACCGTAAGCTTAAGCGACGCTTATCCGCGCCTTTGAAGCTGCGGCAGGTACTTTCAGCACGGAGACTTTGATTGTCGCCCCCTCAGTTTCAAGGACGAGAGGTTCCTGCAGCGATTCGCTCGCCAACCGCACCGCCCATAAGCGCTCAATCCAATCGGCTAATAACTAGTCGCCGGCAAGCGTGGCCCGCCTCTAAAAGTTCGCAAAGGTCACGACAATAGATCGATAAAGACCGATTCGATCTATGTGAACCAAAATTTGACATAATTTAACTGTTTCCTGCCCTCGGAAGTCGTGTTGGATTGGAATTTGTAGCGTTACCCTACTGGCTGCTATCGTTTGATAGGGCGCCCAGATGAGCAACGGCGGATTCGGACCTAATCTCAGCCCGGCGGAGATCGCGGCGCGCTCGGATCTTCACAGTCAACGCAACCGGACCATGGACGAAATCATTGCTATGATCGCGCGAGACCTTGGGTACAGTGACCTCACAAGCCTAACGCCCGATGAGCGGGACGCGGTGGAGGCCGAAGCTGAGGATGCCGAAGAGCGCTGGTCAAAGAACGCCGAAATGGTCGACCCTGGGCTCAAGCCGCGGACCCCTTTGCAGCGGCTACTGAAGCAGTATAACGACCTCGGCCACGCGCTTCTCGATCTTTCGGAGCAGGTCGCACGACGGCGCGGCGCGATCTAAAAATTCGTCCTGCGTCGACCGCCGGCAAGGGCTTTGAGGGCCGCGTCGATTACTTGCTCATGGAGTCGATGGGGATCTCGGAGCCGGCCGGCCGCTGCAGCCTCACCTCGGTCGGCGGACGGTTCTCAGCTTCCCGCTGTTGCCGCCGCCGCAGAAGAACTGATCGCCGCCGTCGGACTCGAGCCCCGACACGCCGACGCCGGGCGGCATCTCGAGCCGCTCCAGAACCTCTCCCGTTTGCGGATCGACGCGAGTCAGATCGCTCTCATCGCCTTCCCAGGTGCCGTGCCAGAGCTCGCCGTCGACCCAGGTGACCCCGGTGACGAAGCGGTTCGCTTCGATGGTGCGAAGGATCGCCCCCGTCTGGGGATCGACCTGGTGGATCTTCCGCTCCCGATACTGCCCGACCCAGAGCGTCCCTTCGGCCCAGGCGAGGCCCGAGTCACCGCCGCCGCCCGGTGCCGCGATCGTCGAGAGCACGTGGCCGGTCGTCGGATCGATCTTCTGGATCCGATCCTCGGCGATCTGGAACAGGTGCTGGCCGTCGAAGGCCGTGCCCGCGTGCGCGGCGACGTCGATCGAGCGCACCGTCTTCCCGTTCGCCGGGTCGAGGGCGTTCAGCTTGTCGCCCGCGGCTATCCAGACGTGTTGGCCGTCATAGGTGACGCCGTGGACGCGGTCGACACCCGGAAAGGGGCCATGCTCGCGGAGGATTTCGGCGGTTGCTCGTTTCATGCCGCCACCCTAGCCGTTCGCCAGCGGAGCGGGGAGTAACAAAGTCGTCGTGAATCCCGGCACGGGCGAGCTCAACCAACGACGCGCCCGCCCGCGACCAAACGACTGCACCTTGCCTGCTGCCGCCAGCGAGTCCAGTGCCCGCTGCACGGTGCGCTGGCTGGCATCAAGCGCCAGCGCCAGGGCCGAGCTCGACCATGATTCGCCGTCGGCGAGGAAGGCCAGCACGGCGGCATGCTGCTCTTCGACCGGCCGCGCCAGCACGACGACCTCGTGCGTCCCGTGCGGCAACAGCGCAAACCCTCGCTTCGTCGCGCGCACGTCGGCCAGCGGCCGTAGCATCGTGCGCAGCCGTCCGATTTCGACCCGCAACCGCCCGCGGTGCGATTCGTCGGCGAGCTTCGCGCCGAAGGCGCGCGCGACGAGCGTGTCCCGCGACACGTCCCCCGGCCAGGCTTCGCCCAGCGCGCGGGCGAGCGTGAACAGCACCGGGCGCCCGGCGAGCGAGACTACCGTGCCCGCGCCCCGCACGATATGACGGCACGCGTCGACCACGAGCGCTTCCGACGCCAGCAGCGCCTCGACCTCTTCGAGCAGCAGGGGGCGTTCCTCGCCACGCGCAATCAGGCGCGCCGCGGGCGTGGCGAGGACCAGCGATGCGCTTTCGACCTCCGCCGCGAGCGCAGCGATGCCCGCCTGGCGCGCGGCATGCGCGGCCCGGGTGAGGGCTGCGCGCGCCGTCTGCGTCCGCAGGCGCCGCATCGCAATCCCGGCCACGACCAGCTCGTGGGCCGCCAGTGACGCGGGCGGCAAGGGCGCGGGGTCGAGCGCTGCCAGCGCATGCTCGGCATCGTCGAGGCGTCCGATCAGCAGCAGGCGCCGGACCGCGAGATGCCGCGCATGGGCGGCGTTCAATTGGTCGCCGTGCTCATCGAGCGTCGCCCGTGCAACGTCGAGCGACTTCGCCGGCCAGGCGAGGTCGCGCGAGACGAGGGCAATCTCGGCCTCGGCGACGACACACCGCGCGCGGGCCAGGGCCTCTTTCGGACCGAAGGCGCGTGCCGCTCTGCGCAGCAGAGTCTTCGCGCGAACGAGATCGCCGAGCTGCGCCATCGCGATGCCGCGAAGGGCGAGCGCCGGCGCGTCGTCGCGCAATGCGACCCGGTTCAATGCGCCGAGGGCATCGCCCGCGGCGAGCGCGCGCGCCGCGGCAGTGATCAGCGAATCCATCTGACTCCCGCCACACTTGTAACTCTCACCGTTCGAATCTCCGGTCCTAGCCTATCTCGCGACCACCAACCAGCGGGTCGTACCGAGAACGGTGCGACACGACGCGGACATCCGATGGAGAAGAGAACGATGACGATGCATATGACCGGGACACGGGAAGAGTGGCTGTCGGCGCGGCTCGCGGTATTCGAGGCGGAGAAGGAGCTCACGCGGCGCAGCGACGAGCTGGTACGGCAACGCCAGGCGCTGCCATGGGTTCGGGTCGACAAGGAATATCGGTTCGAGACCGACGAGGGGGAAGCCTCGCTGGCGGACCTCTTTCAGGGGCGCTCGCAACTGCTCGTCTACCACTTCATGTTCGGGCCCGACTACAAGGCGGGGTGTCCGTCCTGTTCGTCGATCGCCGACGGATTCAACGGCGTCGTCGTCCACTTGGCGAACCACGACGTCACGCTCTCGGTGGTGTCACGGGCGCCGCTCGCCAAGCTGCAGGCGTACAAGCAACGGATGGGGTGGGCGTTTCCCTGGGCCTCCTCCCGCGGCGGCGACTTCAACTTCGACTTCAACGTCTCTTTCACCGAGGAGCAGCAGCGCAATGGCAGCGTCGAGTACAACTACGAGCGCGGCGGCCATGCGATGGACGCGATCCCGGCCCTGGAGCCCGTTGTCCAGTTAGCGGCCACGTGCGGAACCGATGCGGCCACGTACGCGCGCGACCGGCCGGGAATGAGCGCGTTCGTGCTCGAGGACGGCGCCGTCTACCACACCTATTCTACCTATTCCCGCGGGGTGGACGGTCTCTGGGGCATGTACCAGTGGCTCGACCGCGCCCCCAAGGGGCGCAACGAGACGGGCATCTGGTGGCGCCGCCACGACGAGTACGACAAGCGCTGACATTTGATGTCTTCCAGCTCCGTCAGCACGCAGAAGATGCCGCAGGCCGTTCGCGGATGCGCCACGATGATTGCTACCCAGTGTGAAACTGCGGGCGGGGACGCCCGAAGCGACAATGCGACCGCCCTCGGCGCGGCGGATTTTCTATGCCTCGCCGCCGCGCCGACCTTCGCAATCATGGCGCTGCTCACGGGTGTTCTGGGTGGCGGCCCGCGGGATATGCTCTGCTCGGCGACGCAAGATGCGTCACCGCTGAGCGGAATGGTCCCGATGTACTTGCTGATGAGCGCCTTCCATTCGGTGCCTTGGCTGAAGCTGGTCCCGAGGCGACGAAGCGGCGCCGGCCGGTCCTGATCCCCTGGTCCGGCGTTCGCCAGATCGAGCGGTGGCCAACCTTCCTCCCCCGTGAAACGACACTCATGCCCAGAAGCTTATGGCCGCGGGGCATAGGAAAGCTTTGAGGTTCCGCAGGTTGGGTCGTACCTGGCGAGGATACGTCGGAGTGCTTAAGCCTCGGACACTTCGCTCGTGTCGTCTCAGCGTTTGCAACACGACCCAATGCATTCATGCGTGGGAGATCGTGCGAGCCCTCGACCGCCTCGAGTGGCGCTACGGCGGCGGCAATGTCTCGTGCGTGCCGAAGCGACTGATCGCGCTGGGACGCGCATTTGAGAAGCGCCACGGCCGACAAGCCGCGCTCGCTATCGCGTGAAGTAATTCAAGGTCGACTGCACGCGCTTCCGCGTATTCGCAGGTTCTGATCTGTAGGATTTCATCCTGGTCAGGCGAGGCGTCTGTCCCAGCTATCGGTTGGCAACTCCAAGGTGAAGCGTTCGTCGGCACGGCTATCGGCCTCGAAGCGACCCGGGTTCAGCAGGCCATACGGGTCAACGTCCCGCTTGAAGGCGAGATCACGCTCGGTGACTTCTTTCTTGCCGACCGCGCGTACATTGGACGTGTGTGAGTTGGATACGCCAGCACCTGCGGTTTGCATCAGCCGCACAAGTTCAGCCATTTGCTCGGGGCTTTCATACAGGAAGTAGGGTGATCCCGTGCCGACGATTTCGCCTCCAATTCGGATCAGCTCCATGCGCATCGGTCCGAAGGATTTCACCTGTTGGTGGACCCGTTCGATCAGCGCGATCAGATCAGTACCGCGGAAAAATCCCTCAAGGGCGGCACGATTTGGTTGATGTTTCTGAATCTGGAACAGGGCATGGCCGAAGGCAAATTCGGTGATTGGCGCTCCATAAGGTCCAGCGCCCTCGGGTGAGGACGACGCGATGGTCCCGCCAAATTCGGCGACAAACTGTTGAAACTCTTCCCAGCTTTCCCGAGCGATCATCGTCGAGATGATCGAATGTCCCTCAGGCACAAGGGGGGCAAACTGGCGGATTAGTTGCGGCGTGGGCCATTCCTGGATGGACGCCAGCTTCTTGATGATGCCCGCGGCGTTTGCCAGACCAACGCCGAAGCGGACCGCTTGCATGAACTCAGGGAAAGCAACGATGGCTTCAATCCAGTCCCATGCAGGAGCCAGCGGCATCTCGATCTCCGTGATGATGCCCGTGGCTCCATAGGTGTGGTGGATCAGCTGTGCATCCCGCCCCCTCAATTCCAAGATGCGAGGCTCGGCTTCCATCGTCACGACTTGGGCAGCGGCGACATTGCCACGGTCCCGCAAGGTGCCATAAACGACCGATCCGGGGCCGCCCTGGCCTCCCGCGACGTGGCCCGCAATCGTCGCCAGCTTTTTCGTTGTTGGATAAAAGCGCAGTTCCCAGCCGATCTTGCGTGCCTCCTCGTCGATGGTGGCCATGATCGTTCCTGCCTTCGCCCGCACCATTCCCGGCCGAAGCGAGACAATGCCGCTATACCCGGACATGTCGAGAAGAATACCGCCCCGTAATGGCACGCTTTGCCCGTAGTTGGCCGTTCCACCGCCTCGTTCAGTGATCGGGATGCCGAATTTTACCGCCGCGCGTACCAATTGCAGAAGCTCGTCCTTGGTCTTCGGCGACGCGACCACGTCGGCTGTTTTTCCTGCAAGCATTTGCTTCAGCAAGGGGCTGACAGCGTAGTGATCGCGGCTCTTGACCCTGATCTTTACCGGATCGGTTGTGCACTCTATTGTATCGAGTTCTTTAACGAGGTCGGCGATACGATACATGGCTGGTGCTCCTTGCCCCTCCGGCAGGGCAATATGCTGTAGTGACGATCATACGGTCCATTGGATCGCGCGCGATCTCGTCGACGAGTGCATTCAGCCGTTCGGCCGCCCGCTCACGGCCATAGCCAGCCCCGTCGGTTATGTGCCCGCTATCTCAAGTCCGCTAACGAAGATAGCCCTGATGATCAATTAGCTTCCACGGTTCGGGTGACGTTGGTGTTGGGCTTAGACGCCACACCGAGCGCTTTCAAAACGCGGTCGGGTGTTATCGGCAAATCCGTCACGCGGGCTCCGACGGCATCGGCAATCGCGTTGGCGATCGCCGCAGGAATGGTAAGGTTTCCGCTCTCTCCGAGACCTTTCACGCCATAGGCGCCTGGGCCATGCCCTTGTTCTAGGATGATGGTCTCAAATTGATGTGGAACGTCGCTTATCCGGGGGAGGCGATACTTCAGAGGAGTTGCGTTCAGCGGTTGCGCCTCGCAGTAGGCGAGATTCTCGAATAATGCCTGTCCCAGCCCTTGAACGGCTGCGCCTTCAATCTGGCTGACGCATCTCTGCGGATTGATCGCACGTCCGGCGTCGGTGGCGTTGATGAGGCGCAGTATCTTGAAGGCCCCTGTTTCGGCGTCGACTTCGACTTCAACTGCCGTCCATACGGGCATCCAGAAAAAGGAGCCACTGCCGGTCTGTACCGACGCCTCGCCGGCGAACATAGTGTCGACGCCGGGGCCGCGCTGGGCGACGAGGTCCGCTAATAAATAGCGGTTCTCTCCCCGCCGAACCTGAAAATTACAAAAGTCGAGTTCCGCCGAAGTACATTGCAAAATCCCGCCGGCGAACTCGAGGATCCGCACGCGTGCCTTCTCTGCGGCCTCGCGAACGGCAAGACCGGCGACTGTCGCCCCGTTGCTGGCATGCGTGCCGGAGTCGAAGGGCGTCGTATCCGTGTCAATGTCCTCTACTGCGACACGATCTGGATCTATGTTGAGGACCTCTGCAGCGATCTGCGTCAAGACCGTGCGGGTGCTCTGTCCGATCTCAGTCACCCCGGCTGCCAGCGAGACGGCCCCTGACGCCCAAACGCGCACGCGCGCATCCGCACGATGAGATCCGCCGCCGCCCTTGACGGCCACAGCGAAGCCAATCCCTCGCTTCGGCACGCGTTCTTTCGATTTGTAACCGACGCGTTCCCCGACCGTTTGGAGACCCTCCATGAGGTCGCTGTCGAGCACGCTTTCACCTGGAGCGCCGGCGGTTCCCAAACGAACGAAGTTGTCGGCGCGGATCGCATAGGGATCACGCCCGAGCCGACGCGCGATCATGTCCATCTGAGATTCGCAAGCCCAGGTCACGTGTCCCGCCCCGAAACCACGAAAGGAACCAGCAGGAATCGTCGTGGTGCGCACTACGCGAACCCTGGACCTTACAGCACGCCAACGGTAGGGGCCGTTGAAACGAGTCCCGATACGCATCGCGACGGAAGGACTTGCATCGGCATAGGCGCCGCCATCCAGATTGACGACGGCTTCACGTACGAGCGTCTCACCCGACGCACTCACTCCGCTGCGGAGCCAAATTTCGGCACCGTGGTCACAAACCGTCATCATGCTTTCCGACATCGTCAACGCAAGACGGATGGCGCGCCGCGCCTTGCGGGCGAGCAGTACAGCGATCGGTTCGATTTTGCAGTAGCTCTTGGAGCCGAATCCACCGCCGACGAGGCCTGCATGAAAGCGTACGTCGTCAAGCTTAAGCCGGAAGATCCGCGCGATATCCTGGCGTAACAGGAACGGGTCCTGATTATTTGACCAGACCTCGACGGCATGATCAGCGACGAAGCGTGCCAAGCTGACATGCGGCTCCAGGGCGCAATGACTTTGGCGGCCGATGGTGAAGCGATCTTCAAACACGTGATGGCATCGCTGGAACCAGCCGTCGACGTCGCCGAAACCATGATTAAAGTCGAACAGGATGTTCGGCGACGGTTCCTGGGTCCAAGTGCTATTGGGTGGAGGGGGCGGCAGGGCGGATGCATGCAGCTCGTCGCCGAAAAGCATCGGCGCACGTTCATCGAGGGCAGCCGCGATCGATGACACCGGCGCAAGGACGTCGTAGTCAACGCGGATTTCAGCAAGCGCGCGCCAAGCCAGTTCTTCGGTTGAGGCGGCCACGGCCGCGATGGGTTCGCCGACATAGCGCACCTTGTCTTTCGCGAGGACCGGCTGATCGCGGATGAACATGCCATAGGTGAAGTCAAGTGCTGTGAGATCATCGCCCGTGACGACCGCGGCAACGCCCGGCATTGCGAGCGCGCGTGACACATCGACGGACCGGATCAGAGCATGCGGATGCGGACTCCGCAGCACCTTCGCGTGCAGCATTTCGTCGATGACGATGTCGCTCGTGTATCTCGCCGACCCAGTCAATTTTGCGCGGCTGTCGACGTCCGGGATGCTTTGGCCGACCTGCGTCAGCGTGTTCGTGCGAATGTTCAAGGTGCGTCCTCGCGCGGCGGGGTGGAGTGCAATGCGCGGCGAAAGACCTGATAGCCCGAGCAGCGGCAGATATTGGCGTCAAGCCACCTCTCAACATCCGCGCCTTCCGGCATCGGTTGCTGCATGTAATAGGCTTTCGCCAAGAGGACCATGCCAGGTGTGCAGAAGCCGCATTGCGGCACTCCGCTATCATGAAAGGCAAGCTGCACTGTATCGAGCGTGTTGTCGGATCCGGCCACGCCCTCGATAGTCAGGACAGCCGCGCCGTCCGCCGTGAATGCGAAACTAAGACACGCGGTTATCGGCCGCCCGTCGACAAGGACGGTACAGGCGCCGCAGGCGCCCTGATCGCAAGCGACCCTTGTCCCTTGAAGGTTAAGTCGCTCGCGTACCAGATCCACAAGCATCAGGTTCGAGGAGATCTCGACCGTGTGAGCCTCTCCGTTGACAGTGAGCCGGATGGTTAGTCGATCCCTAGTGGTCATGTCTTCAACATCGTATGAAGGACACGGCGCAGCATGACGCTGAGGACATGACGGCAGTAGTCGCGGTCCGGTCCGACCAAAACGTCGATGTCGGGAAATTTGTCTGCCCAGACCTCTGCAATATTCGCAGCCCGCGGAGCAGCATCCGCCGCCGGCAACGCCTCGGTAAAATGGTGCTCCCTGACCATAGGGCCGCGATGGTCGCCGATGACCGCCGCCGCTCCATGGAGGACTCGGTCACCGCTCCATTCGAGCGAAGCAACGAGTCCGAGAGCCGGTCGCAGTTCACGGTTCCAGGCAACCGTTATGGGCCGAAGAGGAATCCTAATTGAGGTGAGGAGCAGCGTTTTCGAAGAAGAAGCCCGGGGGAGAACCCACTCGCGCGCAGCGGTGATCTCCTGGCCGCCGGTGGACCAATCTGCGAAAACGAGATCAGCACCCAGTACGGCGAGGAGCGGAAGCATCTCGTAGCCTGGCTCTCCCGCCATGATATTGCCGCCGATTGTGCCTTGCATGCGAATGCGGATGTTGCCAAGCCCTGCGATGTAGCCGGCGACCATGGGGAGCCGACATCGCAGCATTGGATCATTCTCGATCTCCCAATGCCGCGTCGCCGCGCCGATCTCGATCCTGCCGCCGATCTCCTGAATGCCGCAGAGATCGGGAATCTGACCCAGAGTCACGACATGTTCGGGGACTGCGCCGCGCTTCATGCGATTTGCGAGATCGATTCCACCAGCATGTATCATTGCCAGTCCCGGATACGCAGCAAGGACGTCGCAAGCTTCGGCAACTGAGTATGGCCGATGTAGCTCGAACCTCGCGATTCGTTTTCGCGAGGACGCAATCGCAGTGTCATCGAGCATAATGCGCCTTCACCCTCCCGCGGCCGGTGCGGAGAGTTGCGCAGACCAATCATTGCTCAAGCCAACCATCAGAACTTCAGCATCCGTTCTGCGTCAGAGGGTATAAATTTGTCGGTATAGATTTCTTCCGGCGGCGGTACCGGCGAAACATTGAAGACCGTCGTAATCGTGTCGATACTGCTCTGGACTCGTGCCGGATCGACGTGGCCGACGCCGAACTTCTCGACGGCCGGACGCTTCAGCGTCATTTCGATCATCAGGTTGAGCCGGTCCAACTCGATGCTAGTATCGAGCAGCGGATCACGCTTCTTGAGGGTTTCGATGGCCTCGACCTTGTTGGCGAGCATCGTGGTGAGCCCGCGCATTGTGGCACGGACAAATTTCCGGATGACGTCCGGGTTCGACTGCACGTAATCCGAGCGCACCACGATGCCGCTTCCGTACAGATCGACGCCATAGTCCGCGAAATTGAAAATGGTCAGCTTGTCGCGGGGTACGCCGAGTTGCTTAAGATTGAGCAGAGATGTGGTCGTGAAGCTCGCCACCGCATCGAATTGGCCCTGTGCGAACTGCTGATCCTGTAGCTGGATGCTGATGGTCTGCCAGTTCACCTTGCTCTCATCGATCCCATTGGCCTTCGCGAACGCCGGGAACATCGTACGACCGCCGGTCGTGAGCGGGGCACCGATTGTCTTGCCCTCCAGGTCGTTCGGTTTGTTAATCCCGCTACCGGCTCGGGTTATGACGGAGCCGAGATAAGCATCGTAGATCGTGAAGACGCTCATCAGCTTGCGATCAGGGCTCTTGGCGTTGAACAGGATCACACTGCTCATGTCACCGAACAGAAACTCATAATTACCCGATGCGAGTGCCGAAGCGTTCTCGAGACCGCCGTAGCCACGATCGATCGTGACGTCCAATCCTTCGTCGCGGTAATAGCCGCGCTCGTAGGCGATGGTGAAGATCGATTGCGGCGCCTGCCAGACCCAATCGAGCCGGAGGCGGACCGGAATGAGCGCTTTGTCCTCGGCCTGCGCACCCGACACGAGTCCGAGCAACATGCCGAGGGCAACGAGAGCCGCGCGACACAGCGCATTCCAAGACATCCTAGGCATTGCTTCGTCCTTTGTTGCTACAGCGTGATGATGCGGTCTCGATTGACGTGCGTCCCATGTTCCGAAGGAGGAAGAGCGTCAGGTCAGACGAGCGAACCGGTTGACCGTCGTGTCCGACCCAAGCGCTTCCGTGATCAGGGGTTGGAACACGGGACGCTCAGCGCGAGTCACGGCGAGGTATTGTTCGTTGTCCGCGTCGTCCTTCGCTGCCATTTCCGCTGCTTCGGCGTAGACGTCATCCTCGTTGATCTTCGTGCAGCGGCCGCGCTTCAGCACCATGTCTCCACCGACGAATACCGTGTCGACAGCTTGGCCGCTTTCGTACATCACGAGGTGGTTCCAGATGTTGCCGAGCGGGCGATGGTTCGCATCGTCGAAATCGAAGATCGCGAGGTCGGCCAACGCTCCAACCTTGATGACGCCCGTCTCCCCAGACCGACCGAGCACTGCCGCGCCACCCTCGATCGCCATGCGCAGCGCCTGAGGTGCCGTGATCCAGCGGTCGCAATCGGGCTCGCTGATGCGGCTCAACAGCATCGAAACCTTCGCCTGTTCGAGAATACTGATGGGATTGCTGCTGCACCCGTCGGTACCCAGCGCGACGCTGACACCTGCCGCGAGGAGGCGTGCGGTCGGCTGCAGACCGCTGCCGAGCACAAGATTGCTGACGGGATTGTTGACGACGTTCACGCCCTTTTCGGCTGCGATCTCGATGTCGCGATCGGTGCACCAGACGAAATGCGCCAACGAGCTCCTTGGACCGATCAGACCGAAGTGATCCAAATAGGCGACGAAGCTCCCATCGAATTCGACGGGCGCCATAAGCGCCTGCGTCTTTGCTTCGAGAAGATGAGTGTGCAGCCCCAGTTTGTGCCGATCGGCAAAGTCGCCGGCCATCTCGAGGAGTCGCGTGGTGCATCTTTGCGGACCGTCGACGCCCAGCATGATCCGGACACGGTCGTGACCGCGCGCTTCCGCTGCGACTTCCTCCATCATCGCGAAGTAATCTTCTGGTGCCGGCGGGTTCATGTGCTGCCAGCGATCCAGAACCTGAGCCGGCAACCGGGCGTGGTCGATCGGCATCGAGTCGATGTAGCGCTTGTCCTCGAACATCGGCGCAACGACAGCGCGCATGCCAATGTCTTGATACGCGCGCACCGCAGCTCCGACGGCCTCTACCGTAGGTACGGCCCCGTGACGCAGGTGGTCGATGACGCCGGTGATGCCTCGCTTCAACATTTCGGTCGCGTGGAGCAAGGCGGCGACCCGAACGTGGTTCGCGGTGCGGCGCGATCGGCGGGACATTGCTTCCATGACGAAGAGATCGAGCGGGGCTCCCGCGACGTTGCCGCGCTGCAACGCGGATGCTGAGTGGGAATGCGCATTCACGAGACCGGGCAGGACGACCGCGTTCCGGAAGGCGCAGGTCTCATAAGGGCCATCGAACGGTGCCACGCCGCCGTTCGGGGTCATCGCGGCGATTCGTCCATCGCGGATCCAAAGATCGACGGCGTCGAGGACACCGGCTTCCTTGCCGAGCGGGACGACTGTTGCACCCGTGATCTGGTAGCTCGATGACATGGCGGCTCTCATTTCAAGTGACTCGGCGTGTTAGCCCTGCTGGCCGCGATAAGCCCAGCTCACCAAATGGCGCTCGGCTTGAACGCAGATCGCGAATACGACGATGCTCATGATCGCTATGATGATAACCCCAGAAAAGACCAACGCGACTTGGAACCGCGACGCGGCGGACAGCATGAGAAAACCGATGCCGTTGTTCGAAGCGATCGTTTCGGAGACGACCGAGCCGATGAACGCGAGAGTGATCGCGACTTTTAGCGACGCGAACAGG
>JAQGID010000317.1 GCA_028291405.1 Rhodospirillales bacterium | reverse complement strand
GAGAGCTCTTTCGAATTGGTCGGATTGCGGTGTCGCCATCCTGGTGAAGGTCTTCGGCTGCCGCCTCTTCAAACGCATCGGCAAGCGCCGTCAGCATGAGGCGCGCGATCGGGTCGTCTATCGCTTGCGTCAGCAGGCGCAAGCGGTCGGCCCTGTCGCGATAACGAGCGCTTGGACTCACTCTGTCGGTTTCCTAAAAGTGGAATAGGATTTCTGCAAAGCTCGTCTCGGAACGTGTAGAGCGAGAAAAGAGTTCCCGCCGTCAACGACGGAGACATCACAGGTTAATGTCTTAACGGCAGCTGGTTTTACTGCAGCGACGCTCACCAACCTTGTATTTCTGGCCACCAGCTTTGGGTGTGTGCCGCTTGTATGGTTAACGAATGAGGAGCGTGGCGCTGGAGGCATCGTGGACAAGTACATGACTGGCGAGACTGCAGGCATGTTCGGGGCGAATTTCCGTCGGCAGGCCGGGTCCGCAATAGGGGAATTCGAGGAGGCTCTCCGCGCATTGGCTGGAGAGGGAACTGCGCGAGAAAGAGAACGAGTACGGGGAGCGGCCGAGGATTTGATGAAGATCCTAGCCCGCGTATTGGTGCGAACGGAGTAGGCCGACCTGTGGAGGACCCGATCGTGACGAGTTTCGCCCTGCTTCGCGGCGAGCCTTTCGCATGAATGCCCCGACGAGAGTCCTAACTAGGTGCTGGCTCTCGGACGAAGCGCGGCGCCGGGCCAGGCGGGGGCGACGGCGCGATCGTATTGCGGCGGCGGATCGGGCGGTAGGCCGAGCGCCTCCGCCGCATGCCAGCCCCAATGCGGATCGTCGAGGAAACCCCGGGCGAGCGCCACCAGATCGGCCTGTCCGGAGGCGATGATCGTCTCGGCCTGGTTCGGCTCGACGATGAGGCCGACGACGCGGGTCGCGACGCCGGTGGCACTGCGGATGCGCTGCGCGAAGGGCAGATTGTAGCCGGGTTCGTTCGGCGGGCGTCCGCCGGCGAAGCCGCCACTCGAGACGCAGACGTAGTCGAAGCCGAGCGACTTGAGCGCGGCGGCATAGGCGACGGCCTCGTCGGGCGAGAAGCCGCCGTCGACCCAGTCGGTGGCGCTGAGGCGGGCGCCGAGGGGCCGGTCGCGCGGCCATGCCTCGCGCACCGCCGCCGCGACCTCGAGCGGAAAGCGCATGCGGTTCTCGCGGCTGCCGCCGTAGTCGTCGGTGCGACGGTTGGCGAGCGGCGACAGGAACTCGTGCAGCAGATAGCCGTGTGCGCTGTGCAGCTCGACGAGGTCGATTCCGAGCACGCGGGCCCGGCGCGCGGCCGCGACATGCGCCGCGATGATGCGCGTCATGCCGGCGCGATCGAGCGCGACCGGAATCTGCCAGCCGTCGCCGTGCGGCAGTGCCGAGGGCGCGAACGTCGGCCAGGCGCCTTCCGCGGCGGTCAGCGAACCGCCGCCTTCCCAGGGGACGCGCGCCGAGCCCTTGCGACCGGCATGGGCGAGCTGAATGCCGATCGCCGCCTTGCCATAGCGGCGGCAGGCGCGCAGCACGCGACCGAGCGCCGCCTCGTTGGCGTCGGAATAAAGGCCGAGATCGGCGGCCGAGATCCGGCCCGCCGCTTCGACAGCCGTCGCCTCTATCATCAGCAGGCCGGCGCCCGAGACCGCGAGATGCCCGAGGTGCAGCAGATGCCAATCAGTGGCGCTGCCGTCTTCGGCGCTGTACTGGCACATCGGCGAGATCACGATCCGATTCGCCAGGGTGAGACCGGCGAGCGGAAATGGGGTGAAGAGCTGGCTGGACATCGCACCTCGCATCGATCGCCGGCGGCTTGCCGGGGAGCGTAGATAACTGTTGTCGGGGGAACCGCGACGCAATATCCCGTGAACGCCTGACGGCTATGCAATCAGACTGGGACACCCTTGACGGAAACCGATCTTTACGAGCCGGTCAAAGCCTTTCTCGAGGCGCAGGGTTACGTCGTCAAGGGCGAGATCCACGACTGCGACGTCGTCGGCCATCGTGCGGGCGAACCGCTGGTCATCGTCGAGCTCAAGCTGCGGTTCAACCTGGCGCTCGTGCTGCAGGGCGTGAACCGGCTGGCCTTGACAGATCTCGTCTATCTGGCGGTGCCGCGGGCGGTGAAATCGCGTCGCGATTCCGTCTCCGCGGACGACCGCGAGGTGCAGCGGCTGTGCCGCCTGATCGGCTTCGGGTTGCTGACGGTGAATGCCGCGGCGCCGGCCGGACGCGCCGTCGAGGTCGTGCTCGACCCGGCGCCCTATCGGCCGCGCAAGAACAAGACCAGAGCCGCCTTGCTGCTCGGCGAGCACCAGCGCCGGCGCGGCGATCCCAATCGCGGCGGCGGGCGCGGCGTGCCGATCGTCACGGCCTATCGTCAGGAGGCGCTGCGCTGCGTCCAGCTGCTCGACGGTGGCCCGTTGAGCATCAAGACGCTGCGCGCCACGGGGCTGGTGCCGCATGTCGCCGGCATCCTGCAGCGTGACGTCTACGGCTGGTTCCAGCGCGAGGGCCGGGGCGTCTATAGCGTCTCGGAGAACGGCCGGCGCGCGTTGGGGACCTTTGCGCATGCGTTGGACGTGGCGGAGGCGTCGCCGCCAGCGGCCTGATAGACGAAAGGACAGGTCGCTATATCAACACGTCCTGTTAATAATTGGTAAGGACTTTCAATCCTAAATTCAGCGCGGCGAATCACCAGAGGGACTCGTGATGTCGGAGAGCGCAACACAACCGACCGAGCCAAATCGGCGCCACCACGGCCGCACCACGTCGCTGTATTCCGGCTCGCTGCATCATGACGGGCTGAGGGCGAACGATTGCGTCGTCCGGGATATCTCGGCGGGCGGCGCCCGTGTCCTGCTCCAGCGCCTGCCGCCGGGACAGCAGCATTGCGTCCTCGACATCGACGGCCTGGGGCTCTTTCCGTGTCGGATCGTCTGGCGGCGCGGCAACGAGGCGGGCGTCAAGTTCCTGACGGATCCCGAGGCGGCCCGCCTTCAGATCGACGCCGCCGCCGGCAGAGTCGGCCGGGCGCGCTGACGCCGCCCGGCGACGCGGCTCAGAGCGCCGCCGTCACCCGGATCTCGACACGGATCTTCGGCTGGGCGAGCCGCGCCTCGACGCAGGCCCGCGCCGGCGTCTCGCCAGTCGGGACCCAGGCGTCCCAGATCGAGTTCATCGCATCGTAATCGCCGATATCGGCCAGCCAGACGGTGGCCGTCAGAATCTTCCGCTTGTTCGTGGCGGCGCTCGCCAGCAGACGATCGATCTTGTCGAGGATCTGCGCGGTCTGCGTCTTTGCGTCAGCCTCGAAGTCGTCGGCGACGATTCCCGCGAGATAGACGGTATCGCCGTGGATGACGGCCTGACTCAGCCGCTTCCCGACCTCGAGCCGCTTGATCGACATATGATTTGCTCCCGTTGCTTGCGGCCGCGACGATACAAGCCCGCGGCCGATAGCGGAAGCACCGCGGCATCGGCGGGAGCGGCAAATTCTGCCCGTCCCCGTCGGTAGAGATTGCCGCGGGCTCCGCTGCAGCCCGCGTTTTCGTGCGGGACCGAGAGGTGTTTCCGAGCTTTCTCAAGGCGATGCAGGAGAATTGCCGAACTGGCCCATGGTTTGCGTGAAGGGTTGCGTCACATGAGGAACGAAACCCGCCATGGTCATCGGCAAGATTTCCGCAAGTCCGACCGACCTGTCGTCGGCAGCGCCGTCGGCATCGTCGACGAGCGCGGCGCCGTCGTTCGGCGAGATTCTCGGGGCCGCCGCCGCGGCGTCGTCGCCGCCGACCGGGGCCGCCGCACCGTCGGCTGCCGCCGCGGCATCGCCAAGTTCCGCTACGGTAGCGGCACAGTCCGCCGCGGCACCGCCGCCAAGCGCCGCCGCGCCGCCACCGTCGGCGGCTGCGCCGTTGCCGAAGGGATCGGCGGGAAAATCCGGCAAGGGCAGTGATGACGCAAAGGGTTCGTCCGATCATGCCGGCGAGAAGGGCGATGCCAATAAAGGTGTCGGCAATACCGACGTGGCCGCCACCGCGGTGATCGCGCCGCCGGTGCTCCCGGTGGTGCTCCCGGTCCCGGTAGTCCCCGACGGCGCCGCGCCGGCGCAAGAGATTTCAAACGCCGCGACCCCGGCGTCGACGCCGGTTGGTGCGATCGCGCCGCAGGCGGCCAGCGCCGGCGGAATTTCCGTCGCGCCGGCAGCGGCTCAGCCGGCCGTTGCGCCGTCGCCGACTGCTTCCTTCGCCGCGCTCCTGGCCAGCAATTCGTCCGCCGATAACGTCGCAACGCCCTTGCCGACCACCGCGCTGGCTGCGAGGGCCGCTTCGACGCCCGGGCCGACCGCCGATACGCCCCCGGCTTCGGCCGTGGATCCGACCCCAGATTCTGCTCCGATTTCGGCGCCGACGACAATTTCGGCCGCGCAGCCGTCTTCTGCTCCGGGCATGCCGCAAGCGCCGATTTCAACACAGACGGCGGCGCCGCTGCCGGTGACGAGCATCGCCGCGATCCAGATCCCGACGCCGGACGTGGTGCCGACCGGCAACTCGGCACCGGTACAAGGGATCGCCCGGACGGTGCCGGTTGCGACTCAGCAGATCACGCGTCCGACCGCGGCTTCGACGGTCGTCGCCGATGCCGCCGCGACAGCGGCAGCGTCCCAGGCGTCGGCTCTGCAGGCTCGAATTTCACAGCCAGCCGCGTCGCAGTCGCCGCCGGCGGCGCCGCAATCGCAGGCGGCTCCCGTCGTGGTCGACTCGCAGGCGCCGCAGCCGGTGCCGGCGGCCGAAGCCCCGTCGCCGTCCACGCCGATCGCACAACCAGCCGTCGCCACGGCCCAGCCGAGCATTCCGGTTGCTGCCGGCCCGGTACCGGCCACCGCCGCGCCGCTCACCATGGCGGCGATGCCTTCGGCCGGCGCGAATTCGGCTGTAGCGGCGCCGCCAGCGGCCCCCATGGCTCCAGTGGCGACGGCTCCCGCACAGATCCTGCTGCAGAGCGCGCCAGTCGCGAACGCGCCGGTCACGGCAACGCCGGCTCAGCCGGCGCGGAATGGCGGCACCGCCGCGAAGGCGTCGCAAGCCATCGGCGCTTCGAGCCCTGTCGCGCCCCTGGCAAATCCATCGGCGACAGTTCCCGTCGCGGCGCCGGCGTCGAGCGACGTCCAGACGGCAGTCGGGAAAGAGGCCGGCACCGCCGCCGGTGACGCAGCCGATCCCATCGCCGCGGCGGCACCGCCGGTCGCAGCGCAGGGGGAGACGCATTCGGCCGACCCCGCTGCGCTCGTCGCGCAGCCGCATCTCGGCCCGGCACAACCGACAGCCGTGCAATCCGCTGCGCCGGCTCCCGCCACCGCGCTCCATCCTGCCGTCGAGCAGGTTTCGGTCACCTTGAAGACTGCCGCGACGGCCGGGAGCTCCGCGATCCAGGTCGAGCTCAATCCGGCGAGTCTCGGCCGCATCGATATTCGCCTCGACTTCACCCACGACGGGCATGTCACCGCCGCGATCTCGGCCGATCGCCAGGACACGCTGACCCTTCTGAACAATAACTCGCGCAGCCTCGAGCAGTCGCTCCGCGACGCCGGGCTGCAAACCAATAGCGGCTCGCTGAGCTTCAATCTGCGCGGCGGCGACTCCGGCGCCGAACAGCGTCAATTCGCACAAGCCGCGCCCTATGCGGTCCCGCGGACGGGGACGCCCTTCCAGAACGATCCAGGCATCGCGCTCGGCGCCGTCGCCGGCCGCTATAGCGGGCTGCGCCACGACGGCAGCCTCGATATCCAAGTCTAACCGCCCCGACCGGGCATGAGTGGAGAACGACCATGACGACGACGATCGGAGCGACCCCCACGCCGGCCAGCACGGCGACGACGACCCCCACCGGCACCTCGACGACGCCTACGGCGGCCGCCAGCATCGGCACCGACTACAACACGTTTCTCAAGCTGCTCACGACGCAGCTGCAGAACCAGGATCCGCAGTCGCCGCTCGACACCAATCAGATGACGCAACAGCTGGTCTCGTTCAGCCAGGTCGAGCAGGCGGTCAATACCAATACCAAGCTCGACCAGCTCGTCGCGCTGCAGTCGACGAATCAGACGGTGGCCTCGCTGCCGCTGGTCGGTCACACGGTCGAGATCGCCGACAGCAAGGGCGCCCTGGCCAACGGTAAGTTGACCTACGGCTATAATCTGCCGTCGACGGCGACCTCGACGACGCTGACCGTCACCGACGCCAATGGCAACACCGTCTATCAGGGCGCCGGCGCGACGACGGCCGGCTTCAATTCCTTCGCCTGGGACGGCAAGGCCTCGGACGGAAGCACCGTGCCGGATGGAGTCTACACGCTCAACGTCGCGGCCTCCGCCGCGGACGGCAGCGCGATCACCGCGGCGGTCTCCAGCTACGGCAAGATCGACAGCATCCAGATCAAGAACGGCGCGGCGTCGCTGATGATGGGGACGCTCAGCGAGCCCTTGAGCAAGATAACCGCCATCACCTCGTGACCTCGCCGTCCCGATCGGAAGAATTTGCCGAGTGCTCGGCAAATTCCTGCGGGGATGGTCAGAAAAGCGAAAGAATATCTATTAAAATCAAGTAGTTGTAATTTGGCCCGGCCGTTGCACTGAAGATCGCAAGAGGCACGGCCCGACTGAGATAGGAGAGTTTCATGAGCTTAAGTGGTGCACTAACCTCGGCGGTGACGGGCCTCCAGGCGCAGTCGATCGCCATGGGTGCGATCTCCGACAACATCGGCAACTCGCAGACTGCGGGCTATAAGCGGGTCGACACCGAGTTTCAGACCCTGCTGACCGTCTCGAACGCGGCGGTGCATGAGCCGGGCGGCGTCACCAGCAAGCCGCTCTACACCAACGACGTCCAGGGCACCGTCCAGCAGACCACGACCGAGACCAATCTCGCAGTCTCCGGCTCGGGCTATTTTGCGGTCAGCAAGGTCGCCAGCGTCAACGGCTCCAGCCTGCCGGTCTTCGAAGCCGATCCGCTCTACACCCGCGCCGGCGACTTCAAGCCCGACAACAACGGCTATCTCGTCAATAGCGCCGGCTATTACCTCAACGGCTGGGCGGTCAACCCGGCGACCGGCATCACCGCCAAGAACGCGCTGGTGCAGATCCGCCTTGACCAGCTCAAGTCGGATCCCCAGCCAACGAGCTTGGTCACCTATTCGGCGAACCTGCCGACCAACCCGTCGCAGGCGCAGAACACCGGACCGACCGCCGCGGTACCCGGCGGCCAGACGGTGACCTTCACCGGCACGCCGCCGCTCACCGACGGCGACACCATGACCGTCACCCTCGGCCCGGCGTCATCGCCGACGACCAAGACCTTCGTGTTCTCCGATACCCAGCTCGGCGGTGGCGCGGCGACGGCGACGCCCCCAGCCATCCTCGTGCCGTTCGACAGCACGAAGACTTTGGCGCAGCAGATGCAGGCGATCTCCTCGGTCCTGAACGTGCACGGCCTGACCTCGACGGTCAGTGCCTCCACCGGCGATCTCACCATCGACGGCTCTTCGATGAACCCGGTGACCGCGGTCGCGACGGGCGGTAGCGGTACCACGGCGGTGACGACGGTCGGCGCCAACATCAATCCGGACATCCAGTTCGCGCCGACCAAGATCAACATCTTCGACGCGCAGGGCGCCGCGCATTCGATCGACGTAACCTGGACGCAGGTGTCCGGGGCGAACAATACCTATACGGTCAAATATTCCTCGAGCGATCCGAACATCGCCTCGATCACGCCCTCGGCGCCGACGACGGTCGTCTTCAATCTCGTCGACAATCCGGCGACCGGGGCAAAGGCAGGCAGCGTCCTCAGCATCAACGGCGTCGCCGGCAACATCAACACCGCCGCCACCGTAGGCTTGACCGTCAACTACGGCGGCAGCGCGCCGTCGAGCCAGCCGGTCACCTTCAACATGGGAAGCTACGGCGTCGCTCAGCAGACGACGCTGTTCACCGGCACCGACGTGGCGTTCATCTCGGCGCCGCAGGACGGTCTGCCGCCCGGCTCGTTCCGTAACCTCGACATCGACGCGCACGGGCTCATCACGCTGAATTTCGACAACGGCGCGCGCAAGACCGAGTTTCAGGTGCCGCTGGTCACTTTCTCGAACTTCAACGGGTTGCAGGCCGAGAACGGCAACGCCTACAGCACGACGGTCGCCAGCGGCACGCCGCAGATCACCGCGGCCGGCGGCAACGGCACCGGCAATCTCGTCGCCTCGAGCACCGAGGGATCGAACGTCGACATCGCCGCCGAGTTCACCAAGCTCATCCAGACCCAGCGTGCCTACGAGGCGAACAGCAAGGTCATCACCACGACGAATCAGATGCTTCAGATCACCAATCAGATGGTTGCCTGATTAGGCGCCAGCGGATAAGCAGATGCAGGCGATGTCACCATTCGCTCCACAATGGAACCGGAGAGAGGGCACAA
>JAQGID010000305.1 GCA_028291405.1 Rhodospirillales bacterium | reverse complement strand
AGCTGAAAGGGCTGGGGATCGGCTACATGCCGACGGCATTCCCGGGCTTCTCGTGGGACAACATGCATAACGCAAAGCCGGGAGCCACGATGATCGCGCGGCGCAAGGGTGAGTTCTACTGGCGGCACTTCGCCATCTTCAAGGCCCTGGGAATCCGAACAGTCTTCGTCGGCATGTTTGACGAGGTCAATGAAGGGACGGCGATTTACAAGGTCTCCAACGATGTCCCGGTCGGAAAATACTTCGTGACCTATGAGGGTTTGCCTTCGGACTGGTATCTGAAGCTGACCGGTGCGGCGACTCAGATGATCCGCGGCGAAGCGCCGCTGTCGGAAAAAATACCGGAGAAGCTGCCGGGCCCGAAGGAATGATCGGGCCAAAGGCCCGCTTTCCCCTCTCCCTCGTACTCGGGATGGGGGGGGAGCGTGCTGCGTGAGGAAGCCTAGGGGGTATTAGCGTAGGGCGTACTTTAGTACGCGTCTTTCGGTTCAAAGGAAAACGCGTACTAAAGTACGCCCTACAACACTGCACCACAAAACACGAATCGGGCAAGGTCATTTCGAGCAACCGCGACGCCCGCGCCGGAGGATCACATGAGATTCCCGAATGGATTGGCGGTCCTGACGATTCACCTGATGTGCGCCGCCCTTCCCGCCTTGGCGGCCGAGCCTCAGCCGCTTCCCTGGCAACGCGAAATGCCGTTGCGCGAGGGGGCGCAGTCCGTTGTATTGGAAAGCGTGCTCGATCCCGTCAATCCTCAGCCGGACAACGGCGGGAATCCATTTGGCGGACCGTCGATGACCCTCAACAACTTGAAGATGCGGTCAACGATCTGGGGGCCGCCGGACCGGATCACGATCAGCGTGACCAAGAACAACGTCTGGGATCGCCGGCTTCATGAGTTCACCGTGCCGACGTTGCAGGAGATCACCGATGGCGCTTTCGCTCCGATCAACAAGGATTACGTCGGTGTGAAAGGGAATTCGCTGCGGCCATTGGACCTGGGATGGCTGCGAAAAGAGGGCGGGCCGTACGATCCTTATCGTAAGCCGATGAGGTATGCATTCCCGTGCCTCAAACCCGTCGGACAGATCATCATTGGGATAGACGCGCTAGCCGGGACGAAGCCGCCGACACTGACGCAAAATTGCGGAAGCGGCCTTGTGACGTTGCGGGCTGGCAAGGAGGATGCGAAGGCCACGCTGCAATACGTTCTGGGAATGAGCAGCGACGTGTACGCCATTCGGGGCGATCTCGCGGGGATCGACTCGCCGGTTTCACTGCGGCTCTATCGGCATCGCGATACGACCCACCTGATGTACATGACGGCCGACGGCAAGAGCTACACCAACCCGGCGGCCGAAGCCGACAAGGCTTTCAATGCCCCCATCGATCCGCCGACCAGCGGGAAGGACGGGCGGTACTTTTGGATTCGCCAGAAAATGCCGCCGGAGAAGACTTTTCCGCAGGGCTTTGAATATGTGCTGATGGGCGTGGTGAGCGCGCCGGGGGATGTGAAGCTGGAATCGGTGGAGGGAAAGACCCACCTGGGGACGCCGCCGAAGAATCAAGCTTTGAATGGCGAATGGAAGAACGTGATGCGGCCGGCGATCGCTGACGCGCCCGGCGCTGCTTCGACGGCGACATTCACGCCCGCCAACGGAAAGCTGGAGGCGTTTGTCACCGTCGTCACCACGATGGACGGCGCGGACCTCATGGCCCTGGCAAAGAACCGCCTGGCGGACGCGGAACGCGCCGGATTTGAAGGCGTGCTGCGGGAGAACACGCGCTGGTGGAACGATTTCTATGATCGACGGGAAAACGGACGGGTGTTCAATGGCTCCGCCAGCCCGCAGGTCAGCGATGACATCCGCGCGCTCTATCGAAGCTGGACCTGCGGGCACGGCGGAGGAACCAAGACCGACATGCGCCGCTTCGAGTGCAGCGCATCCTATGCACTGCCGGAACGGGATTTTCAGGAATGGGACAGCGCCCCCTGCTACAACGAAATCTTTCACACGTCGCGCTTCGTCCGCAACTGGGGCGACAGCGTCGACATGTACAAGCAGTTGCTGTGGCACTGGCTGCCCGGCGGAAGGCAGAACGCGCGGGACATGTTCGGCATGCCCGGCATGCTGATCTCGCACGGCTACCTGCCGCCGGTCAAACCGGACAAATACGTTCATACCACGATTACGCTCGAACTGTGCCTGGGGACGATGGCTCAGATCGTGCGCCCGGTCTGGGATGAATGGGACTATGGCGGGGACGAAAAATTCTTACGCGAAGAGTGCTATCCCCTGATGCGCGAAATGGCGCTCTTCTACGCGGCCTACGCGAAGAAAGGGAGCGATGGTTACTACCATGTCATCCCGTCGATGGAAGAAGAACGATGGGGCGTCTATCCGGAATTCTCGCGGAACAAGGACGTGGTCAGCTCGCTGTGCATGTTTCGCTGGGGACTGACTCGCGCGGCCGATGCGGCGGAGATTCTCGGAGTGGATGTCGATTTACGCAAACAGTGGCGTGAAGTTGCTGAGAAAATTGCGCCTTATCCAACGTGGAAGAAACCAGAGGGCGTGATCTTCGCCGGAATGCCGGCCGTGGAACCGATGCACCTGCCCGGTGATCATTTCGGCGACGCCGCGGCTTATCCAACGATCCTCGCCGATGAAATCAATCTCGATTCCCCGCAAGACCAGAGGGATATGATGATCCGCTCCGTGCGGACATTACGGTCCGGAAGCACGGCTGGGACGTTGCTTCTTCTGGGCGAAGTGGAGGACTCGACCGCTTCCGCCCGTCGCGCGCCGGGACGAGACGCCGAAGCTTTGCTCAACAGCCGTAGCGGGCGAATCCATTTGTTCCCGGCCGTCCCGCGTTCGGCCGAAGTGGCCTTTCACCATTTCCAGGCCCGCGGCGGCTTTCTGGTTTCGGCGGCCAAGAACGCCGCGGGAGTGTACTACGTCGAGATCGAAGCGCGGCGCGATAATCGGTGCTACCTAATGAACCCCTGGCCAGGCCGACCGGCCGTCGTCCATGAAGTCGGGAAAGCGGAACCCGTTCCGGTTGAACTCGACAAGACTAATGGCGAATGCTTGATATTTGCATCCTCCGCTGGTCATCAATACCGCATTGAGCCCGAATAGTATTCGACGCTCGGTCCCATTTACTGGAGATGCGCACATGAAATTCTCGAGAAGGCTTATCGCACTGGCATCGCTCGCGATTGTCATATCTTGCCAAGCCAAAGCGGTCCGCGCGGCCGGACAATATGTGAAAGTCGATTATTCGGCGTCCACCGTGCCCGGCGAACTGCAGATCGCCGTCACGTATACCCTATGGATTCCCGACGGCGTGCCCCGCCTGCGCGGCATTATCGTCCATCAGCACGGCGCGGGAACCACGGCGTCGATTGAGGGCTCCACCGCCGCTTATGACCTGCACTGGCAGGCGTTGGCGAAGAAGTGGGACTGCGCTCTGCTCGGTCCCAGCTACCATGTGCTCAGTGATAAGAACGATACTTCGCCCGGCGGCTCGGAACTCTGGTTCGATCCACGCCGAGGCTCCGAAAAGACCTTCCTTAAGGCTCTGGGCGAACTGGCCGTCAAATCCGGGCATGCCGAACTGGAGACGGTCCCCTGGGCCCTC
>JAQGID010000286.1 GCA_028291405.1 Rhodospirillales bacterium | reverse complement strand
GGACGCCTGACATCAGGCGTCGAGCAGCGCGCCGACGTGCCGCGTCAGCGCGGCCGGCGCGATCGGTTTCTCGATGAACGCGTCGCAGGGCGCGTTTCTGCCCTCGGTCGCGGCGGAGGCGAAGCCCGAGGCGCAAATCACGGCGGTTGCGGGGCTGATCGCCTTGACCCGCTTGGCGAATTCGACGCCGTCCATCTCCGGCATGCGGACGTCGGTCACCACGAGATCGATCTTCACGCTGCGAAAGAACTTCAGCGCATGCGAGGCTCGCGTCGACGCGATCACGCGGTAGCCGGCTCCGGACAGAGCAGATGCTTCGAATCCGAGCACCTCGGCATCGTCGTCCACAACAAGCACAAGCGTTTCTTTGCGTTTCATCTCAGGCACCATCGCAATACATCTATTCAAACAGACCGAGGTGATTTTAGTTTCACCGCGATGGCTGCCGTGCCGGGCGAGACCATGCCACTTTAATGACACACCGATGGACGTCCTGAAGAGCCGGCTGACCAGGGGGCGTCGGATGGGGCGACGCTGATCCCTGTAAGTCCTGAAAAGACCTCACCGTTTTGGTCCGCCACTTGTGGTTTAGAGCAACGATTCTCTTCGCCGTATGATTGCGGCAGCGGCAGCGACAGCTGACACGACCGTCGATCGTTGCAACCGGCGCGCGCCTTTAGCGTTTGTCACCTGCAACGCGCACTAAAGTTTAGGACGATCGGACTTATGAGCAAGAAATGCCATATACTGGCTGTCGAAGACGACCCCCTGGTGCAAGATTTATTCGCTCAGATCTTGACCGGGGAAGGCTTCGATTTCAGCGCAGCGGCAAGCGGCCAGCAGATGCGCGAGAAGCTCGCGGCACATGAAATCCATGTCGTCCTGATGGACGTCATCCTGCCCGGCGGGGAAAACGGAATCGATCTCGCCGAGGGCCTCGTCGCCGCCGGACGGACCGTGATCCTCATCTCCGGCTATCACGATCATTTCGAGCGCATCGAACAATCCGGCATGCGCTATCTCCACAAGCCCTTCCGCATTCCGGCACTGCTCCAGAGCATCAAGGCCGCGTTGCGCGAGACGAATGCCGATTGCGACCGCAACGGTGGCCGGCGGCCGCGAGCCTCCGCTCTCGGCACCAAGCGCGACTCGCCATAACGCGAGGCCTGCCTAGACCGACAACGCCCGCGCGACCTCGGCGAGGAGACGCGCCGGCTGATACGGCTTTGCCAGCATCGCGCTGCAGATGTCCGACGCGTTCTCGCGGGCCCAGGCGAAGCCGCTAGTGCAGACGATCTTCACGCTCGGGCTGATCGCGCGAGCGAGCCGCGCCAGCTGACACCCGTTCATGCCGTTCGGCATCACGATATCGGTGAAGAGAACGTCCACGATGACGATGCGCATGAATTTCAGCGCCGTCTCCGCGTCGGCTGCGGTCAGGACGAAGTAGCCCGCCTCGACCAATGTCTGCCGTGCGAAGGCGCGGACGTCGCTCTCATCGTCGACGATCAGGATGACGACCTTATCCGGCATGCTGACGTATTCTGATCACTGTGCCCAAAAGATGCGATGATCCGCCCGGCAAAGCCGCACCCAACCTTGACGAAGGCGTCGGTCTTTGAAATGAAGCGGCGGCGCGAAGTTTCAATCCCTCGTCGGCTGCCCGCCCGCATTGTAAGCATGCGTATCGGAAAGGCCGAACGATGGACACTAACCGCAAGCGGGAAGAGCGATCGTGACGAAACCGAACATTCTGCTGATCATCACAGATCAGCATCGCGCCGACCATCTCGGCTGCTATGGCAATCCGATCGTCCGGACGCCGAATATCGACGGAATCGCTTTGCGCGGCACGTCCTTCGATCGCTTCTACGTCGCGACGCCGATCTGCATGCCGAACCGCGCAACGCTGCTGACCGGACGGATGCCCTCGCTGCACGGTGTCCGCCACAACGGAATCCCGCTGCCCTTTACCGAGAATACCTTCGTCGAGATGCTCGCAGCCGCGGGATACGAGACGGCGCTGATCGGCAAGAGCCATCTGCAGAACATGCTGGACACGCCGCCGATGATCGGCGGGAGTCGCGCGACACGGCGCGCCCCCGTGCGGGGCTTCGCCGAGGCGACGAAGCTGCGCCTCGACGCGTCCGAGTATGAGCAAGAGACGCCGGCGGCGTGGCGCGACCCCGATCATCGAATTGCTCTGCCGCACTACGGCTTTCGCCATGTCGAGTATTGCGGCGAGCATGGCGACCTGGTGGTCGGCGACTACAGCCGCTGGCTTGCCCAGCGCTGCAAGGAGCCTGACCGCTTGCGCGGACCCGAGAACGCGCTGCCGCCGGGACGCTATCCCTATAATCTGCCGCAGGCGTGGCGAACCGGCATGCCGGAGGAGCTGCATCCGACGAGCTATGTCGCGGAACGCACGATCGCGTTCATCGAAGCTCACGGCAGGGGTGAGCGCGGCGAGACGCCGTTCTTCGTGCAATGCTCGTTTCCCGATCCGCATCATCCATTCGTTCCGCCGGGCCGCTATTGGGACATGTATGACCCCCGTGACATTCCGGCGCCACCGACGTGCCGGCCGCCCGGCCCCGGCGCAACGCCAGCCGTGCGCTCCGCCCATGAAGAGCGCGAGGCAGGCCGGGCCAGGCTCGACACACCCGCCCCCTTCGCGATCGACGAGCGCGAGGCGCGCGAGGCGACCGCCTTGACCTACGGCATGATCACGATGATCGACGATGCGGTTGGCCGTATCCTCGCGGCGATGGCGGCGGCCGGACGCGACCGCGACACGATCGTGATCTTCACCAGTGACCACGGCGACTTCATGGGAGATCACGGGCTGCTGCTGAAGGGGCCCCTGCATTATCAGGGGCTGATCCGGGTCCCGTTCATCTGGTCCGACCCGACGGATCCGGCCAGTGCCGGCGGGCGATCGGCCGCGCTGAGCGGCACCGTGGACATCGCCGATACGATCCTCGATCGTGTCGGCCTCGCAGCGTTCAACGGGATGCAGGGGCGTAGCCTCTTGCCGGCGACGCGCGGTGACGCTTCCGCCGGACGCGATGAGATGCTCATCGAGGACGATGGACAGCGAACCTATCTCGGTTTCGCGGAGCCGACGCGGGCGCGCACGCTGGTGACGCGACGCTGGCGGCTCAGCCTTTACGATTCGGCCGAATGGGGCGAGCTCTACGATCTCGAAGCGGATCCGCAGGAGGCGAACAATCTGTGGGACGACCCACGTCATACGACGCGGCGCTCGGAAATGATGGAGCGCCTCGCCCGCCAGTTGATTGCCGGCAACGACCGCAGCCCGTCGCCGACGCGGATCGCTTGATCGCGCCGGCCGCGGCTGGGTTGAGGCGGCGCTAGGCCGCCTTTTCGATTTCTTCGCGCGTCGTCAGCGTGATGAAGAGCATCCCTTTTCGATTGAGGGACAGGTCCGGGTTCGCCATCCCGTTCGCCTTCAAGACGAAGAGCTGGGCCCGCAGAGGATCATATTTCGCGCCGCCGTTGGCGGCCGGCGCGACAACGCGCTCCTCGGCCGCCCGCAACTCGCGCTGAACGAGTTCCGACAGCCGCTCCGTAACGCCCATTGAACGCAACTCGGCGCGGAGTTCCGCGAGGGACATCTCCTCGGGTTCTTTCATGCTTACCTCGATAATGTTGAGACTACCGGATATAGGGCTGCAAGGCTGCCATGTCTAGGGTAACTGGCGATTGGGTGCCTTGCAAAAAAAGGGGTCGCTGCCAAGAAAACCTAGAAAAAAGAAGCCCGGCGCGCTCGGCGCGCCGGGGTTCTCTACTCCTCCATGCGTCCGGAGCCGGAACGTCGCCTTGAGTCCCGGTGTCTGCCCGCCGCGTTCCGGACTGCGGCGAACCAAGGGACCGAGATTGCCCAGCGCCAATAAAAATTAACCGATGCAGCGCCTCTGTCAACCGCGGAAAAGATCGTCGCGCGCCCGTCCGGGCACCGCCGCCGAATGGCAACCGCGGGTGGAACAGAGCCAATGCCGCTGTGTTGACGAAGCAGCATCGCACGGAGGAATCGTATGAATCCTTATCCGCCATTGGCCGTCGCCGGGCTTCTCGCGCTCGGCGGCTGCGCCGAGAACGACGCGTTGCCGCGGGCGAGCCAGCCGGCGGTGCCGACCGCCGTCATCGCGCCGGCAGCGCCCCAGCCGACCACGGTCGTCGTCGCGAACGGCGTCTCCGGCTCGTCGGTCGCAACGCCGGGGTTGCGGCTCACGGCCGCCGAGGTGCGGGTCCTCATCGCCGGCAACACGGCGGCGGGCATCGCGGCGAACGGACAGCCCTATTACGCCTACTTCCGACCTGACGGCGCCGTCGAATTCCGCCAGGCGGACCTTAGCGACAGCGGTTCGTGGCGCGTCATGCCGGACGGCAGGATTTGCTCGACACTGACCCGCATCAACGCCGGTGCCGAGCAGTGCTACTCGCTCTATCGCAACGGCACGAATGTCGATTACCACCGGCCCGACGGCAACCGCGTCGGCACTTTCACCGTCGAAGCCGGCGACCCGCAGAACCTCTAGCGCCAGCTTTGGGTGGGATCGTGGCTAAGCCGCGGCCACGATCCCGCCCGCCGGCTACTCGAGGCCTCCAAACTACTCGAGGTATGACGGGTCGCGCTTCTCCATCAGCCGCACCATCGCGGCGAAGGCGAGTTCGCCACCCTCGCCGCCGTTGAGTGCATTGGCGTGCTTTTCGGCGACCTCGGGCGGGACGTCGTTCAGCGGCACGTTCAACGCCAGCGCCGCCGCCTGCACCTTGCACGCCGTCTCCATCGTGAAGAGCCGCTGATAGGCGCTAGCGACCGTCCGGCCGCAGGCGAGCAGCCCGTGATTGCGCAGCACCATCATGTTCTTGTCGCCGAGATCGGCGACGAGCGCCTCGCGGTCGGAATAATCCGCGTGAACGCCTTGGAAGTCGTGATAGGCGACCCGCTTGTGCAGCGCGGCACCGGAAAAATCGAGCGGCCGGATCGGATCCTTCAGCGCGGCCATCACCATCCCCGCCTGAGTATGCGTGTGCATGATGCAATGCGCGTCCTCGCGGACCGCGTGGATCGCGCCGTGAATAATGAAGCCGGCGAAATTGACCGGGTATTCGCTCGGCTCGACGATATTGCCGTCGAGATCGATCTTGACGAGATTCGAGGCGGTGACCTCGTCGTAGCGCAGGCCGAAGGGATTGATCAGGAAATGCCGCTCCGGCCCGGGCAGGCGCATCGTGATGTGACCGTAGATCTGCGAGGTCCAGCCGAGATAATCGAAGATCCGGTAGGCGGCGGCGAGCTCGACACGCAACTCGCGCTCAGTGTCCGCGATCGAGTTGCGGGTGCGGAGCTGCGACATTGGCAGGACGTTCGTGTAGGTCACCATCGTTTCCTCCAGGATTGTCTTCGCGCGCGATCGGATTCGGCCAGTCTAGTTCCTTGCGATCGAATAAGACAATCTTTGGCACGGAAACCCGCGAATCTTCGGCGTGCCCTAGGCCGAGACGCCCGTCGTCCGTTCCTGCGCGATCCGCTGCGCCAGCACGCGCCGCGCCCGCGCCGCCGGCGCGTCGGGCTGCAGCAGGACCGGGTGCAAGGCGGCGAGATCCGTCGTGCCCATGTTCGCCTGCTGCCATTCGATGATCGGCTTGTCCTCTTTGTCGAAAGCTTGGTTGCCGAGGGCCTTGATCGTCGCGGTCAGCGCCTCGTCATGGATGCGGGCATTGCGCAGGAAGGCCCAATGATAATGCGTCGTCCTCGCTGTCTCGGGCGTCAGGAGATGCGCGCTCGGCACCGCGACGCCTTCCTCGACCGGCCGGCCGACGCCGGTGATGCCGACGTCGAGCATGAGAAGCGACGGCGGGTCCCACCGCATATGCGCCCGCGAATCGCCGAGCCTGTCGGACCAGAACATCTTGAGCAGTTGATTCGGCGGCACATTGTCGCGATAGCGCATCGACCAGACGGTATCGCCCTCCTGCTTCAGCTCGAGCCGCGGTGCGTGGCCGCCCTCGGTGCGCAGCCCGGGATGGAGGAACTCGACGTGGCTGAGATCGAGGAGGTTGTCGGTGATCAGCTGATAATTGGCCTTCACATGCGTATAGCCGCCTGCCGCGGCATAGCGCGACGAATCGCCGACGATCGAAAAATCGGGAATCGCCGCGGCGTCCGCCAGCGCGGCATCGCCCATCCAGATCCACACGATGCCGTGGCGCTCGGCCAACCGATAGGTGCCGACGCGCAGGGCCTCGGGAATCGTCTTGTCGCCATGCGGATTGAGCGTGCAGCGGCCCGAGCCGTCGAAGCGGAGCCCGTGATAGGCGCATTGGATGTCGTCCCCGCACAGCGTGCCGAGCGACAGCGGCACGAAACGATGCGGGCAGCGATCCTGCAGCGCGATCGGGTCGCCGTTCTGGTTGCGGTAGAGCACAACCGGCTCCTCGAGGAACACTCGGCGCAGCGGTTGCCGTCCGAGATCGCCGCTCCAGGCGGCGACGTACCAGGTCTTCCGCAGATAGATCTCAGTCACGGGCTGTCTCCGATCGAACGTCGGGGCACCGCGGCTGCCGGTGCAGCAGGAATGGATGGCCCCCTGGCAAGCGTCGCAACGCTCGCCAGGGGGCCGGGCCAGTTACATTGCCTTCTTCTTCGCGGTCGGCGCCTTCTTGGTCGCCGAGGTCTTCATCGACTTCATGTCGCCCTTGGCCATGCAATCCTTCATCGCCTGCGACTCATAGGCGTAATCGTTGCAGCTCATCATGTGATGCGCCTTCGCCTTCTTGGGCGCTGCCTTCGGCGCATCCGCCGCGAAGGCGGCGGCCGAGGTGAGGCTGCCGACCAACAGTGCCGCGGCGGCGAGAGAGAACAGTTTCTTCATCGTGACCATCCTTCGATGTGGCGGATAAGCTCCGGCCGGATCCGGCTGACCCCATCACCGCGGAGCGGGTTGCGCCGACGGCGCCGCGCCCACAATGTCCTTAACGGCTCGCGTCGATGAGGCGCAAGCAACTTCGCACCGCTCGAGAGTATAGACTTGAATTGCTTTGGCATCTGTTGCAGCCGGGCATCTCACCACTCAGCGTCAATGGACATGCGGACCGGCGGCGAGGGGCGCCAGCGGCCGTTCGCCGAGCACTCGCACCTGCTCAAGCAAGCGCGACGCATCATCGGCGCTCGCCGCCTCGATCCCGCGCGCGAGCCGCCGGACGAAGCCGTTCCGGTCGATCAGGAACTCGAGGTGCGGCGGCGGCTCCGCTTGCTTGCCGAGCGGCGTCGCGATCAGGCGGTAGACTTCGCCCACCGACGGGTCGACGACCGCCATCGGCAGCGACGCGACGCCCGCCGTCTCCGACACCACGAGGACCGCCAGTCCGGATTCCGTCAGCTGCGAACGCATCGCCGCGAGCGCTTCCAGCCGCGCCGACGATGCCGCCTCATCCGCGAAGGCGAGCAGAAGCGGCCCCTGCTCCAGGCTGTCGCGCAACGTCGCCTGTCGTCCGTCGGCAAGCTCGAAGGGAAAATCCGGCGCGGCCGGCGCGGCGTCACCGATGTCGGCAGTCAAACCCGCCGCCAGGCCGCCGATCGGCAGCGTCCGCACGAAATTGACGAGGTCCCAGCGCGAAGCGGGGTCGAGCGTCGCGGCAAAACCCGGCATGGCGCTGTCGGCGATGCCATTGCCGATCCACCAGAATAGCTCGCCCTCGGGATGCTCCAGCACGTGCGCCGCCGTCAAATCGGCCGGGCCGACCGCCAGCCCGGCGGCAGCCGGACCGTCGCCGCGGCCGGCGCCGCCATGGCACGTCGCGCAATGTGCCGCGAAGAGCGTCATGCCGCGGGCGATCGACGCGGTCTCGTAGGGGATCGGTGAGCGCTGGAAACTCGTCGGAAAGGCGGCAACCGACAGCAGACGAAACGGCGTCGCGACAAAAAAGGCGATCAGCGCCAGCCCCGCCGGCACCGCCCAGAGCCGCGTTCCGCGACTGACGCCGGCGACGACGAGCAGCATCACCCCGACTGCCGTCGCGAGAATCGCGATCCCGACGTCGCGGTTGACCTCGGGGATGACGAGCGCTTCGCCGCTGAGACGCCAGGCGAACGGCCAGACGACTTCGTCGTGCAGCCCGGGTGGCAATTGCCCGAGCGATCCCACGATCCAGACGACGGCGAGGCCGAGGATCGCCTCGATGACGACGTTGCGGAACAACCCGGCGAGCGCCGTCCGCGCCCGCGCGTCATTGCTGCCCGATGCAACGAGCCGCGGTGTCAGCGACATGCGGTTGAGCGCCGCGACCGCGACCATGGCGGCGAAGAGCGCGACCTTGAGGATCAGCAGCCTGCCGTATTCGGTCCCGAGAAGATGCGGCAGGTCGCCGACCAGAAGCCAGCTGTTGACGATGCCGCTCAGCGTCAGCGTCGCGACGCAGAGCACTCCGATTGGCGAGAATCGCCGGCTCGCCGCGCCGGCGAGGCGGAGCGCGGCGGGACGCGGCGCGGCGCGCACCACGGCGAAAAGCAGCGCCAGCGCGACGATGCCGCCAAGCCAGACGCCGGCAGCCAGCAAATGGCTGGCGTCGGCAATGAGATGGACGATGCCCGCGCCGCCCTCGGTCGCCGCGGCATGGCCGGTCCAGGCGAGCGCGACGAATCCGCCGGCGCCGGCGATGCCGACTGCCGAGAGCAGCGCCGGGACGCGTTCCGGCGGGGCACGCCGGAGGAGCGGCAACAATGCCGCCAGGAGGAGCGCGAAGCCGAGCCGGGCAAGCATGGCGTGACCGAAGCCGGTATGCGCCAGCAGCGTTGCGACGGCGCCCGATCGGAGGGCATCCAAGGGTGCGCGCCCGCTCATGCTGGCGGCTTGCCCCACGATCCAGATAGCGCCGCTGATCAGCTCGAGCGCCAGTGCGCCCACCAGCGTCGCGAGCGCAGGCGGCAGCACGCGGCGGATGATCTCACGCGCCGCGGCCGGACTCCCCGCGGTCGCGCTCGTCGCGGTCCGCCGCGCCGCACAGAGCGGCGCGACGATCAGCGCGAGAACCGCGGGGAGGCCGAGGGCGACGGCGGAGGCGGCGATGTGGACGGCGCGCGTCAACGCCAGCGGCGTCATGTCGCCGGATCCCGGCCGTCGCTTCTCGGCCGCATCACGGCGCGACGGTGAAGGTGAAATCCCCGTCGGTGACGTGGCTGTCGACCGAGACGGCATGCCACACGACCTTGTAAGCCCCCGCCGCGAGCGGCGGGAGCTTGACGTGCACGATGGTTGCATCGCCGGCATCGACCTGCGACGCCTCGCCGATGCGCCCGCCGCCGGGCCCGGCGACCTGCGCGGTGCTGAAGGACGGTTCCAGCTTTTCGGTGAAATGGAGGACGAGTTCGGGCGGGCTGGTGTGAACCGTGCTGCCGGCGGCCGGCGTCGCGCGTTGGAGAAAAGCATGCGCCAGCGCCGGCGGCACGAGGGGCAGCAAGGCAGCGACGGCGAGAACGCCCGCGAAGCGGAACGTCGTGGAGCGGGAGATCATTTCGTGCCTCCGAAAAGCGGTTTGCCGATCGAGTTGGGAAAGATGTCGTCGAGGTAGAAATGGAGCTGCGCGACGAATCCGACGGCCTTGCCGGTGTCACGGGTCACCGGGATCACCGCCTCGAAGCCGATCTGGTAGCTCTGGCCCGACCAAAGGATGCCCGGGTTGACGGTTCCCCTCGTCTTCTCGCCGTAGCGATCGGTGACCGGCGTCGTGAAGGCGAACTCGACGAGCGGTGTCAGCGCATTGACGAAATCGCCGAGGCCGAGGTCGCGGATCTCGGATTGCAGGTAGCGCATGCTGTATTCGATCGCGCCGCCGTAGACGAGCTGGTTCGAATGGTGATCGACGTTCAATGAGACGAGACCGGTGTCCGGGTCGATGTCGGTGCTGGTCGTCTGCTTGCGCGATGTGATGCCGTAGCCGAAGACGCCGGTGACCGCGAAGGGCCGCGCCCAGTTCCAGCGCTCGGGCAGGTCGCCGGCGCCTTTGCCGAAATATAGCGTCGGCCTGTAGCCGGTCACCGATTCGGCGCCGATCCGCCGCGCGCCGGTGCCGCCGAGCTCGACGCTGAGCCCGGCCGAGGCGACCGCCTCGTGCGCGTCGCTCTCGAAGAACTGGTATTTCGGCGTCACTTCGAAGTTCTGGAAACCGTAGGGGTTGCGGGGGCTTGCCTGATCGAGATGCACATAGGTCGCGCCCAGCGAGATCCCGAAATTCGGCGTGATCCGCTTGGAATATTCGGTGCTGATGTCGGTTTCCTTGACCGAGGGATCGTCGCTCGGCTTGGTCCGCGACACGGTCGGGAGCGACAGCTCTTCGGCGACGAAGGGATCGTCGCTCTGGATCGTAGCCGGGAAAAATCGCTTCCCGGCGATGCCATGGGCCGAGGCAATGCCGGCCGACAGCAGGAGGAGCACGGCCGGAGCGGCCGCGCTCGATGCAAATCTTCGCATGAGATTTCTTTCGCAAAACGGGATGACGTTACGCCCGGCAGCCTTTCGTCAGCCGCCGGGCGAGCGATCGATGATGATCCGTCAGCCGAGTTGCGGTGGCGCCCGCGATGCGTAGTGGACGGGAGCGTCGGCGATGATCCCGGTGGCGCGACCCGCGGCGGCGAAGATGGCGCGGCTTTGGGTCGGGATCGGCAGTGGCGGCAACGTCGGAAGGGCCGCGGGTCCGCTGAGCTGCATGCCGAGGCAGAGGACGCAATCGCCATGCGCGGCATGATGGTGGCCGTGAGGCCTTTCCGGCCCGGCAGGTGCCGGCGCGTGGGCAGTGCCGAAATGCGTGACCTCGGAGCGGTGCGCCGCATGCGGCGCAGCGTGGTCCTCTGCCGCCTGGAGCGACGGAATCGCAAGGGCGACGAATAGCGGCAGCAGCGTCTGGGCATAGAGCGCAGCGAGGCCGAGGAACGCGACCCGGCGCCATCCCTTTGCGATTCCTGCCGTTCTCACGTGCCGCGTTTTCTTCATCGAAGGAAGGATTCTCGCCCCAATTGCGGAGAGCCTACCGCGGCTGAACGCTACGCGGCAACCACTTGCGCGAATGTGACGCAGTCGCGCCAAACGGATCCGAGGTCGGCGCCGGACTTGGCGGCTTATCCGCGCCGACGCGCCGCGTGTTATCCGGTTCCCAGCCGGCGTCGCTCGATCTCCTGCCGTATTGCACGACACCGGACCGCCTGATACTCAGATCGGGACGCGCTGCTGAAGCCCGGTGCGTCGAGGATGGGCCAGTGGATCAAGCGAGGCATCGCGGGCAGGCCACTCTGCTCCGCCCGTACCGCAGCGGCGCGCGACTCCGGTTCTGCGTGACCATCGCGAATTTCGCGCTTCTCCTGCAGGTAATGCTGCCGCTCTCGTTTCTGAGCATGGCGAGCGCCGACGCCGCATGGCCGACTTCCGCCGAGCTGCCGAGCTGGTCGATGGGATCGCTCTGCACGGCGACGGAAGCCGCGGACGCCGCCGGAAAGACGCAATCCCCCGCCGGGGAGGTTCCCGGATCGCACCCCTCGTGTCCCATTTGCCTCGGCCTGCATCTCGCTGACGGGGCTCTGCCGCCGTCGGCAGCCGCGGTTCCATTACCGCGCGATCCGGTGGCCGTGGCGCGCCTTCGGCGTGCAACCGTCGATCGTCCTGCCGAGCGGCGGTCGTCATCGCGCGCCCGCGCGCCCCCGAGCCTCGCCTAGCAAGGTTCGGCCCGCCTCGCCGAGCGCGAGCGGCTGAAGACCGCGCCCAACGATCGCCCCTCGCGCCGCGTCTCGGAGAAACCGCTCTCGAGGCGGGCTTATCGGCGGCACCGCGCCGCGTCGACGACCTCATGGATGGACAGAATGACGAAGCCTCGCCGGCAGATCGTCGCCGTTTTCGCCGCGCTCGCTTGCACGATTCTCGCCGGCGCTTTCACCGCCTATCGCCTGTCAGCCGACCCCACGGTCGCCGCGGCGCCTTCGGTCGGCGGTCCGTTTTCCTTGGTCGACGGTACGAACAAGCCGGTCACCGAGCGGACCTATCGCGGCAAATGGGAGATGATCTACTTCGGCTACACCTTCTGCCCGGACGCCTGTCCGACCGCCCTCAACACAATCGCCGAGACGCTGCAGCGGCTCGGTCCGCTCGCCGACGAGATCCAGCCGCTCTTCATCACGGTCGACCCCAAGCGCGATACACCCGATGTCGTCGGCAGCTACGTCAGGAACTTCGATCCGCGCATCGTCGGCCTGACCGGCAGTACCGCCGACATCGCGACCGTTGCCAAGGAATTCCACATTGCCTACGCCATCCACAGGACCGGCGACGGGCCCGACGATTATTTGATGGACCATAGCTCGGTCATCATCGTCATGGATCCCGATGGCCGCTTCGCCGGCGTCGTCGCCGCCGATCTGCCGCCGGAACGGATGACGGCGAAGATCCGTCAACTCCTCGCCGCTTCCTCTTGAAGAGATTTCGTCGGAGAGACCATGGACGCGTCATCACCTTCGTCCGCCGTGCCGCGCATCGCCCTCGACGCCGCGACCCCGATCCGGCTGGGAAGCGACCAGCACAAGACGCTCTTCAGCCGCATGCTACTCGATACCTTCAACCCCTATAAGCCGGCGATCATCGACTGGCCGGAGCTCGACCCCGACGCCCGCCAGCGGCTCGTCAGCCTGCCGATCTGGGACATTGCGGTACAGACCGAGGGCAAGGCGAGCCGCCGCGTCATGAGCTACGCCGCGACCATCACCGACCCGCTGCTCCGGCAGGCGACAGAGCTCAACGGGTTCGAGGAGGCGCGGCACAAGACGGTCCTGGCGAATCTCGTGGCGGCCTATGGGATCGCGCTCGCGCCGGAGCCGGAATATCCCGCACCGCGCGATCCCGAATGGGCCTTCCTGGTCACCGGCTATAGCGAATGCATCGACAGCTTCTTCGCCTTCGGCCTCTTCGCGGTCGCCAAGCGCTCGGGATACTTCCCGCCTGAGCTGGTCGACACCTTCGAGCCGGTGATGCAGGAGGAGGGGCGGCACATCACCTTCTTCGTCAATTGGGCGGCATGGCACCGCCGCAACCTGCCGTGGTGGCGGCGAGCGCTCTTCCAAGCCAAGATCCTGGCGGTCTGGTGCTTTCTCGTCTGGGAGCGAATCGGTATCGCCCGCGGTATCGGCGACGCGCCACAGGACAACAATTTCACGGTGACGGGCAGCAAGTCGGTCGGGATCGACATCAGCCCGGCCGAGCTCATGACCATCTGCCTGGAAGAGAACGATCGGCGGCTGGCGGGCTACGACCGCCGGCTGCTCCGCCCGACCTTCGTGCCGGCGATGACGCGCCTCGCCTTGCGCTTCATGCGCAAGCCGGCGCAACCAAAGGCGCCGCTCGGCTGATCCGCGATGATCGTGTCGGCTTTGCGTTCAGACTCCGGCGACGCCGCCTTAGGCGAGCGCCGCCGCGGCGAACAGGCGCGCCTCGCTGCGCGAGAGCACCCAGCCCCGCAAGATGACGGTGCGGCTCTGCGCGAAATCCTCGGCGAGACGCTGCGCCAGAGCCGAGCGCAAAGCCGCGTCGGACCAGCGCTCCAGCGCCGAGGATGTGACGCCGGGGAAGAGCCCGGCGACGAGGCTTTCCGGTGTGGCCTCCCCCGGGGCTTGCCGCAAATAGGCCGCTCCAAGCACGGCGGCACTCTCGGGCTCGCCGAAGAAAGCGACGAGCCGGGCCAGCAACCGGGCATCCGGATCGACGACGCGCGGCAGGCGCGCGAGCGCCGTCACGGGCGACAGCCCCCAACCTGCGACGGCGAACAACAGGCTGCGTCGGGCAGTCTTCATCGGCATTCCGGCACCCTTGCGATCTGACCGATCATGGCGCAGGTCAACGCGTGGCGCGGCGGCCGGTTCCCGCCGGTCGCGGTTTCGGCGGATGGTGATGATCAGTGAGCCGGGGCGAGCCTCCCTGGAGCAGGGGCCAAGGCGCCGGTGAGAACCGGACCGACCGTCTGCAATCCGCCGATGATGACGACGGCGACGATGGCGGCGATCAGGCCGTACTCGATTGCCCGCGCGCCGTCGCGGCTTTCGATCAATCTCTCGTTCGAGCTGCGCATCGCATGTCCTCCTCGCCGGACTTTCGGGGGAGTTATCGCCGACCTCTGATTGATCAAGAGTAAATGTTGCAACGATTCACAATGGATCGTCGCGATTTAAGAATAAAATGCAGTATACTTGAGTATTCCTTCGAGATTATCTCGAATTTTCGCGAAACTCTCTCGAAAAAGCCCGCGTCAACGAGCGGCAATACCGCGACAGGCGGGCGGCAAATGCGGGCGGCCGAAATCGGAACGGACCGAGACGGCCACGGTCCGCGGACCGCGAAGCGATTGATCAGACTGGCTTTCCCTTGACGATGGCACGACAGTTTGGCAGTCTCTCTCCCCCATCGGTCTGCGATTTTCGCGCGAGAGCCCGCCATGACCAAGTCGGAGTTGATCCAGCGTCTGGCGGAACTCAATCCGCATCTCTATCAGCGCGACGTCGAGTCCATCGTGACCGCGATCTTCGACGAAATCACCGCGGCGCTGGCACGCGGCGACCGGGTGGAGCTGCGCGGCTTCGGCGCCTTTTCGATCAAGCGGCGCGACGCCCGCCTCGGCCGCAATCCGCGTACCGGCGACAGCGTCAACGTCGACGAGAAGCACATCCCGTTCTTCAAGACGGGCAAGCAGTTGCGCGACCGGCTGAACGCCGATACTTGAGCGCGCCGGCGGCGCCTTCCGTCGCGCCCACCCGTTTTTCGAATGGGGTTTTTTTGACGACGAATTCCGGGTGATGCCGTGAGAGCAGTCCATTGGTTCGTGACGCTGCCGTTGACGGTCGTCTTCGTCATCTTCGCAATCTCGAATCGGCAGCCGGTCGAGATCACCTTCTGGCCGCTGCCGGTCGTCGTCGAGACGCGGCTTTTCCTCGTCGTGCTGCTCGGCATGGTCGCCGGCTTTCTAATCGGCGAGCTGGTCGCCTGGATCGGCGGGCGGCGGTGGCGCCGCGATGCCCGTGAAAAATCGCGCCGCATCGAGGCTCTCGAGCGCGAGCTCGCGGCGACCCAGGCGCTGCTCAACACGAAGTCCGGCGGCTCACCGGCGCAACGCAACGATCTCGTGAAGCAGAGCTGACGGCCCAACCCCGCCAATGCGCATCATCGGTTCCTCGGAAGTCGTCGCCGCGTTGGACTTCACCTCGCTGATCGAGGCGCTGCGCCAGATGTTCCGCAGCGGCTGCGACGTGCCGCCGCGCCAGCACTACAGCGTGCCGACGACCGGCGGCGGAGCGGATGCCAGCCTGCTCGTCATGCCCGCGTGGCAGGCGGGGCATCATATCGGCGTCAAGCTCATCACCGCCTTTCCCGGCAACGCCGATGCCGGCCTCGCGACCTTCATGGGCGCGTATCTGCTGCTCGACGGTCGCACCGGCAAGCCGCTCGCCGTGCTCGACGGACCGGCGCTGACGCTGCGGCGAACAGCGGCAGCCTCGGCGCTCGCCGCCGGCTATCTGGCGCGACCCGATTGCGAGCGCCTGCTCATCGTCGGCACCGGCGCCCTCGTCGCGCACCTCGTCGAGGCGCATGCCGCGGTGCGGCCGATCCGCAACGTCCTTATCTGGGGCCGCAATTTCGCCAAGGCAAAGCGCGCGGCACAGCGCCTCGACCGCCGCAGCCTCAAGGTCGCGGCGACGGATGACCTCGCCGCCGCGGTGCGTGGCGCGCATGTCATCTCCTGCGCGACGTCGGCGACCGAGCCGCTGATCAAGGGCGCGTGGCTGCCGCTCGGCGTCCACCTCGACCTCGTCGGCGGCTTCACCCCGGAAATGCGCGAGGCCGACGACGACGTCTTCCGCCGCGGCCGCGTCTTCGTCGACACGCGCGAGGCCGCCTGCAGCGAGGCCGGCGACATCGTGCAGCCGCTGCGCGAGGGCATCCTCGGCGCCGACGACATCGCCGGCGATCTCTTCGAGCTGACCCGCGGCGCGCGAGGCGGGCGACGTTTTCACGATCAGATCACCGTTTTCAAATCCGTGGGCACCGGGCTCGAGGACCTCGCCGCCGCCCGTCTCGCGCTGGAGCAGGTCATCAACTAGCCGATGAGCATCACCGTCAAGATCTGCGGCCTGTCGACCCCCGAATCGGTCGCCGCCGCCGTCGCCGGCGGCGCCGCATTCGTCGGCTTCGTGTTCTATGGGCCGAGTCCGCGCAACGTGACGCCGGCGCAGGCCGCTGCGCTTTGCGTGGCGGTGCCGCCCGGCATCGGCCGCGTCGGGCTCTTCGTCGACGCCGACGATGCGTCGATCGCCGCAGCGCTCGCGGCGGCGCCGCTCGACCTCCTGCAATTCCATGGCAGCGAGAGCCCGGACCGCGTCGCCGCCGTGAAGACGATTTTCGGCCGCAAGGTGATGAAGGCGATCCCGGTCGCCGAGGCTGATGATCTCGCCGCCGCCGAGGCCTACCGCGAGATCGCCGACTGGCTGATCTTCGACGCGCGGCCGCCGCGGCGCGCCGATGCGCTGCCCGGCGGCAACGGCCTCGCATTCGATTGGCAGCTGCTCGGCGGCCGAAGCTGGGACCTGCCGTGGATGCTCTCCGGCGGCCTTGCCGCCGAGAATTTGGCCGAGGCGGTGCGGCTCAGCGGCGCCCAATTCGTCGACGTCTCGTCGGGCGTCGAGAGCGCCCCTGGCCGCAAGGATCCGGCGAAGATCGCCGCCTTTCTTGCCGCGGCGCGCGCGGTTTCCGGGTAGGGCGTGGGCGATCCGCCGCCGGACGATTTTCGCGGTCCCATTCCAGCCTCCCCGTGCTAGGTTCCGCGCCTCGCAGAGACCGGATCGACATGCAGAAACCGAACACCTATCGCGCTGGACCCGACGAGAACGGCCATTTCGGGATTTATGGCGGACGCTTCGTCGCCGAAACGCTGATGCCGCTGATCCTCGCCGTCGAGGCTGCCTATGAGGCGGCGCGCAAGGATCCGTCCTTCGCGGCAGAGCTCACCTATTACCTCGAGCAGTATGTCGGACGGGCGAGCCCGCTCTATTTCGCCGAGCGGCTGACGCGGCATTTCGGCGGCGCCAAGCTCTACCTCAAGCGCGAGGACCTCAACCACACCGGCGCCCACAAGATCAACAACTGCATCGGCCAGATCCTGCTGGCGCGGCGCATGGGTAAAAAACGCATCATCGCCGAGACCGGCGCCGGCATGCACGGTGTGGCCACGGCCACCGTCGCCGCGCGTTTCGGCCTGCAATGCGTGATCTACATGGGCACCACCGACATCGAGCGCCAACAGGCCAACGTATTTCGCATGAAGCTGCTGGGCGCTGAAGTGATCCCGGTAGTCGCCGGTACCGGCACCCTGAAAGACGCGATGAACGAAGCCCTGCGTGACTGGGTGACCAACGTCGACAGCACCTTCTACCTGATCGGCACCGTGGCCGGCCCGCACCCGTACCCGGCGATGGTTCGCGATTTCCAGGCGGTGATCGGCAAGGAAACCCGTACCCAACT
>JAQGID010000224.1 GCA_028291405.1 Rhodospirillales bacterium | reverse complement strand
GCCGGCACCTCCGCCTTCGACGTTTGCGTCGTCGATGCCGCGCAGTCGCCGCGCCCCAGCCGCTACGCGTCTTTCGCCACCCATTGACGTCGCTTGCGTTGCCGGCCGGCTCCGGCACGTTCGGCCCGCCCTGTTCCTATGGAGATCGACAATGTCCCGCATCCTCCTGGTCCTCCCTGTCGTCGCCTTGCTTGCCGCGTGCAGCACCGGAAACGTCAATCAGGCCGAAGCGCAGCGGCAGCGCCTCGCCTGCGCCGATATCGGGATCGATCCGGCGAGCGCCGCCTTCGGCCAATGCGTCGCTAATCTCAGCCAGTCGATGTGGGACCAGCAGATGATATCGGCTCGCTGAACGACAAGGCGGTCGGCCGGCGCTGCAGCGGCCGAGTTCCGCCGAGAGCCGCCGTCCGCGACCACGCCGGAACCGGCCCGACAAACTTCGGAGATTCGATGATGCAACCTGCGCACCCCTCGCGGTTCCTGCCGACGCGGCGCCATGTCATCGCCGGCGCAAGCGCTGTCGCCCTGGCTTCTCTCTCTCGGCGCGCGGCGGCCGGAATGTTCGTTGACCTGCCCTTGCCTGGCGGGCCTGACAGCCGCCAGATCACCACCGCATTTCCCCAGAAGGGCGCGATGATCCTGCAGCGGACCCGCCCGCCCTTACTCGAGACGCCGTTCGAAGTGTTCGACCAGGGAGTCTTTACGCCGAACGACCGCTTCTTCGTGCGCTGGCACTGGGCGGTGATTCCGACCGAGATCGATGTCGCTTCCTTCCGCCTGGCGGTAAGGGGATACGTTAACACGCCGCTTTCGCTGTCGCTCGACGACATTCTCAAGCTTCCGGCGGTCGAGCTCGCCGCGGTCAACCAATGCTCGGGTAATTCACGCGGCTATTTCCAGCCGCGCGTCGCGGGCGGCGAGTGGTCGCATGGCGCGATGGGCAATGCGCGCTGGCGCGGCGTCCGGCTCAAGGACGTGCTCGATCGCGCCGGGGTCAAGGCCGGCGCCGTCCAGGTCCGTTTCAACGGTCTCGACGAGCCAGTGGTGGCCGAGGCACCGGATTTCATGAAGTCGCTCGACATCGATCACGCACGTGACGGCGAGGTCATGCTCGCCTACGCGATGAACGGCGAGCAACTGCCGCTGCTCAACGGATTCCCGCTGCGCCTCATCGTACCCGGCTGGTATTCGACCTATTGGGTGAAGATGCTGAACGACATCGAAGTGCTCAGCCAGCCCGACACGAATTACTGGACGGCGACGGCCTACCGGATTCCCGATACGCCGCACGCCAACGTCGACCCCGGCCAAACCGGCGTCAGGACGGTGCCGATCAACCGGATGGTGCCGCGCTCCTTCATCACCAACGTCAAGCCCGGCGCAACGCTGCCGGCAGCTGCCGTCACCGAGGTGCGAGGTATCGCGTTCGGCGGCGACACCGGGGTGGCGCGGGTCGACTTCTCGCCAGATGGCGGGGCGAGCTGGCAGCAGGCAGAGCTTGGCGACGACCAGGGAAAATACGGCTTCCGGCAATGGCTATCGCGGATCGCCGCACCGAAAAAAGGCGATGCCGTGCTGATGGTCCGCTGCACGAACCGCGACGGCGTCGCCCAGCCGGATACGCCGAACTGGAACCCGAACGGCTTCATGCGCAACGTCGTCGAAGCGACGAAGGTCGCCATCGGCTGAGGAGGACCATCCATGTCACGCTCCATCGTGCCGGCGGGGGTCGTTCTTGTCGCACTCCTGTCGCCGCTGCCGCTGCGGGCCGCGCCGCCCTTCGAGCTGAAGTCGCTGCAGCTCGATCTTCCGGACAGCGACCGTACGTTTCCCGACGGTCCCGGTGCCGACGTGATCAATGGCAATTGCCTCGCCTGCCACTCCGCCGGGATGGTGCTGAACCAGCCGGCGCTGCCGAAGGCGGCCTGGTCCGCCGAGGTCGATAAGATGATCCACAGCTACAAGGCGCCGATCGATGCCGGCGACGTGCCGGCGATCGTCGACTATCTCGCCCGCATCAAAGGCGCGGACTGAGCACGGCAGGTGCGAGCCGTCAGATTTCGGTTCGCCGCAGCAGGTAATCCAGGCCGCCGAGCCGGTACCAACGGTAGCCGTAGCCCTCGAGAAGCACGTGATGCCTGCCGGTAGCGTCCGCCTCGCTGTGGTCCTCGGCCAGGAGATTGATCAGCACCTCGCCCGCGACGCGTTCGCTACCCGTCGTGAACACCACCTCGCGCGGTGACGAGCCGAGGTTGTGGAGGAAGACGACGGCGTTGTTGCGCCAGTCGTAGCGGAGCGCGAGCACGCTCGGCGTGCCGCTGCGCAGCACGACGAAATCGCCCCAGCCGACTTCGGGGATTTCCTTGCGCATGCGCAGGACCCGCTCCGTCCAATTGAGCATCGAGCCGGGATCGCGGCGCTGCGCGGCGACGTTGACGTGCTCGTAGCCATAGGCCCCGCCGCTGATGACCGGCTGCACCGGCTTTGCCGCTTTGGTGAAGCCGCCGTGGGGCTCGGTTGACCATTGCATCGGGGTGCGGGCGCAATTGCGCTCCGGCAGGGTGAGATCGTCGCCCATGCCGATCTCGTCGCCGTAGCGGATGACCGGAGTGCCCGGCAGCGTCAGCATCAGACTATAGGCGAGCTCCAAGCGGCGGCGGTCGCCGTCGAGCATCGGCGCCAGCCGACGGCGGATGCCGCGGTGGTAGAGCTGCATGTCGGGATCCGGGCCGAATTCGGCGAAGACCGCCTGGCGCTGCGCCTCGTTGAGACGGCCGAGGTCGAGTTCGTCGTGATTGCGCAGGAACAGCCCCCATTGCGCCGTTGCCGGTCGCGGCTGCGTCGCCTTCAACGCCTTCTCGAGCGGCCGGCTGTCGGCAGCGGCGAGGGCGTAGAACAGCGTCTGGTTGACCTGGAAATTGAACATCATGTGCATGCGGTCCCCGTCATCGCCGAAATACGCCATATCGGTCTTGGGCAGGACGTTGGCCTCGGCAAGGATGATCGCCTCGCCGCGCCGCCACTGCAGGAACTCGCGGAAGGTCCGCAGCATGTCGTATTGCTCGACCGGCTTCGTGACGTCGGCACCTTTCGTCGCAATGACGAAAGGCACGGCGTCCATGCGAAAGCCGGAGACTCCGAGCTGGATCCAGAAGCCCATGATCTTGAGGATCTCGGCCTGGACCTCGGGATTTGCCGTGTTGAGATCCGGCTGGAAATCGTAGAAGCGATGGAAGTACCAGGCCTTCGCCTCCTTGTCGTAGCTCCAGGTCGATTTCTGGACGCCCGGGAAGACCATGCCGGTCTCGGCATTTTTCGGCTTCTTCTTCGACCAGACGTACCAGTCGCGGTATTTCGAGGTCGAATCCCGCCGCGCTTCGCAGAACCACGCGTTCTCGTTCGAAGTATGGTTGACGACGAGATCGATCAGGATCCTCATGCCGCGCTGCTTGGCGGCATTCGTGAACTCGACGAAATCGCCGAGCGTCCCATAGCGCGGGTCGACGCCGTAATAATCCGCGACGTCATAGCCGTCGTCACGCCAGGGAGATGGCTGGAACGGCATCAGCCAGACCGCCGTGATGCCAAGCCCGCTCAGATAGTCGAGGCGGCGCATCAGCCCCTGGAAGTCGCCGATTCCGTCGCCGTTGGCGTCGAGATAGGTCCCGACCGAGAGGCAGTAGACGACGGCGTTCTTGTACCAGAGATCGTTGATCAAATTGTTCCCTCACGTCCGGGTTCGAAAGCGAACGCTTTCACTCGCGTAACCGTTACCGGACGGTGGTGAAGCCGATGCGGTGGATGGCGTGATGTCCGATGCGATCTGGTGGCAGCGCGGAATCGTCTATCAGATCTATCCCCGCTCGTTTCAGGACAGCGACGGCGACGGGGTCGGCGATCTCCGGGGCGTCGTCCGGCGGCTCGATTATCTCGTCGCGCTCGGCGTCGACGCGCTCTGGCTCTCGCCGATCTTCCCGTCGCCGATGGCGGATTTCGGCTACGACGTCGAGGATTACTGCGACGTCGATCCGCTATTCGGCGATCTCGCCGCCTTCGATCGCCTGATCGGCGAGGCGCATCGCCGTGGGCTGAAGGTGATCCTCGATCTCGTGCCGAACCATACTTCCGATCGCCATCCCTGGTTCGTCGCCAGCCGCGCCTCGCGGGACGATCCCAGGCGCGACTGGTACCTCTGGCACGACCCGCGTCCCGACGGCAGCCCACCGAACAACTGGCTCAGCAATTTCGGGGGCGGCGGCTGGGAATGGGACGCGGCGACGGCGCAGTATTATTTTCACTCCTTCCTGAAAGAGCAGCCCGACCTGAACTGGCGCAATCCGGCGGTGCGACAGGCGATCTACGACGTGCTGCGGTTCTGGCTGGATCGCGGCGTCGACGGGTTCCGCGTCGACGTCATCTGGCTGCTGATCAAGGACGAGCAGCTGCGCGACAATCCCGTCAACCCGTCGTTCCGGCCGGACGAGGCGTCGCAGCACCGCCTGCTGCCGCTCTACACCGCCGACCGGCCGGAGGGGCAGGCGATCGTCGAAGAAATGCGCGACGTGCTGGATGCCTATGACGAGCGCGTGCTGATCGGCGAGATCTACCTGCCGGTCGAGCGTCTCGTCGCCTACTATGGCAAGGACCTCCGGGGCGCACATCTGCCCTTCAACTTCCAGCTCCTGAGCACGGCTTGGAACGCTTCCGGCATCGCCCGCATCATCGCCGAGTACGAGGCGGCGCTGCCCCCGGGAGCTTGGCCCAACTGGGTGCTCGGCAATCACGACAACCATCGGATCGCCTCGCGCATCGGGGCGGCGCAGGCGCCGGTCGCCGCGATGCTGCTGCTGACGCTGCGCGGCACGCCGACGATCTATTACGGAGAGGAGATCGGCATGGCGGACGTCGCCATCCCGCCTGACGAGGTCCAGGATCCCTACGAGAAGCAGCAGCCGGGAATCGGCGTCGGCCGCGATCCCGAGCGGACGCCGATGCAATGGGATGCCGACCCGAACGCCGGCTTCACCGCTGGGCGCCCGTGGCTGCGGCTCGCCCCCGATCATGAAGCGCGCAACGTCGCAATGCTGGCGCAGGATCCGACTTCGATCCTGGCGCTCTACCGCCGCCTGATCGCGCTGCGCCGCACACACCCGGCGCTCGCGGTCGGGCGGCTCGAGCATGTCGTCGCGGTCGACGAAATATTGATCTTCGAGCGGCGCCACGGCGCCGGCCATTTCGCCATCCTGCTCAATTTCGGCCACGAGGATCGCGTCGTGGCTCGGCCTGGTCCGGAAATCCCGGCCATCGTCCTGCTGTCGACCGTCCTGGACGAGCGCGGCGACGCTCTCCGACCCGAAATCGCTCTCCGCGCCGACGAAGGCGTTATTCTCGATCTCACGCGACTGCCCGGCTAGACCCGACGAAGTCGCCTTCGATTTCCGCCACCGGCGCCGATCTCTGCGGGCTATAAGTGCTGCCCCTCATGGCGGAGACACGATGAAGCAGATCGTCCAGCGCGCCCGTTCGGCGGCATCGCGTCACGCCGCCGCGCCTGAAGCCACGGCCTGCAGTCCGTCGTGAAGCTCGAGGTCACTCACTCACAGCGCCAGCCGCGAATCGAGCTGGCGCGCGGCGTCGCCGCGATCCTCGTCGTCGCCTTCCACGCGGCGGGCGCGATCTCGTCGCCCAGATTCGGCGGGACGATCGATATCGGGCGCTATTTCGCCTTCGCGCGCAACGGCGTCGACATCTTCTTCGTCCTCAGCGGCTTCATCATCTCGTATGCGCATGCCGCCGACATCGGTCGTCCGGCGCGGCTCCGGCGCTATCTCGGCCGCCGCTTCGTCCGGATCTTCCCGCCGTATTGGGCGGTTTGCGCCTTGATCATTCCGATCTATCTGCTCGTGCCTTCGCTCGGCGACGGCGACGTGCGAAGCTTTCCCTTCATCCTGCAGTCGGTGCTGCTCGTGCCGATGCCCTATCACGCATCGCTGATTGGCGTGGCGTGGAGCCTCTCCTACGAGCTTCTGTTCTACGCAATCTTCGCGGTCGCGATCTGGAGCCGTGTCCTGGGAACGGTCGTCTTCGCGCTGTGGCTCGCCGGCATCATCGTTTGCGCGTGGCTGCAACCGAGCGAATTCGCGCTCTCTTTCGTCTTCGATCTGCGGAACCTCGAGTTCTTTTTCGGCATCGCCGTCGCGGCGATCGCGCGGCGTAGCGCCGTCGACGCGCGAATTTGGGTCACCGGCGTGGCGCTCTTCGCTGTTCTAGGCGCACTCGAAGCTTATGCGCCGCCGGTCCATTTCCTGTGGTACGGATTTGCCGGCGCGCTCATCGTGCTTGGCCTCGCCGGCCGGGACCGGATGGCGCCCGCCGGCGTCGGTCGCGTGGCATTGCTCTTCGGTGCTGCCTCCTACGCGATCTACCTCGTGCATTATTTCGCGATTTCCGCGGTCGCCCGGATTGTGCTGCCGTTGGCGCCAGGCATCATCGGGGGCGTGATGCTCCCGGTCGTCCTCCTGATCCTGATCTCCTCGGGAGTTGCCGCCGGCCTCGTTTTTCACGTCTTCGTCGAACGCCCGGCCGTCCTGCTCGGCCGCCGTCTTCTCGGCGACTCTCCTCGCGGTTGCGTCAAATGACGGGCAATCCTAGGCGAGTGACAGCACCCTTGCACGCGGCCGCCATCTTCCGCATAATCCCTCCATGAGCCGAATTTTCGCCGATATGACCTGTCTCAAGCGCTGGCGCGTACACGCGTCCGGGCGCGGCTTGTCATGCGGGGATGGAGGCCTGTTCTAGGCCTGGATTCGAAACCCGGAATGCGAGCCGCCCGCGATGCGCGAGGCGGTTTTTTTCATGCCTGCTCGCGATTGTCTCGGATGTGTTCGCTGTCCCTCGGTCGCGTGGAGGCGGCGATGTGGAACGCGTGGTTGACGAGGACATTGGACGCGCATGATGCGGCGGAATACGCCGCGCTGCGGGCGCGGCGCCTGCGCAAAAGCGATCAGGTGGTGCCGGAGAATGCCGGCATGATCTCCGAGGCGAAGAGCCGCAGCGATTCGAGCGAGGGCCGCGGGTCGACCAGGAGCACATGCTCGACGCCGCCGGCCTCGAGGCGGCGCAGCCGTGCGATGATCTCGTCGGGCGTGCCGAGTAGCGCGCCATCGTCGATTTCGCGCGCCGTCTGCACCACGGAGTCGGGGGCGTAGCGCGCGGCATCGGCGCCGCGGGCCAGCGCACCGATGTTCTTGAGGACCTGCAGCCGGATCGCGAGCTGCGCCTCGCGTTCTGCCGTGTTGCGGGCGATATGCAGGCCCCGCGTCGCGCCGACCATCGCCGGGGCGTAGGGGCGGCCGACGCGGGCGCATTCCTGACGGAAGGCGGCGACCCGGGCGATCGTCGTATCGGTCGTCGCGATCTGGTCGAGCAGCAGATTGTATCCCTCGCGGGCCGCCTTGCGGATCGACTCGTCGCTGCCGGCACCAAGCCAGAAGGGCGGGTGCGGCCGCTGCACCGGCGCCGGCTCGACGACGACGTTCTCGAAATGCCAGCGCTTGCCGTAGTGCGAGAAGCGTTCCTCGCCCGACCAGGCGGCGCGGATGACCTGCATCGCCTCGTCGAACCGCTCGGTCGCCTCGTCCGCCGCGATGCAGAATCCGGCGAACTCGCTATCGCGATAGCCCTTGCCGACGCCGAAATCGAGACGGCCGTTCGACAGCAGGTCGAGCGTCGCCGCCTGCTCGGCGACCAGCACCGGATTGTGCCAGGGCAGCACGACGACCGCCGTCCCGAGGCGGATCCGCTGGGTGCAGGCGGCGAGATAGCTGAGCACGTTCAGCGAGGCCGAGACCTGCCCGGCGCCGGTGAAATGATGCTCGACCATGAAGACGCTGTGGAAGCCGAGCTCCTCGGCCTCGCGGACATAGGCGATGTACTCGCGATAGCCCTGGCTGTCGCCGGCGGGACCCTTGTGCGCGGCGCGGGCGCCGCCGAACAATCCGAACAGCATGGCGTTATTTCTTGACCAGCGGGCACTCGCTGTCGGCCATCTGCTGGAAGGCCTGGTCGCCGGGCAACGATCCGACCAAGTTCAGATAGTCGAACGCGCCCTTTGACTCGGCGGGGGATTTAATGCGGTAGAGATCGACGGTGTTGATGACGCGGCCGTCCGCCCGCACCGTCGCCTTGTCCTCGAACCGCGCCTGCGGCTTTTCCTTGAGCTTGGCGACCACCGCCTTCGGATCGTCGGTGCCGGCGTCCTTGATGGCGTTGAGATAGGCGAGCACGCCGGTGTAGTTCGCGGCTTGCGTGTAGTTCGGCATGACCTTGCGCTTCTCGAGGAATTTCTTGGCGAAAGCACGCGTCGCGTCGTTCTGGTCCCAGTAGAAATCCTGCACGATATAGACTCCCTGCATCGTCGGCAGGCCGACCGCGTGGACGTCCGAGAGGTTCATCACGAAGGCGGCGAGCTTCTGCTTCGACGATGGAATGACGCCGAATTCCGAAGCCTGCTTGATCAGCGTCGAGAGGTCGAGCCCGACGTTGCCGGCGCCGATGACGTCGGCGCCCGACTGCTGCGCCCGCAGCACGTATTGCGAATAGTCCTGGCTGTTCGGCGGGTAATAGACGGTGTCGAGCACCTTGCCGCCACCGGCCGTGACCGCCGCGGTCGCGGCGCTGCCGAGCGCCTTGCCGAGGGCATAGTCCGGCAGGATCAGGAACCAGGTCTTGGCGCCGTCCTTGGCGAGCGCGTTGACAAGGCCGCGCGACATCGCATTGGTGTCGATGCCCCAATGGACGCTGGTCGCGGTGCAGCCCTTGCCGCTGAGATCGGTCGTCGCCGCGACGGTGGCGATGAACATCTTGTTCTTCTCGATCGCCATCGTCTGGATGGTCAGCGCCGCCGCCGAGGCCGGCACGTCGACGATCAGGTCGACGTTCTCGGTGTCGTACCAGGTGCGTGCCAGCTGCACCGCGAGGTCGGGCTTCGACTGCATGTCCGCGGAGATCACCTCGATCTTCTTGCCCAGCACCGTGCCGCCGAAATCCGATACGGCAATCTCGGTCGCCGCGACGGAGCCCGGTCCCATGCTGGTCGCGGCGAAGCTGCTGAGGTCGGTCAGCACGCCGATCTTGATCGTTTTCTCGCCCGCGGAAACAGCGGACGACAATGTCAGCGCGACGGCGCCGACCAGCAATGCGAGCTTCATGACGATCCCCTTATCCTTCTAATCCCGTTATTCCGCTGCCGTCGCCTGCGGCGCGGATGCGATCCCGCGCCAATCCTGGCCCGCGGCGAAGACGCCGGCAGTCGAACGGATGGCGGCGAAATCGATGTCGCTCTCCTGGCCCGGGGCCTGGCCGCCGGCGGCGAGACTGTCCAGCCCCGCCTTGAGGAAGCGGCGCAGCCGCACGACGCTGAGATCGGCGGCGCAAAGCTGCTCGTTCTCGCGGTCGACGACGACCCCCATGCTTTCGGCGATGACGAAATCCTCGATGATGACGCCGGCGAGGCCGGAGAAATTGTTATCTGCCATCGCTTCGCGGTCCTGGCCCCAATAGGGCTTGTCTGACGGCTGGTAGATGTCGTCGTCGTCCGGCCCGGTGCCGAGCAGCATGATCTCGCGTTCGGCCGCGGTCAGCGGCCGCTGGTAGTGGAAGAAGACGTTCCATTGCAGCGTGTGGCCGCTGTCGATCGGGATCGTCATGATGCATTGCTGCGGCTCGTCCGCGCCGTAGGGAATGAGCGAGATCCCCGGCGCGACGTATTCCGTGACCCGGACGTAGCGCTCGCCGCCGGCGAGATCGCGCAGCGCGGCGACGCTCATGCCATACGGTCTGATCTCGGTTTCGAAACGTGGCTCGGCTTCCGGCATCAGGTTGAGCGTCGCGAGCGACTGGGCGCTGCGCGTGATGTTCTGGTGCAGGATCGCGACATGAGCGGGGTCGAGCGTGCCCTCGAGACCCTGCAGCCAGTTGCAGGGGACGACCGCTGCGCGCGCCCAGACTTGGGCGTCGGGCAGCGTGTTGAAGACGAGATCCGGGAAGCGCGGCGCGATGCCTTCGCCGAGATAGACCCAGACCATGCCGCCGGCCTCGCGGGTGGGGAAATGGCGCAGCTTGACCTGCTCGCGGAAGCCGGGGCGACGGTCGTTCGGCGTCTCGACGACCGCGCCGGAGACGTCGAATTTCCAGCCGTGAAAGATACAGCGCAGCGCGCAATCCTCGTTGCGCGCCAGCGTCAGCGAGGCACGGCGGTGCGGGCACTGCTCGTCGAAGAAGCCGATGCGCCCGTCATGCGTGCGAAACGCGACGTAATTCTCGCCGAGCAGCCGGATCCGCTCGGGCCGGCCGCCGGCAACGAGCTTCTGGGTACGGATGCAGGGCAGCCAGTAGCTCTTCCACAAGCGGTGCATCGCCGTGCCCGGCGCGACATCCGTCAGGAGCCTGTTCTCGACCGTGGTGACCATCGCCTCCCTCTGGACGCTTTGATTGCTGTATGAGGCGGTATCACAATTGGCCGCCGAGCAGGAGTCAATCGTTGCGGGATCAACGCGACTGCCGGGTTGACCGGCGGCGCGACCCGAGGCCATTTTCTCGGCAGGAGGGCACGCGATGAACGAGCTGCAGGACAAGGTTGCGATCGTCACCGGCGCCAGCGCTGGCATGGGGGAGGCGATCGCCGCCGCTTTCGCCGGCGCCGGCGCGAGACTCGTGCTGGCGGCGCGCCGGCGCGACCTGCTCGACGCCGTCGCCGGCCGCCTCCGCGACGGTGGCGGCACTGCGCTGGCGGTACCGACCGATGTCACCGACGAGGATGAGGTCGCCGCTCTCTTCCGACAGGCGATCGCCGCCTTCGGCCGCGTCGACATCCTGGTCAACAATGCCGGCGTCTCGGTCAACATTCCGACCGACGCGCTGACGCTCGCCGACTGGCGGCGGGTGATCGACGTCAACCTGACCGGGGCCTTCCTGTGCGGCCGCGAGGCGCTGCGCGTCATGAAGACCCAGGGCGGCGGGCGCATTCTCAACATCGGCAGCGTCGGCGCCAAGGTACCGCGGCGCGACGCGGCGCCCTATACGGCCTCGAAATTCGCCCTCGAAGGGCTGACGCGCTCGCTCGCCCTCGACGGCCGCGAGCACGGCATCGCCGCCTCGATCATCCACCCCGGCAACACCGCGACGAGCTTCGGCCGACAGGGAACGAGCGCGGTCCGTCAGGAGGGTGCGATGACCCCAGCCGACGTCGCCCGGGTCGTGCTGCTGATGGCGAGCTTGCCGGCGACGGTCAATCTGCTCGAGACCATCATGCTGCCGGTCTCGATGCCCTTCCTCGGACGCGGCTGAGGCAAAACCGCTGCGCGAATAAAAATCGCGCCGGCCGCGCAACCATCCCCCATCCGTTCGCGTTACTGCGCCGTTGCAAATCTTGGCTGCGCCAAGACTAACTTTTATCAGTAACTAGCGCATTAACCTGGAGGGGTGACGATGACGAAGCAAGTATTGATCGCCGTGTCGATGGCGTTTTTCGTCTTGGCGACATCGCTTGGCCCGGCGACCGCCGCCGACGAATTCTACCCGGTGATCGTGACTACGACGCCCGGCGGGCTAACGATCACCTCGGTTCAGACGACGCGGCTGACGCGGGGCGATTGCGACCAGCTGCTCGATGCTTACGCCAAATCCAATCTGCAAAATTGCCCGGGATGCACGCTGCAATCCAAGCAATGCCTTCCGAGCCTCGAGAAGCGGCTGGCGCCGATGCTTGCCAACAAGGCGATCGACATGCCCTATGTCGCGACGGTCAACGAACGCGTCGCGTACGCGCACAAAACCAAGATCAGCAACGCGATCTATCAATGCGACGTGACGGCCTCGGCGATCCGCAACCTGATCGGCCGGTCCGCGCAATGCGTCGCGCCGGTCCAGAGATAGTGTCGGTCACGCAGCTCGGGCACGATTGCGACGTTGGTCGCAAAGCCCGAGTGGAGATGGCCTATCGCGCCCTGAAAACCAGCCCGCTGGTGCCCTTCAGCGTGCCGAGCCGAACGACGGGGACGCCGCCTGGACCCTTCGCCAAGGCACCGATCAAGGCGCCGGAGACGCCGCCGGCGCGCCACACCGGCACGGAGGCGCCGCCCCAGAACCGCGGCACGCGCGAGCGGTTGTAGGCTCCCGCGAAGACTGCGTCTTCCTCGAGCCGTCCGATGTCCGAACTCCACGGCGGGGTCTCGATCCCGCTCGCGGTCGGACCGGCGAGCTTGCCGTTGAGGAATCCGCCCTGCGCGCCTGGGGGATTCAGGATCTCGTCGGCGGCGGCTGTCCCGCCCGACAGCGCGAGCAGCATCCCGATGGCTGGCAGAAATTTCATTTGAGTGCCTCGCAAGCATCGTTTCACGCCAAATATTTGGGCCCGTCGATCCGGTCGAACAAGGTCTATTACGTTAAAGTTTTCTGATAAAGATCAATATTAAAATACGATGATGAATAAATATATACAAACCCATCAAACTTTATTACCAAAAACGGTGAAATACCGTCCTTCCTGCTAGAGCAATTTCTACCAAAAATGTCTCTGTGACTAATGTTATGGCAAAAAAGTGGCATTATTTTGGATCGATTTACTTAAATTGCGTTTATCACCGTCGCGCGCAACGCGCTGGAAAATCGCGGTCGAGGCGTGTCGCGGGAACCATCCGCAGCTTGAGGGAGAACTCCATGATCAGACTCGTCATCAGCGCCATCGTCGTGGCGGTCGCGGCCTTCGCCCCGACCGAGGGCCGGGCAAACGGGCTCTTCGAGAAGGATTGGCAATTCCAAGATCCGTCGACGCTGAGCGCGAGGGCGACGATGGAGGACATGCGTCAGAAGCAGACGGGCGGTTACTACAACAACTTCGCGCCGGGTTCGACGACCAACAACTCGACGGTCTCGATCGGCAACATGACCACCGTGACGGCCGGCAATCAGACGACGGTGAGCATGACCGGCACGCAAACCAACAACGGCTCGCAAACCGGTGCAGGGGAGCTCAACGGGAGCATCACCTCGCTCTCCGGTCATTGACCGGCACCAGGGAGAGTCATGATGCGCAAGCTCATTGTCGCCGCGGCCATCCTCGTCTCGGTATCAGGCTGCACCAGCAGGAACACGTCCCTGCTGCGCGGGCCGCCGATCGAAGAGGTGGTGACCCCGTACGCCGCGGCGCTTAGCTGCCTGGCAAAAGTTGGCGGCGACGAGCCGAACAAGCCCGTCGTCGCGGTCGGCGCGATCGCCGATCGAACCGGCAAGTTCTCGCTCGACGACGGCGGCTACAAGGTCAGTCAGGGACCCGAGTTGATGGTGATGTCGGCCCTCGCGAAGACGCGGGCGGTACGGCTCGTCGAGCGCGTCGACACGCGCGTCGTCGAATGGGAGCTGAAATACGCGAACGACAAGATCCTCGGCGATGGGCCGCGCACGATGGAGACCGACAAGGGACCGGTCGAGGTGCCGTACCGCGGCATCAAGGCGGGCGTCCTCAAGGGCTCGGACTATTACCTCGTCGGCGGAATTACGAGTATTGATTATAATATCTTCTCCGGCGGGGCACAGGTCTCCGTCAACAACATTGGTCCGAGCTACCGCGAGTACCGGCTGTTACTGTCGGTCGACCTGCGGCTGGTCGACTCCCGGACCAGCGAAGTCAAGCAGACATCGACCCTGCATAAGCAAGTCGTCGGCTACGAGACGACCGCGGGGATCTTCAAGTTCTTCGGCAACACTTTAATCGACTTCAATCTCGGGGCGAAGAAGGACGAGCCCGTCTCTCTTGGGGTGAGGGCCGTCTTGGAGCGGTCTGTCTTCGACCTCGTCACCGCACTCCTCGACACACCGGAAACGGCACCGTGTCAGGAGTTGGCCCGACAGGGAGAATTGGCGACCACGACGGCTGAGGTCGTGCCGCCAACTCTCAAGGTCGAAGCCACAAACCGGCTCGGAGGCTGACGCACTTCGGGTTTTTTCACCATCCAGAGGAAAGGTTTACCAAATGAAAAGAGTTCTCTTTGCCACGACTGCGCTCGTCGGGATGTCCATGCTGGCGGGTGCCGCGCATGCCACCGACATCTACATCACCAAGCAGATCAACGACGGCGATCAAAAAGCGTTCGCCGTCATTTCCGGCAGCGGCACCTCGGTCGATTCGACCGTCGCCGCGATCGGCAACAGCCTCGCCGTCAACCTGGAGAAGGCGACCTCGGTCGCCAAGTTCGACATCTTCCAGGGCAATTTCGAGGATCAGATCGCCGTCAACAAGATCCATGTCGACACCTCTGGCGGGCTCGACGGCCCGATCAGCGGCACGGCTGCGGCGATCGGCAACACGCTGACTGGCGTCACCGATGCGGTGACCGGCGGGACGGGTGTCGGCGGTGACATCGCGAACCTCGAGCTGACGCAGGTCAACAAGGGCTTCCAGGTCGGCGTCAACGACGTGTCGTGGTCCAAGGCGGCGAGCGACGCTACTCACGTCAGCACCTTCGTCGCGGCTGCGATCGGCAACTCGATCGGCCTGACCACCGGCTCGATCGGCGGCAGCCCCGACTTCGACAAGGTCGTCCAGATCAACAAGGGCCTTGGGGAACTCGCGGTCAACAACCTGGTCCATGACAACTTCGGTGGCCCGCTCAGCGCCACCGCGGCGGCCATCGGCAACACGGCGACCCTCGTCACCAACAACGTTAACGCCGAGGGCGGCACGCTCAACCTCGACAAGCTGGTGCAGGTCAACGGCGGCCACGACAGCTGGACCCTCGGGCAGCTGGCGATCAACAACCTGGACGACTCCGCCGTCCAGCGCATCGGCGGCGTCGGCTCGTCGTTCCCGACCTGGAACGTCGATCTGACGACGGCCGCGATCGGCAACACCGCGTCGCTCACTTCGGCCGGCGCGATGAACCTCGGCGACGTCAGCCAGTTGAACAAGCCGGTCCTCGGACAGGCGGCCTTCACCGGGCTCGACGATCTGCACGGCGTGAAGGACCTGACGGTCACGACCGCCGCGCTCGGCAATTCGTTCTCGGCGGCGTCGACGGGCAATTTCTCGCTCGGCGGCCTCGACCAGGACAATTTCCGGCCGCAGCTCGCGGTACTCTACGCTTCGGATCTCGGGGCGGTGGGCGCCGTGGCGACGACGACGGCGGCGATCGGCAACTCGATCAACATCTCCGCCGGCGGGCTGAGCGGTGCCGCGAACATCTCCTCGTTCAACGGCGCCAGCCAGACGGCACTCACGACCGTCAGCGGCAAGCTCGGGGCGCTGTCCTCGACGACGGCGGCGATCGGCAACTCTGCGTCGATCACCGTGCATTAATCGCCGGAAGCCCCCGAAACTCGGGGGAAGCGGCAACATGGCAGGGTGTCCCGGGATCCGGGGCACCCTGTTCTTTTTGGCCGGATTGGTCGTCTAAAATGTAATAAAATCAAATTACTAATGACCGAAATTAAGAAGGAACATCACTTCGTGATGGCGCGGTAGATGCCCATGTCCTGCTCGCCTCCGCCGCCGCTAAACGGATTGGCGACGGAGAATGGCACCGTTGCCGGCGAACCGGCAGCCGGCGCCTGAAATGTCGAGCCTGGCAATTCCACCTCGCGCGGCGGCAAGCGCCCGGCACGCGCATCCGCCTTTGCGCCGGTCGCCGGCGCAATCGGACGTGGCGGCGCGGACGAAGCACGGCTGCTCGGATCGTTGAGCATTTGAGCGGAGACGTGAGACGGTTGGAGCGCCGCGAGTAAAGTGCCGATTGCAACGACTAGGTACCGCATGCCCATTTCCTTGTGCTAGCCTAGTGGGATGAAAGCATAAGATCGCCTTATCCAACAGGGGTTGTTTTTTTTCCGTTCCCTTCTTACGTAGTACTAGCAGAGGTGCTGTCCGATGTTCTCGCTTACCCCTAAGGGGCAATTTGACGCGGCGATGACACAGTAACGCTTGTTTTTACTTCGTAGGCATCATACTCTTACGCCCGCGAGGGAATGGATAGTCATTGATGATTAATGCACGAGAAAAGGGCAAGATCGCGCGCTCCGAATGGCCGAGAATCCTCGCTCGACACAATTCAGGCGAAACGCTAGCCAGTATCGCTAAAAGCTTTGGCTGCACCGGCCCGGCAATTCGCTATATCGTAAGCCGGGAAACAGGGCGCGACGAGGCCGTTTCGGGAGGTTCGAAAGCGAATTCCGCAGCGCAACGTGTGCAGGATCCTTCGCCGATTGCGGCGGTCTTGAAACCGGCCGAATTCCATTCGAACAAAGTCATCGATCAAAAGCTCCGTGAACGCGTCAATAGCGATATCGCGGCATTCCTGGTTGCGTTCGATTCGGCGTTCGACTGCGACAGCGTGGCGCATCGCGAAGCATTGCTCGAGGCGACGGATCGCCTGCTGCGAGCTGCCGCTCGGACGCGAATCGCGCTCGCGGAACAGGAAGACCGCGACGGCAACGGGCAACGGATCCAGGAGCAGCGCGCGCTTCTCGCCAGTGGGGTGATGGACCGCCGCCGCAGCTGAGACGCTCCCCGACGGCACCCTATCGGTCCTGCTTCGTCGATCTGCCATGGTTCGTCCCATCCGCGTTTTCTTTTCCGCGGGCGATGACGAATTCTTTGCCGCGGACGATGATGAAACCAGCCTTAGATTTACATTGGTCCTGCCGCGTCCGGGCGTGCGCTGGCATGGCCGCGCTCGAGCCGAGGCAGCGCACCTGAGCTGAAGCGCGATTCGGCGCCTCGCGTCGTCGATGCGCCTGGCAACCGGTGCGATGGACGGTTGCACTCGGTTATTTAGGTTAAATGGCCTAGGAAGGGGTGAGAAAAACTCCAAGTGGAGAAAGTAAGACTAATTTAACTTTTCCTTATCTTATGTTATTGTTATGTTTTCTCCGATTAGGGTACATACTAGCCATCGCCGTTCCATCAGGGGAGGCCATGGTGTCCCAAGAGCCGGATGACCGTACGAGTTCCAGAGTTGTCCTGTTGGTCGAGCCTGAACGCGAGGTGCGAAACGTCCTCCAAGAGATCCTCGAGCAACGAGGCTATGACGTCCTCGCCGCCAACGACGGGAGGATGGCTCGCGCCAGCATCGCGGCGACCCGGCCGGACATCGCCCTCATCGAGGTCATGCTGCGCGATGAATCCGGCGCGGACCTGAGCGAGGAGCTCGTCGGATCCGGCCTGCCCGTCGTGGCGATGACGGGGCACTCGGAAGGTGCGAGGCTTCTGGAATCCTTGCCGCTCTGGCGCCTGACGAAGCCATTCGGCGGCGACGCTCTCGTCATGCTAATCCAGCAGGTCCTCGCGGGCCCGCACCTTCGTCCGGAAGAGGTCAGGCCATGATGGAGATGAATGGCGACAGCGGCGACTGCGGGGCGCCGTGGGCAGTGCGGCCCTATGACCGACCGGGGGCCGAGGAGCTGCGCGATTTCCGGGCTCCGATCAAGTCGCGGTTTTGGGTCGAGGCGCGCCGGGATATCCTCGGCGAGGGCCAGGTGCCGGCCGAGCTGCGGGTCATCGTCCGCGGTCTCGCCTGCCGCTATAAGATCATGCCGGACGGCAGCAGACGTATCATCGGGGTCATTTTCCCCGGCGAGGCCTGCAATGCCGATATCTTTTGCGCCGAGGAGATGGACCACAGCGTCCGAGCCATCGTGCGGACCGAGATCGCTTCCGTTTCGCGCGACGACCTGCTCGATTCGATGCAGGCGAACCCGGTCATGGCGCGAATCATCTGGTCGAGCGCGGCGCAGGACAATACGATTTTGCGCCAGTGGCTGGTCAAGATGGGGCACCAGAAGGGGCATGGCCGCGTCGCTCACCTGCTGTACGAGCTGTACCTGCGGTACCAAATGGCCGGCGCTGCGGGAGCCGAATCGTATATCCTGGAACTGACGCAGGACGAGTTGGCCGATACTCTCGGGATGACGCCCGTGCATATGAATCGCGTGCTGCAGCGGCTGCGGAAGGAAGGTCTGATTCAGCTCACCGGCAGGCGGTTGACGATCCTGGATCGCCGCGGCCTCGAGGCGGCGGCCGATTTCGACCCGAAATACCGTCAGGCCCTCCGGCGCCCGCCGTTGGGCGTTTACCTCGGGCTGCGCCTGTCGGAGCGCGTCTCCGCCCCCGCATGATCGTGAGCATTCCTGCGGGCACAGCCGAGATGTTTCCGGGAGGATGGCTGTCGGAACGGGGATTTTTGGGGCGCCAGGGAGGCTGTGTCGACATCCGTTTGTTTTCGGACGTCGAACCAGCCTTCTTCCTCATCCATCCGCGCGGCGAGGCGCTCTGCCGCCTCGGCGAGGGCCACCACCAGCCGTCGTGCCGTGGGATCGATAACGCAACTCGCATCTCGCCGCAGAATCCCGACCCGGCGCAGCAACGCTGATGAATCTCCCACAGTTGCCTCCGCTGCTATTCTTTGGTAAAAAAGAGTTAGTGCGCCGCGCAACGGTAGTTCAATACCGAAGAAAATAACATAACAAATTATAAAAATGCAGCCTATCCTAAATTCAGCCTGTCTAATTCAGCCTGTCTAATCGTCCTCTCTACATTGCGGCTTTGATCGCAACGAGAGGATCGGACTGCCCCCATCCTTCCGAAGCCTGCCGCCTCAGTAGCAAAGCATAGCATAGCTGCGCCCGCCTCTCCGCGGCGCATCACGGCGATGCCCGCTCCCTTATTCTTGGCGGGGCCGGGTTCTCGGGCTAGCATGGCGGCAATCGAATGGGAGTAAGCAACGCCATGGCCATTCCACAAGCCGCCACCATGTCCGAACGCGCCGATGCGCTCGAAGAGGAAATGATGCGGACGCTCCCCGACGTCCCCGCGAAATCCGTCCTCTACACCTCCGGCGAGCAGGATCCGCGGACGACGCAGATGCGGCCGCCGGCCGAGGAAGGACAGCACTTCCTGATGAAGGAGGATCCGCGACTGCCGCAGATGCCGAAGAAGCCGACCTTGCTCGATTTCTTCAACTACCGGCTCAGCCCGTCGCGCAACCACCTTCTGCAGAGCGCGACCCATGCCCTCAAGGCCGGTTGCAGCGAGAAGGTCATCCTCGCCTGCCTGCTGCATGATCTCGCCGTCGTCGGCTTCATCCGCTGCGACCACGGCTATTGGGCGGCGCAGATGATCGCCCCCTATGTCGACGAGGAGGTCGCCTGGGCGATCCGGGCGCATCAGGCGCTGCGCTTCTATCCCGACGAGGAGGCCGGCTACGCCTATCCCGAGCTCTACATCAAGCTGTTCGGCGAGGACTACAAGCCGGAACCTTACATCGAGCGCGACTACAAGGTGGCGCGCGCCCATAAATGGTACGGCACGGCGCGGCTCATCACCGTCAACGACATCTATTCCTTCGATCCCAACGCCGTCGTCAGCCTCGACGATTTCGTCGACATCGTGGGCCGCAACTTCCGCCAGCCGGAAGAGGGGCTGGGCTACGACGACACGCCGGCCTCGCATATGTGGCGTACGATGATCGCCCCGACGCGGTTTCTGTAGGGCACTCTTTCATCCGTCATGTTCATCCGTCATGGCCGGGCTTGACCCGGCCATCCACGACTTTCTTTCGTTGCCGCAAAGACGTGGATGCGCGAGTCAAGCCCGGGCATGACGAAGCAGTAGCGAAAACTTACAAACCGACATAGGGGAGGGCGGCGATGGCGATCTGCAACGGGGTGAGGGAAGTCGCGTGGCTCGATTGCGCCGGCGGCGGCCAGATCGTCGTCGAAGGCAATTACGGCTTCATCGGCCACATGGCGCCGCCGCACGGCACCTCGGTCGTCGACCTCAGCGATCCGCGGAATCCGCGTAAAATCGCCGAGATCGAGATCCCCAAGGGGCTGCACTCGCACAAGGTGCGGGTCGGCA
>JAQGID010000193.1 GCA_028291405.1 Rhodospirillales bacterium | reverse complement strand
ATCGCCAGCAGTGCGGCCACCGAGCCCATGCTCGCCGGCTCGGGGCGGTTCAGCGACATCAGCAGCGAGAACTGGCCGTTCGTCAGCCCGAGCGGCCGCAACGCCTCATCGAAACGCCGCGCCAGGGCCCGCGCCGCGCGCTGCACGTGGAGGCACAGGCAGGTGTCGCGGACCAGATAGGTCGTCTCGAGCGGAATCTCGCCGGGGTTTGACATGGTCTATAAATGTTGGTATCAACGTATTTAGTCAAGACCCATCTCAGGGAGGAGCAGAATGCAGCGCAATCAAGTCGTCTCTCGCGAGGAATGGCTCACCGTGCGCCGGGCGCTGCTCGCCCAGGAAAAGGAAGCGACCCACCTGCGCGACAAGGTCAATGCCGCGCGTCTCGCCTTGCCGTGGGAGAGGGTCGAGAAGGACTATGTCTTCGACACGCCGGCCGGGCGGAAGACGCTCGCCGAGCTGTTCGCCGGCCGCAGCCAGCTGATCGTCTATCACTTCATGCTCGGACCCGATTGGCAGGCCGGCTGCCCGGGCTGCTCGTTCCTTGCCGATCATCTCGACGGCGCGCTGCCGCATCTCGAGCATCACGACGTCACGCTGATCGCCGTCTCGCGCGCGCCGCTCGACAAGATCGCGGCCTACAAGAAGCGGATGGGCTGGCGCTTCCCCTGGGCGTCGTCCTTCGGCAGCGACTTCAACTACGATTATCACGCGTCGTTCAGCCCGGAAGAGCTGGCGACCGGCAAGGTCTTCTACAATTTCACCGAGACGGAATCGGCCCACGCGAACGACGAGCTCCCCGGCCTCAGCGCCTTCGCCAAGGACGACTCCGGCGAGATCTTCCATACCTATTCGAGCTATGCCCGCGGTCCCGAGGAGCTGATCGGCACGCTGATGATCCTCGACCGCGCGCCGCGGGGCCGCAACGAGACGACGACCATGGATTTCGTTCGTCGCCACGACGAATACGAGGAGCCGCCACAGGCGCAATCCTGCTGCGCCGAGTAAGGCGATGAGCGTCGGGGGTTTGTCGACGGCGCGGCTCGGCCGCATGGCCGAGGTCCTGCGCGGCAGTGTGGAGCGGGGCGAAGTGGCGGGGATCGTCGCGCTGGTCAGCCGCCGCGACGCGCTCCATGTCGAGACGATCGGCGTCCAGGATCTCGAGAGCCCAGCGCCGATGCGCCGCGATACGATCTTTCGTATCGCCTCGATGACCAAGGCGGTGACCGCGGTCGCCACCATGATCCTCGTCGAGGAGGCGAGGCTGCGGCTCGACGATCCGGTCGACCGGTGGCTGCCGGAGCTCACCGATCGTCGGGTGCTGCGCGCCATGGATAGTCGCGTCGACGATACCGTCCCGGCGAAGCGGGCGATCACTCTGCGCGACCTGCTGACCCTTCGCTGGGGCCTCGGCGCGATCATGGCGCGCCCCGGCACCTTCCCGATCCAGCAAGCGATCAGGGAGGTCGGGCTGGCGCCGGGGCCGGATCCCATTGCCTTCGACGCCGACGAGTACATGCGGCGGCTCGGCAGCCTGCCGCTGCTCCACCAGCCGGGCGAAGGCTGGTTCTACCACACCGGCTACGACGTGCTTGCCGTGCTGATCGCGCGCGTCGCCGGCATGCGCTTCGAGGATTTCCTCGCCGAGCGGATCTTCGCGCCCCTCGGCATGGCGGACACCGGCTTCCACGTGCCGGCGGCGAAGCTCTCCCGGCTGGCGACCTGCTATCGGACCGAGGCGGGCCAGCTCAAGGTCTATGACACCGCGGCCGGGGGATTGTGGTCGCGGCCGCCGGCGCTGGCGACCGAGCTCGTGTCGACGGCCGAGGATTATCTGGCCTTCGCGCGGATGCTGCTCGCCAAGGGTCGGCATGGACGGGAGCGCATCCTGGCCCGGCCGACTGTCGAGCTGATGACGACGGATCACATCACCCCGGCTCAGAAGCAGGCGTCGCCTTTTTTTCCGGGCTTCTGGGACAATATCGGTTGGGGCTTCGGAGTTGCCGTCGTCACCCGGCGCGACAACATTTTCGCCGTGCCGGGATGCTACGGTTGGGACGGCGGCTTCGGCACCAGCTTCATCGTCGATCCCGCCGAGGAAATGGTTGCCGTCCTGATGATCCAGCGCATGATGACGAGTCCCGACGACGACCGGATCAAGCGCGATTTCCTGACGCTCGCCTATCAGGCGATCGACGACTGAGTTGACGTAGACCCTCGCATCCAACAGGAGAGACGACGATGTCACACGGAAGCTTCGTCTGGTACGAGCTGATGACGACCGACACCAAGGCCGCCAAGGCCTTCTACGGCAACGTGATCGGTTGGGGTGCCCAGAACGCCGACCAGCCCGGCATGGAATACGCGATGTTCACCGCGGGCGAGATCCCGGTGGCGGGGCTGATGACGCTCCCCGAGGAGGCTCGCAAGGCCGGCGGACGGCCGGGCTGGATCGGCTATGTCGCGGTCGACGACGTCGATGCCAGCGCCAAGCAGGCAGCCGAGGCCGGCGGCACCGTCCATCGCCAGCCGAGCGACATTCCGGGGGTCGGCCGCTTCGCGATCATCGCCGACCCACAAGGCGCGGTGATCGCCCTCTTCAAGGGATCCGACGCCATGCAGTCGCCGCCTCCGGTCGCGCCGAAGACCCCGGGCCATGCCGGCTGGCGCGAGCTGATGGCCGTCGACGGCGAAGCCGCCTTCGCCTTTTATTCCAAGCTGTTCGGCTGGACGAAGGACGTGCCTTTCGACATGGGGCCGATGGGCCTCTACCATATCTTCAAGGTCGGCGATGTGCAGACCGGCGGCATGATGACCAAGCCGGCGACGGTGCCGGCGCCTTTCTGGGGCTATTATTTCTACGTCGACGGCATCGACGCTGCGGTAGAGCGCGTCAAAGCGGCGGGTGGCCAGATCGTCAACGGGCCGCACGAGGTGCCCGGCGGCGAGTGGATCGTGCAGGGCCTCGATCTGCAGGGCGCTCTCTTCGCGCTGCTGTCGACGAAGCGGTAAAACCGCCGCTTCGACACCCACTCTCTCAACGTCGTCAAGCCCGGCCATGACGGGGCAGGGTAGTCAGACGCAGTAGAAGTCCAGCATCGTCGGGATGTATTCGTTCTGCAGCACGATCTTCTTGCGTGCGATCAGCCACGAATCATCCCGGCGAGCGAGCGTGTGCTCGGTATGGCCGAAGAAGGCGTGGCTCTCCTTGCTGCGCGGGAAGAAGACGTGGCAGACCCAGGACGAGCGTAGCCGCATGCGGTCGTGCGCCCCGCTGTCGACGAGCTGTACGTTGCCGATGAGATGCGTCGTGCGCGGCAGCGGCGTCGAGGCCGGCGAGCGGCGCGAGCGGATGCGGAGGATGCGGTCTTCGACGCCGGCCCGGCTGGCGTAATAGAAATGCGAGACCTCGCGCTGCGGGTCCGCGGTCATCGTGTCCTCGGTCTTCCAGGCCGGCATCCAGTACTCGACGTCGGGGGCGAGGAGGGCGAGCCATTCGTCCCAGCGCCGCTCGTCGAGATAGACCACCTCGCGCTGCAGGAACTCGCTCGCGGTCGCGAGGAGCTCACGCGGATCCTCGTTGCTGATCGCGCTCATGACCAGGCGCTCCGCCCGGCCATGCCGGCCTGCATCAGCCGCGCCCATTCGCGGTAGGGGGCGTGGAAGGGCGTCTCCGCCTGGCCCTCGTAGCTGCCGCGGCCGCTCTCCGCCGGGCTGATGCCGAGACGCTGCGCCGTCTCGTCGGCGCCCTGGCGCAGCGTACCCATGCCGCGCGAATAGCCCTGCAGCCACGGCAGCCCGTGCGAGGCGAGGCCGCGCTGGCAATCCTCGTAGACGATCGTGTCATCGGGCGTCGCGAGGCCGCCGGGGTTGAAGAAATCCTCGTATTGCCGCAGCCGCCAGGCGCGGCGGTCGGGCGCCTCGCCGATCGGCGCCAGGCAATAGGAGCGCATCTCGGTGCGGTCGACCGCGAGCGGCCGGAAGGTCCGCAGCATCAGCGTGATCCCCTCGGCGATCTGCATCGCCGGGAAGATCGAGAGGTTGCGCAGCTTGAGCATCCAGTCGGCGCGCAGCTCGCCGAGCCGTTCGCGGACCTCGCCAATCGACGGGTAGAGCGGTCGCTTCTCGAGTTCGGGCTGGTCGAACCAGATCACCGAATGGCCGTGCGGAAAGCCGTACATGCCGCCTTGCTGGGCCTTGCGCTTGGCCCAGTCGAACTGGCGAGCGTCGAGATTACCTTCGCCGCCGCGCCGGCGGCCCTGGACCTGCATGAAGCTCTGGTGCGTCGAGGTCAAATGATAGCCGTCGACGCCGTTGTCGAGCTGCAGCTTCCAATTGGCGCGATAGGTATAGGTCGTGCGGCCGGGGACGAACTCCATGCCGTGCGGACCCTGCTCCATCGCGAGATCGAGGAAGAAGCGCATATCGCCGAGGAAGTCCTCGAGCGGCGGCACATCCGAGGCGAGGCTGCCGAAGATGAGGCCCTTGTAGGTCGCGAGCCGCGGCAGGCTGACGAGGTCGTGGTCCTCGGCCTCGAAGGCGGGGAGGTAGGCGCCGGCCTCGTGGTCCTTGATTGCGATGTTGCGTCCCGACGAGGCGTAGGCCCAGCCGTGATAAGGGCAGACGTGCGTCTTGGCGTTGCCCTGCTCGACGGCGCAGACGAGGGCGCCTTTGTGGCGGCAGGCGTTGAGGAAGGCGGCGACCTTGCCGTCGCCGTCGCGCGTCAGCAGCACCGGCGTGCGGCCGATGTCCGTCGTCACGAAATCATGCTTCTCCGGGATCTGCGATTCGATGCCGAGGAAGCTCCAGCAGCGCTCGAAGATGAATTGCTGCTCGAGCTCGAACAGCTCCGGGTCGGTGAAGACGTCGCGGTGGAGCCGGAAGACGCCGTCCTGCGGCCGGTCGTCGACGAGATCACTCATGTCCCTGACCCGCATCGCCTCGATCCCCTCCCGCGTCGCTTGAGCCTTCAACGAATGTATCGCGTGGCTCCCCCGCTGTCATGAAGAGACATCGGGATGCGCCGGTAGCGTTTCCGGAGCCTCCATCGTGCTTCCCCGCGGGGTGTGAGCTTTCCGGGACAGAGGATTCGGGGGATTGAGCGAAGATAAGGGGCCGGATACAATCTTGAAATGCATAGGCATTCTAAAAACAATCATAAGTAGCGACGAATCGGACCGATATCGACGGCTGGTTCAGTTGCCGGCGGAGAGAGGGGGACGGTGCGTGAGATCTCAAGGCGCGACGACACGACAACCGTTGGACGCACTCCGTCCTGGGGATTCGGCACTCGGGCGGCGAATGACTTGGGACGGGACGAATGCGCCGAGCGACGATCCGTCGGGAGATCCGCTCGCTGACGATTCCGGCATCGGAGCGAGCCTCGTCGCCGAAGGTCCGGAGACCAAATCTTCGACTGCGCTCACCCCGTCAGCGGCGGTTGCGCGGAATGATGTCAACCTCCTTGCCCAACAAGATGCGTCGCTGATCCGTCTGGACCAGTTTCGCGCCGACCCGCGTTTTGCCGGTATCGACGGCAAGGGCGAAACGGTCGTTGTGATCGATACGGGAATCGATCTGAGCCATCCGTTCTTCGGCGCCGATTCAAACCATGACGGCGTCGCCGACCGCATCGTCTATTCGTACGATTTCTCCGGAAACGGCAATCCCAACGCATCCGATACCATAGGCCACGGCTCGAACGTGGCCAGCATCATCGGATCGCAAGACGCGACCTACACGGGCATGGCGCCGGGGTGCAATATCATCGCGCTGAAGGTCTTCCCGGATTTCTCGACGTCGGCGTCGAGTGCGGACATCACGAAAGCGCTCGACTGGGTGGTCGCCAATCGCGCCGCCTATAATATCGTTTCCCTCAACCTCTCGCTCGGCGACGGGACCAATTTCAATTCCCCGACCGCGACCGCCTACAGCAGCGAATTTGCCGATCTCGCAGCCAATAACTGCGTGATCGCGGCCGCGTCGGGCAACAGCTATTACCAGTACCAGTCGCAGGGCGTGAGTTCGCCGTCCGCCGACCCCAACGCCTGGTCGGTGGGCGCCGTTTGGGATCAAAATTCCGGCTCCTATGCCTGGCAGGACGGCGCGATCGATTACACGACGGGCCCCGATCTCATTACGTCGTTCTCCCAGCGCAGCACGACGATGACCACCGTTTTCGCCCCGGGCGGCCAGATCACCGGGGCAAATTACGATGGCGGGACGATAACGGAATCCGGGACGAGCCAAGCCACGCCGCACATCGCCGGGCTCGTTGCCGACATGCAGCAGCTCGCGGTTCAGGTCAGCGGGCACCTGATGAGCACCGCCGATCTTCGCGCGACCATGCTCGCCAGCGCGGACCCGATCGTCGATAGCGGCGGCCACGACAATGTCGCACATACAGGGGCGACCTACCCGCGCGTCGATGCCGAGGCCTGGGGACTCGATATTCTGAACACCTTGTTCGCCGGTACGCCCGGTGACGACAATCTGAGGGGAACGGCCGCCGAGGACGTGATCAGCGGCGGCGCCGGCAACGACACGCTGGAAGGCGGCCCGGGCGCGGATACCCTCGACGGCGGGACGGGCGTCAACACGCTTTCCTACGCGCACGCCGCTTCCGGCGTGAGCGCCAGCCTGCTCGCTGGTGCCGGCTATGTCGGAGATGCGAAAGGTGACGTCCTGTCGAACTTTCAGAACGTGATCGGCTCAGCCTATGACGACACTCTCGTCGGCGACGGCAACAACAACGTTCTTCGAGGCGGCGCCGGCAACGATATTCTGTGCGGCGCAGGGGGCTACGATCGATATTTCTTCGGCGCCGGCGACGGTCGGGACCAAATCATAAACGGCGTCGCCACCAATTGCGGAAGCAGCGGAGAGCTCGATCTCGGGCCGGGAATCGCGACCGATCAGATCTGGCTGCTCCATTCCGGCAACGACTTGAAAGTCGATGTGATGGGATCGACCGATAGCGCGACGCTCGTCGGCTGGTATTCGACCGGTTATTCAAAGCTCCAAGAGATCGTCACGGCCGACGGCCGCAAGCTCGATACGCAGGTCGATCAGCTCGTGCAGGCGATGGCGATGTTCCAGACGAGCAATCCGGGTTTCGATCCGACGGCGGCGTCACGCGCGCCGCCCGATGCCGCCCTGCAAAATTCGCTCGCGGCCGCTTGGCACAGCTGAGAATTACGGACACGGCGAGGGTGCAGATTTCCCGGCTGCGGCGTTTGATCCCGCCGGCTGGGTGAGTTTTCGCCCTTCAGCACGCGCAACGGTAGAGAATCGGACCCTCTGGTAGGCTCAATGCAATCGCAGATTGATAATCCCGCGTCCGTCGATACCGGTCTTGCCGTCTTCCTGATGTTGCTCCGCTTCCACGGCATCGGCGCCGACGCCGAGCAGATCCGTCATCGCTTCGCCAAGGGCGCGGTCGGGGTGCCGGAAATCCTGCGCTGCGCCAAGGAGCTCGGGCTCAAGGCGCGCAGCATCCGCGGCGAATGGCGCCGCCTCCCGGTGACGCCGCTGCCCGCGATCGCGATGGATCGCGACGGCAAGTTCTTCATCCTCGCGAAGGCCGCCGAGGACAAGGTCCTGATCCAGGAGCCCTTCGCGCCGGCGCGTCTCATGGGGCGCGACGAGTTCGAGGCGCTGTGGAGCGGGCAGCTCGTGCTGATGGCGCGGCGGGCCTCGCTCTCGGATCTGTCGCGGCGCTTCGATATCTCCTGGTTCGCGGGGGCGATCGCCAAATACAAAGGCATCCTCGGCGAGGTCCTCGTCGCCTCGTTCTTCCTGCAGGTCTTCGCCCTGATCTCGCCGCTGTTCTTCCAGGTGGTGATCGACAAGGTGCTGGTGCACCGCGGCATGTCGACGCTCGACGTTCTGATCATCGGGCTCGTCGCCATCTCGATCTTCGAGACCGTGCTCGGCGGCCTCAGGACCCATATCTTCGCTCATACGACGAACCGCATCGACGTCGAGCTCGGGGCGCGGCTGTTCCGCCATCTCTTGGCCTTGCCGATCGCTTATTTCCAGGCGCGGCGCGCCGGCGATTCCGTAGCGCGGGTGCGCGAGCTGGAGAATATCCGCAATTTCCTCACGGGCTCGGCGCTGACGCTGGTCGTCGACCTCGTCTTCACCTTCGTCTTCCTGGCGGTAATGTTCTATTACGCGCCGCTGCTGACCTGGATCGTGATCGGGGCGTTTCCCTTCTACATCGCGATCTCGGCCGGGGCGACGCCGCTCTTCCGCCGCCGCCTCGACGAGAAATTCGCCCGCGGCGCCGAGAACCAGGCCTTCCTCGTCGAGAGCGTCAGCGGCGTCGAGACGCTGAAGGCGATGGCGGTCGAGCCGCAGATGCAGCGCCGCTGGGAGGAGCAGCTCGCGGCCTATGTCGCGGCGAGCTTCCGGGTGACCAGCCTCGGCAATGTCGCCAGCCAGGGCGTCCAGCTCGTCAGCAAGATCGTGACCGCCGCGACGCTGTTCTTCGGTGCAAGGCTGGTCATCGAGGGCAGCCTGACGGTCGGCGAGCTCGTCGCCTTCAACATGCTGGCCGGCAGGGTCAGCCAGCCGGTCCTGCGCCTGGCGCAGATGTGGCAGGATTTCCACCAGGCGCGGCTGTCGATAGCGCGGCTCGGCGACATTCTGAATACCGCGCCGGAGCCCAGCCTCAACCGCGCCCAGACGGCGCTGCCGCCGATCCGCGGCGATGTCGCGCTCGAACATGTCTCGTTCCGCTACCGGCCGGATGCGCCGGCGGTATTGAGCGTCATCAACCTGACGATCCCGGCAGGCCAGATCGTCGGCATCGTCGGCCCCTCCGGCTCCGGGAAAAGCACCCTCGCGAAGCTGATCCAGCGGCTCTACGTTCCGGAGAGCGGCCGGGTACTGGTCGACGGCGTCGACATCGTGATGACCGATACCGCCTGGCTGCGCCGCCAGATCGGCGTCGTGCTGCAGGAGAACGTCCTGTTCAACCGCTCGGTGCGCGACAATATCGCGCTGACAGACCCGGCGATGCCGATGGAGCGGATCATCGCGGCGGCCGAGCTCGCCGGCGCGCACGAGTTCATCCTCGAGCTGCCGGAAGGCTACGACACGATCGTCGGCGAGCGCGGCGCCAGCCTGTCCGGGGGGCAGCGCCAGCGCGTCGCGATCGCCCGCGCCCTCGTCACCGACCCGCGCATCCTGATCTTCGACGAGGCGACCAGCGCGCTCGATTACGAGAGCGAGCGCATCATCCAGCAGAATATGCTGCGCATCGCCAGCGGCCGCACCGTCGTCATCATCGCGCATCGCCTGTCGACGGTGCGCGGCGCCGACCGCATCCTGACGATCGAGCGCGGTCGCCTCGTCGAGGACGGGACGCATGACGAGCTGCTGCGCACCGGCGGACGCTATGCCACTCTCCATCGTATTCAGGCGGGAATCCATGGAGTCGGGTAAGGGCGAGCTCGCGCTCGTCGCGCCGCGCGGCCGGCGCTCGCACGAGCTGGCCTTCCTGCCGGCGGCGCTCGAGATCGTCGAGACGCCGGCCTCGCCCGTCGGCCGCGCGGTCGCCGCGACGATCATCGCGTTCTTCTGCCTGGCGTTGGTCTGGGCGTGCCTGGGCTCGATCGACATCGTCGCCTCGGCGCCCGGCAAGATCATCCCGAGCGGCCGCACCAAGATGATCCAGCCCTTCGAGATCGGCATCGTGCACGCGATCGATGTCCAGGAGGGGCAGACCGTCAAAGCCGGCGACGTGCTGATCGAGCTCGATCCGACGACCAGCGCGGCAGAGCAGGAGCATCTCGCGAGCGACCTCATGGCCTCGCAGCTCGACGTGGCGCGACTGCGGGCAGCGCTCGCCGAGACCGGCGATCCTATGGCCGCCTTCGTGCCGCCCCCCGGCGCGCCGGCGTCGCAGCTCGCAGTGCAGCGTCAGCTGCTCGAGAGCCAGATCGCCGAGCAGAACGGCAAGCTCGCGGCGCTCGACGGACAGCGGGCGCAGAAACAGGCCGAACGAGCCACGGTCGCGGCGACGATCGACAAGCTCGAGGCGACGATCCCCGTCTTGAAGCAACGGCTCGAGGTCCGGAAATACCTCTCCGACAAGGAATATGGCTCGAAGATCACCTATCTCGAGGCGCTTCAGGATGCGCTGGAGCACGAGCACGATCTCGCGGTCCAGAAGAGCCACTATCAGGAGGCCGAGGCGGCGCTGGTGGCGTTGAGCGGGACGCGCGAGCAAACGGTCTCGGAATACCGCCACAAGCTTTCGGTCGATCTCGCGGCGGCCGAGCAAAAGGCCGCCGGGCTCACCCAGGACCTCATCAAGGCCCGCGAGCGAACCCAGCGCCAGGTCCTGACGGCGCCGGTCGACGGCACGGTGCAGCAGGTCCAGGTCTCGACGATCGGCGGGGTCGTGACGCCGGCGCAGCAGCTCATGGTCATCGTGCCGAGTGACAGCCGGCTGGTGATCGAGGCGATGGTGCAGAACAAGGACATCGGCTTCATCGCTGCCGGCCAGGAGGCCGAGGTCAAGATCGACACCTTCACCTTCACGAAATACGGGCTGCTGCGCGGCACGGTCCTGACGGTGTCGCGCGACGCGATCCAGCGCGACAAGGGCGACGGCACGCAGCAGAACGGGCAGGGGCAGCAGCCGGGCGGCCAGACCTCGCCGGAGCTCGTCTATACCGCGCGCGTCTCGCTCGACCGCACGCAGATGCCGGTCGAGGGAAGGATGGTTAACCTGGAACCCGGCATGGCGGTGACGGTCGAGATCAAGACCGGCAGCCGGCGGATCATCGACTACATCCTGTCGCCGCTGCAGCGCTACAGCCACGAGAGCCTGCGCGAGCGCTGAGCGCCGGCCCGTGATTAGGGAAAACTTCAGACATCACGGGCAGCTTGGCGGTTGCTGGCCGCATCCGGCCAGCGTTGCGCCGGCTTCCGTACCCGAAGATACCATCCATGTCGCAAATCCTCATCGTCGACGACCAGGAGTCGGTCCGAAGCTCCATCCGTTCATTGCTCGAGGCGGCCGGTCACACGGTCGTTGACAGCAATAACGGGCTGGCGGCGCTAGAGCTGCTCACGGACGGTTTCGATCTCGTCATTACCGACGTGATGATGCCCGACATGGACGGGCTGGAGCTCGTCCAGCACGTGAAGCGAAAGTTTCGCAACATGCCGATCCTCGCCATCACGGGATGGAGCGCCGAGGGCGTCAACCTGCTCGCGATGGCGACGAAGCTGGGCGCCGATCGCGCCCTCGCCAAGGCGGCCTTGCAGGACCGGCTGGTCCCCACCGTCGCGTTCATGCTGGCCCGCCGCAAACCGGCGACGCAGCCGGGCTGAGCGCACTCCGCCAGCGCCTCAGCGTCGCGGAAACCCTCGAAACGCTTGACTTCCCGATCCCGGCTTGCTTCCTCACTGCGGCGAAATCCAGGCGTCGCGCGGGAGAGGGACGATGGCGGAAGCGTTTGTGTGCGATGCGGTACGGACGCCGATCGGCCGCTACGGCGGCGCGCTGTCCGGGGTGCGGACCGACGACCTCGCGACGGTGCCGCTCAAGGCGCTGATGGCGCGCCACCAGGACCTCGACTGGGCAGCGGTCGACGACGTCGTTTACGGCTGCGTCAATCAGGCGGGCGAGGACAACCGCAACGTTGCGCGCATGGCACTGCTGCTCGCCGGCCTGCCCGAGGCCGTCCCCGGCAGCACGATCAACCGGCTGTGCGGTTCCGGCATGAACGCGGTCGCGATCGCCTCCTGGGCGATCCGCGGCGGCGATGCGGAATTCATCATCGCCGGCGGCGTCGAGAGCATGAGCCGGGCGCCCTTCGTCATCCCGAAGGCCGAGACCGCCTTCTCGCGCAGCATGGAGATCCACGACACGACGATCGGCTGGCGCTTCGTCAACAAGCTCATGGTCGAGAAATACGGCATCGACGCGATGGCCGATACCGCGGAGAATGTCGCCGACGAGTACGGCATCTCGCGCGCCGACCAGGACCAGTTCGCCTTGCGCAGCCAGCTGCGCGCCGCTCGGGCGCAGCGCGACGGCACCTTCGCCGCCGAGATTACGCCGGTCATGGTGCCCGCCAAGCGCGGCGAGAGCGTCGCCGTCGACCGCGACGAGCACCCGCGCGAGACCTCCATAGAGGCGCTCGCCAGGCTGCGGCCGATCACCCGCCCGAACGGCACGGTGACGGCCGGCAATGCCTCGGGGGTCAACGACGGCGCCTGCGCTCTCCTGGTCGCCTCCGAGGCGGCGGCGCGGCAGCACGGGCTGACGCCGCGCGCTCGCATCGTCGCCGCCGCGGTCGCCGGCGTTGCCCCGCGCGTCATGGGGATCGGCCCGGTGCCGGCGACGCGCAAGGTCCTCGCCAAGGCCGGGCTGACGATCGCCCAGATGGACGTCATCGAGCTCAACGAGGCCTTCGCGGCGCAAGCGCTAGCGGTGACGCGACAGCTCGGGCTCGCCGACGACGCCGAGCACGTCAATCCGAACGGCGGCGCGATCGCCCTCGGCCACCCGCTCGGCGCCAGCGGCGCGCGGCTGGTGACGACCGCAGTGCGCGAGCTGGAGCGGCGGCAGGGACGCTATGCGCTCTGCACGATGTGCATCGGGGTTGGCCAGGGAATCGCCGTCATCCTCGAGCGCGTTTAACCAGGACGGGAGACGCGACATGTCCTTCATCCGGGCCGGCGCGCTGGTGGTTCATTACGATCTCTGCGGCCCGGCAGGCGCCGAGGTCGTCATGCTCGCGAACTCGCTCGGCACCAATTTCCACGTCTGGGACCCGCAGGCGGCGGCGCTGTCGCGCAAGTACCGCGTGCTGCGCTACGACAAGCGCGGCCACGGTCTGACCGAGTGCCCGCCCGGTGAGGCTTACACGATCGCGCAGCTGGCTCAGGATGCGGCGGCCTTGCTCGACGCCCTGGCGATCCAGCGCGTGCATTTTTGCGGCCTCTCGATCGGCGGCATGATCGGCCAAAAGCTCGCCGCGACGGCGCCGGAGCGCATCGCCTCGCTGACGCTGTGCGACACGGCGAACCGGATCGGGCCGCCGCAGCTGTGGAACGACCGTATCGCCGCCATTCGCGCCGACGGCGTCGCTGCCATCGCCGCCGGCACGCTGAGCCGCTGGTTCACGCCCCGCTTTCACGCCTCCCACGAGGCGGTCGTCGCCGGTTTCGCGATCATGCTGTCGCGGACGCCGGCGGCGGGCTATATCGGCTGCGCCACGGCGATCCGCGACGAGGATCTCGCGTCCGACGATGCGCGGATCCGCTGCCCGACCCTCGTCGTGGTCGGCGACCAGGATCAATCGACCCCGGTCGCCTCGGCGCAGGCGCTGGCAGCGGCGATCGGCGGCGCGAGGCTTGAGATCGTCGCCGATGCTGCGCATATTTCACCCATAGAGCAGCCTCATGTTCTGACGGCGCTTTTGACGGATTTTCTGGCGCGCAGCGGCGCCCAGACAAACGAGGATGGAGAGGACGCGGGCGATGGGACTGACGCACGACTATGACGATATTCCAGGGACGACGGTGTTCGACGCCGAGCGATCGCGCCAGGGCTACCACCTCAACATGTTCTGCATGTCGCTGATGACGCCCGAGGCGCGGGCGGCATTCCGCGCCGACGAGGCGAAATATCTCGACGATTATCCGATGTCGCCGGCGCAGCGCCAGGCGGTGCTCGATCGCCAGTGGAACGAGATGTTGCGCCTTGGCGGAAACATCTACTACACATCGAAACTCGGAGCGTGCGACGGATTGTCGTTTCAGCAGCTCGCGGCCAAGATGACCGGCTCGACGCAGCAGGAATATGCCGAGATGATGATCAACGGCGGCCGTTCCGTCGAGGGCAACCGCAGCAAATCGGATGTGAAAATTGGCTAAAATCATCGGCGGCATCGCCACCTCGCATGTCCCGGCCATCGGCGCCGCGCTCGACAACGGCAAGTCGGGCGAGCCCTATTGGCAGAAGGTCTTCAGCGGCTACGAATTCTCCAAGAAGTGGATCGCCGAGGCCAAGCCCGACGTCGTCTTCCTGGTCTACAACGACCACGCCACCGCCTTCTCGCTCGAGGTCATCCCGACCTTCGCGCTCGGCTGTGCCGCCGAGTTCCCGATCGCCGACGAGGGCTGGGGACCGCGGCCGGTGCCGACCGTCTATGGCCATCCCGGGCTCGCCTGGCACATCGCGCAGTCGACCATCCTCGACGAGTTCGACATGACGATCTGCAACAAGATGCCGGTCGATCACGGTCTGACCGTGCCGCTGTCGCTGCTCTACGGCCAGCCCAAGGAATGGCCGGTCAAGGTCATCCCGTTCGCCGTCAACGTCGTGCAATACCCGCCGCCCACCGGCAACCGCTGCTACAACCTCGGCAAGGCGATCCGCCGGGCGGTCGATTCCTACCCCGAGGACCTCCGCGTCGTGATCTTCGGCACCGGCGGCATGTCGCATCAGCTGCAGGGGCCGCGCGCCGGGCTGATCAATGCCGATTTCGACGCCAAGTTCCTCGACCGGCTGCCGACCGACCCCGAGGCGCTGGCCAAGATCTCGCATCTCGAATACATGCGCGAGGCCGGCTCCGAGGGCATCGAGATGGTGATGTGGCTGATCATGCGCGGCGCCCTCGACGACAAGGTCAAGGTGGCGCACCGCTTCTATCACGTCCCGGCCTCGAATACCGCGGTCGGGCACATGGTCCTCGAGAATACGCTTTAGATCTCACTGAATTAACGAGGGAACGACATGAAGGTCTGTCTCGCCGGGCAAGGCGCATTCGGCGTCAAGCATCTGGAGGCCATCGCCAATATCGACGGCATCGAGGTCGTCACGCTGACCGGCGGCCGGCCGGCCGGCACCGAGGAAGTCGCCAAGAAGTGGAA
>JAQGID010000188.1 GCA_028291405.1 Rhodospirillales bacterium | reverse complement strand
AACCGACGGAGGGCGGCAAGCCACTTCGCGAACCCCTCCTTCTCGAAGTATTCGGTCCAGCGCTCGCACTCGTTCGCGGCGCAGTCGAAATTCGCCCACCACTCGACGAAGGCGCCGTTGCTCTCGACCACCGGGGTGACCCGAATCGTCGCCGTATAGTTTCGGACCGGAAACGGCGGCTGATCGCAGAACGCATAGCTGTACGACTGGTCGAGGTCGGAATGGGCGAGCAGGATCTGGCGGATCGTACGGTCACCGGTGTCGACGCGACGAACGGCGCCGACCTGATCGCCCGCCTTGCCCTCCTCGATAGTGGTTTTGCCGAGAACGCCCGCCCAGGAATAGTGATCGAAGGGGCGAATTACGGCCCAGACGTCTTCGGCGGAATGATCGAGGACAATGCTGTAATAAGATCTGGCCATTGCTGTCTCACCTCTTTTATTTTCTGTCGTGAAGACAAAATGAGGCTTTCACATCCCGCCGGCAGTCCGATTCTTGTCGTCTAATTCGATCTTCATCCGAAAAACGGATCGTCATCCCGGCGAAAGCCGGGATCCATTTGTCCGACTCTCTAGCCCTTGGCCGCTATGGATCCCGGCTTTCGCCGGATGACGGCTGACGTGCATGTACAAATTCGCATAATTAATGTTCTAGACATCACCTCTGATGTTTGATACATGCATAATCCATGATCACCGCTGCCCAGATGCGCGCCGCCCGGGCCTTGCTCGGCATCGACCAGCGCCAGCTCGCCGAGCTGTCCGGCGTCTCCTTGCCTACCATCCAGCGAATGGAGGCGAGCGACGGCAACGTGCGCGGCGTCATCGACACGCTCACCAAGGTGGTGGAGGCGCTCGACCGCGCCGGCATCGAGCTGATCGGCGACAACGCCGTCAGCCGCGAAGGCGGCCGCGGTGTCCGGCTCAAGCAGCCCAGGGCGCCGGGCTGACGCGATGGTTGGCAGCACCCGGGAGCCGAGCTTCGTCGAGCTGTATACGCCCAAGCTCATTACCGTCCTGCGGGAGGGCTACGGGCTTGGCGATCTGAAGGCGGACATCGTCGCGGGGCTGACCGTCGCCATCGTCGCATTGCCGCTCTCCATGGCGATTGCGATCGCATCGGGCGTGACGCCGGATCGCGGCCTCTACACCTCGATCGTCGGCGGCTTCATCGTCTCGGCGCTCGGCGGCAGCCGGTTCCAGATCGGCGGCCCGGCCGGCGCATTCATCGTGCTGGTCGCGGCGACCGTGCAACTCCACGGGATCGACGGGCTGATCCTCGCCACCTTCCTGTCCGGCGTCATCCTGCTCGCGATCGGGTTTCTGCGGCTCGGCATCTTCATCAAATACATCCCCTTCCCGGTCACGGTCGGCTTCACCTCCGGCATCGCCATCATCATCTTCGCCAGCCAGATCGCCGACCTTCTCGGGCTGACGCTGCACGGCGCCGAGCCGGGCCCCTTCATCCCGAAGCTCGAGGCGCTCGGCGCCGCGCTGCCGACCGTCAGTGCCGCCGCCGTCGCGGTCGCGGCATTGGCAATCGGCATCATCGTCGGGGTACGCCGCTTTCGCCCGCACTGGCCGGCGTTCCTGATCGCCACCGTCCTCGCATCGCTCGCCGTATGGCTTCTCGCGCTGCCGGTCGAGACGCTCGGCACGCGTTTCGGCGGCATCCCGCGATCGCTGCCGTATCCGCAGCTGCCGATGCTTTCGGTAGAGAAGATGATGGCTGTCCTGCCGGCCGCGCTGTCGTTCGCCCTGCTCGGCGGAATCGAGAGCCTGCTCTCCGCCGTCGTCGCCGACAGCATGAGCGGCCGCCGCCATCGCTCCAACGCCGAGATCGTCGCGCAAGGCGTGGCCAACATGGCTTCGGCTTTGTTCGGCGGCATCTGCGTCACCGGGACCATCGCGCGGACCGCCACGAATGTCAGAGCGGGAGCGCGCGGTCCGGTGTCGGGAATACTGCATTCGGGATTCGTGCTGCTGTTCATGCTGGTGGCGGCGCCGCTCGCCAGCTATATCCCGCTCGCCGCGCTCGCCGCCGTGCTCGCCGTCGTCTGCTGGAACATGGCGGAGAAGCACGCATTCGCGACGCTCGTCCGCGCCTCGCGCGGCGACGCCGTCGTATTGCTCGCGACCTTTCTGCTGGTCGTCTTCCGCGACCTCACCCAGGGAATTCTCGTTGGTTTCGGACTCGGGGCTCTGTTGTTCCTGCACCGCATGGCGCGGGCGGTCGAGGTCGACAGCCCGCGGCCGGCCATCGAGGAGGACGTGTCCGACACCGCGAACGGCAGCCGGCAGCCCTACGATGTCGCGCTGGCCACCGATCCGGACGTCGTCGTCTACCGGATCTCCGGCGCCTTCTTCTTCGGCGCCGCCGCCAGCGTCGCCGCGGCGCTCGACCGGATCGGCGAGCAGCCGAAGGCCTATGTGATCGATTTCTCGGCCGTGCCGATGATCGATTCCACCGCCGCCGCGACCATCGAGGGCTTCGCGCGCAAGGCGCACCGCCATCATGCCTCCGTCTACATCGCGGGCGCCCGGCCGGCCGTGCGCCGTATCCTGCTGGTGCACGGCGTGCGCCCGCCGGATGTGCATTTCAGGTCGAAGCTGACCGATGCGCTGGCGATCGCCCACCATAAGATCGACGGAGCTGCCGACGTCGAGGCGGCTTCGGCCTGAGGCCCGCGAGACGGGCTGGCCGAAAACCGGCCCGCCGGTTTTCGCAGCCTACCCCGCCGCGCCGCGCTGCCGCACGATGGCGCTGAGCGGCACCAGCGCGAGGTGCCGCGCGTCGAGCGTCGCGAGCCACTCGGCGAGGGCGGCGAGCGTCGCGTCATGGGCGTGGCCGATTGCGATGGCGCTGCCGCGGCGGCGGGCGATCCGCTCCAGATCGGCGAGGCGCGCGGCGATCGCCGGTCCGGTCTGGACGTCGTCGAGGAAGACGTCGCGCGCGGCGTTCGGCACGCCGACCTGGCGGGCGATCGATTCGGCGACGGTCGCGGCGGTGGTTCGCGAATCGAGGAAGAGCAGGCCGCGCTCGTGCAGCTCGTCGAGGACCGGCGTCATCCCGGCAGCATCGCCGGTGAAGCGGCTGCCCATGTGGTTGTTGATCCCGACATAGCCGGGGAAGCGGTCGAGGCCCCAGCGCAGGCGGCGCAGGATCTCGTCGCGGTCGAGGCTGACCAGGAGGCCGTTCGGCCCGGGATCCTCGCGCGCGTCGATCGCCTGCATCGGCACGTGCAGCAGCAGCTCGTGCCCGGCCTGGTGCGCGGCCGTGGTCTGATGCGCGAGATCCTCGGCGTAGGTCATGAACGACAGCGTCAGTGGCGCCTTGAGCGCGATCGCGCGTTGCGTCCGCTTGCGGTCGAGGCCGAGATCGTCGAGCACGATCGCAACCATCGGCCGTCCCTCGAGCGGCGCCGGCGCTACGGCGTAGCGCAGCCAGGCCGGCGTCGGCCGGACCGCAGCCTGGGGCGGCGGCTCGGGGCGCGGCGGCGGCAGCATCGCCTGTTGCGGGATGTCGGCCGGTGGCGCGACCGGCGGCTCGACCGGCTTTACCGGCGGGAGCCGGGCGATCGGCGCTTCGTCGGAGCTCGGCGGTCGCCTCGGTGGGGCGTGCCCGAGGACGAGGATGCCGATCGCGAGCCCGACCGCCAGCGCCACTCCAGCGACGCCGGCAAGGCGCAGCGCCGCCCGGTGCTGGCGCCACCATCGCGTGAGCGGAGGGGTCACCCTTGCGCGTTTCATGTCAGGCGACCGCACGGCGGGAGGAGTCTCAACGGTTCATCTCGTTGCGCCACATTTCGCTTCCGGCGACGACCTGATATAACGAAGCACGCCGGTTTCGCAAGGCGCATGAGGAAACATCGGCAAGCCACTGAAAATGTTTCTCCTGATCGATAACTACGACAGCTTCACTTACAATCTTTGGCACTATCTCGGCGAGCTTGGCGCTGAGGTCGTGGTGAAGCGCAACGATCGGCTGACCGTCGAGGAGGCGCTCGCCTTGCGGCCACAGGGTATCGTGATCTCGCCGGGCCCCAGCGATCCGGACCACGCCGGCATCTGCCTCGAGCTGATCCGCCGCGCCGGAAGCGTGCCGATCCTCGGCGTCTGCCTCGGGCACCAGGCGATCGGCCAGGTTTTCGGCGGCCGGGTCGTGCGCGCGCCGCAGCCAATGCACGGCAAGACCAGCGCGATGCACCACACCGGCGAAGGCGTCTTCGCCGGGCTGCCGAACCCGTTGATCGCGACGCGCTATCATTCGCTGATCGTCGCGCGAGAGAGCCTGCCCGACGTGCTGGCCGTCACCGCCGAAAGCGAGGACGGGCTCATCATGGGGCTGCGTCATCGCGAGCGGCCGATCCACGGCGTCCAGTTCCATCCCGAAAGCATCGCATCGGTCGGCGGCCGCGAGCTGCTCGGCAATTTCCTGCGGCTCGCCACGCCGGAAAGCATCGCCGCATGACCTCCGACATGCAAGATTTCAAATCCCTGCTCGGCCGCGTCGCCGCCGGCGAACGGCTGAACGAGGCGGAGGCCGAGACCGCCTTCGAGGCGATGATGTCGGGCAACGCGACGCCCTCGCAGATGGGCGGCTTCCTGATGGCGCTGCGGATCCGCGGCGAGACCGTCGAGGAGATCACCGGCGCCGCCCGGGTCATGCGCGCCAAGGCGCTGCACGTCGAGGCGCCGCCCGGCGCGATCGACACCGCCGGCACCGGCGGCGATGATTCCGGAACCTTCAACGTCTCGACCGCCGCCGCGATCGTCGCCGCCGGCGCCGGCGTGCCGGTTGCCAAGCACGGCAACCGCAACCTCTCCTCGCGCTGCGGCTCTGCCGACATCCTCGCAGCGCTCGGCGTCAACATCGACGCCGAGATGGGGCTGATCCACCGCTGCATGTGGGAGGCCGGCATGGGCTTCCTGATGGCGCCGCGGCATCACAGCGCGACCCGCCATGTCGGCCCGACGCGGGTCGAGCTCGGCACCAGGACGATCTTCAACCTCCTCGGCCCCCTGTCCAACCCGGCCGGCGCCAAGCGCCAGCTCGCCGGCGTCTTCGCGCCGCAATGGGTGAGACCGATGGCCGAGGTTCTCGGCCGGCTCGGTGCCGAGCGCGCCTGGGTCGTGCACGGTTCCGGGCTCGACGAGCTGACGACGACCGGCGTCACCAATATCGCCTCGCTGGAAAACGGTACCGTCACGAGTTTCGAGATCACTCCCGAGGAGCTCGGGCTGAAGCTCGCCAGCATCGCGGATCTGAAGGGCGGCGATTCGACCGAGAACGCCGAGATCATGCGCAAGGTGCTGTCCGGCGCGAAGGGGCCGATCCGCGACATCGTGCTGCTCAACGGCGCCGCCGCGCTCGTCATCGGCGGCAAGGCGCGCGATCTTCGTGCCGGCATCGACCTCGCCGCCGCGACGATCGACAGCGGCGCCGCGCAGCACGCCCTCGAGCGCATGATCGCGATCAGCAACGGCAAGGAAGCGTGATGAGCGACGTCCTGACGCGGATCATGGCGGGAAAAGCTCGCGAGGTCGCCGCCGCCAAGGCGGCGCGCAGCCTCGCCGACACCGAGGCCGCGGCACGGGCGGCGAGCCCGCCGCGCGGCTTCATCGCCGCCCTCGAGGCGGCGAGCGCCGCCGGGCGCTATGGCCTCATCGCCGAGATCAAGCGCGCCTCGCCGAGCAAGGGGCTGATCCGCGAGGATTTCGATCCCGTGGCGCTGGCGCTCGCCTACGAGGCGGGCGGCGCGACCTGCCTCTCCGTCCTGACCGACGCGCCCGATTTCCAGGGCAAGCCCGAGTTCCTCGTCGCCGCCCGCGACACGGTGGCGCTCCCGGCGCTGCGCAAGGATTTCATGCTCGATCCCTACCAGATCATCGAGAGCCGCGCGCTCGGCGCCGATTGCGTGCTGATCATCATGGCGGCCATCAGCGACGCGCAGGCCGGGGAGCTCGAGGACGCGGCCGAGCGCTTCGGCATGGATGCCCTGATCGAGGTGCACAACCGCGCCGAGCTGGAGCGGGCGCTCGTCCTGCAGTCGCGGCTGATCGGCATCAACAACCGCAACCTCAAGACCTTGGCGGTCGATCTCGCGACGACCGAAGAACTGGCGGCGCTCGTTCCGCAGGGTCGGCTGCTGGTCAGCGAAAGCGGCCTCTACACGCCGGCCGACCTCGCCCGGATGAAGCGCTGCGGCGCCAATTGCTTCCTCGTCGGCGAATCGCTGATGCGGCAGCAGGACGTGACGGCGGCGACGCGCGCCTTGCTGTCTCCCCCAGAATGAGCGGTCTTACCCATTTCGACGGCGAGGGTCGCGCCGTGATGGTCGACGTCTCGGACAAGGCGACGACGGCGCGGGTCGCGGTCGCCGGCGGCAGCGTCGTCATGCAGAAGGCGACGCTCGACCTCATCCTCGCCGGCGGCGTCAAGAAGGGCGACGTTCTCTCGGTGGCGCGGCTCGCCGGCATCATGGGCGCGAAGCGCACCGCCGAGCTGATCCCGCTGTGCCACCCGCTCGGCCTCGATTCGGTGACGATCGAGCTCGCCTGCGATCCCGAGCGCAGCGCCGTCGACATCACCGCCAC
>JAQGID010000142.1 GCA_028291405.1 Rhodospirillales bacterium | reverse complement strand
TCATCTACGACGCGGTCGGGTCGAGCGACACGCCGCCCGAGTTCTTCGACCGGCTGCGCCAGGCCGGCATCGCGATCCTCGTCTTCCACCCGCTCGACCCGCTGAAGGCGAAGGCGGAGTATTCGGTGAACGACCGCGACCACCGCAAGATCCTGGTCGCCGACGGCCAGGTCGGCATCGTCGGCGGCGTCAATCTCAGCAACGTCTACGGCAGCAAGATCTTCTCGAAAGACCGCGCCCCGCCGGACGCCAAGCCGGAGGAATGGCGCGATACCGATCTCATGATCGAGGGGCCGGCGATCGCCGAGCTCGAGCGGCTGTTCCTCGAGACTTGGACGCAGCAGAAGGGCCCACCGCTCCTTCCCACCGGCTTCTTCCCGCCGCTCAGCGCCAAGGGCGACGAGGTGCTGCACATCATCGGCAGCACGCCCTCCGAGATCGTGCCGCAGTACTATGCGACGATCCTATCGGCGATCCGCAATGCCGAGAAGAACATCTGGATCTCCGCCGCCTATTTCGTCCCAACGCATCAGGAGCAGGAGGACCTCGTCGCCGCCGCCAAGCGCGGCGTCGACGTCCGCCTCCTGGTGCCGAGCAAAAGCGATTCGGAGTTCGCCCTGCTGGTCGGCCATTCGCGCTACGACGATCTGCTGGAGGCCGGAATCAAGATCTACGAGCTGCGCGACAAGACGCTGCATTCCAAGACGGCGACGATCGACGGCGTCTGGTCGGTGATCGGTTCGTCGAACTTCGACCACCGCAGCGTGCTCTTCAATAACGAGGTCGATGCCGTCGTCCTCGGCCGCGCCACTGCCGCCCAGTTCGAGGCGATGTTCTCCGACGATTTCGCCGCCTCCGACAAGATCGACCGAACCGCCTGGGAAAACCGCCCGCTCGAGGAACGAACCAGGGAATATCTGGCGCGGCTCGTCGAGGTCTTGCTGTGAAATATCTACTCCGAGACGATCGAGCCGTAGAGGTCCCAGCTCTTGCCGTTGAACGACTGGAACTGCATCTGCTTGATGAGGTTGTAGTCGGTCGGCGTCGTCGTGACCGTGATCCCTTCGAGCAGGACCGGCACCCGCACGGCGTTCAGGTTGGTCGCGTGCTTCAGCACGTTCTCGCGAGAGAGATCTTCGCCGCAGGATTTCAGCACCGCGACCATCAGCTGCCCTGCGATATAGCCGCCGATGGCCGCCGCGCTGTCGCCGGGATCGACTTTGGTGTTGTACTTCTTGAACCATTCCGAATATTCGACAACCGCCGGATCCTGCGCAAAATGCGGATCCGCCGGATCCTTGCGATAGGTTGCGGCGATCACCCCGACCGATTTGTCGAGCCCGGCCGGCTGGAGCACTGCGGCGGTCGAAGCGATAACCGAGGGCAGAACGATCTTGGGCCTCCAGCCACTGTCAAACGCCTTGCGAATGCCTTGGGCGGCGGCTTTCTGCGTCGCCATGAGCGCCAGCACATTGGCGCCCGATGCCTGCAGCATGACGATCTGCGAATCGACGGTCGGGTCGCTGGTCTCGTAGCTCGTCTCGGCGACGATCTTGGCGCCGTCGCTCAGCTCTTCCTTGATGCCGCGCGCGAATTCCTTGCCGAAGTCGTCGTTCTGGAACAGCAGCGCGATCGTGACGCCCGGCATCGTCTTCGAGAGATGCTTGGCGATGACCTTGCCCTCGGCGTAGTAGCTCGGCGTCGAACTCATCGACCACGGCGAGGTCTCCGGCTCATAAAACGCGCCCGAGCCCGAGGCGATGAAGAGCTGCGGTACTTTCTGCTGGTTGAGATAGCGGCGCACCGCGAGCTGCGAGGGCGTTCCGACCGAGCCGAGCATCAGCAGCACGTGCTCCTGATCGACGAGGCGGCGCGTCTCCTCGACCGTCTTGGGCGGCGAGTAGCCGTCGTCGACCGAGAGGAAGTTGATCTTGCGGCCGTTGACCCCGCCCTCGGCGTTGACCTTGTCGAAATAGGCGGCGAGCGATTTCGCGACCGTGCTCGCCGCCGACACCGGGCCGCTATAGGGCGCGGTATTGCCGATCTTGATCTCGGTATCGCTCACTCCCGGCCCATAGGATTTCTGGGCCAGGGCCGGCATCGCCGCCAAAGCCAGAATTGCCGCACCGATCCCCAGCATTATTCTCTTCATTGAAGCCTCCACTTCTATTTTTTCTTTCGTTGATCGCGTCGGGGACGTTCGCAGCGCTAGTCCCCCGGCTGTGCTTCCAGCTCGCGGCGTTGCGGCGCAAATTCCTGCCACCAATTGCCCAGAGCGTCCGTCGTGCTCGGCAGATCCTTGGAGACGACGGCCATGGTCGCCAAGGCGTTCGGCTGCCCGTCGCGCTCGACGAACAGCGGATCGCGTCCGGCCTCGACGTCCGCGATCGCGCTCAGCAGCTGGCGCCGCATCGCCTGTGTCGGTCGGTCGGTCACGCCGAGATGCTCCTCGGATCGATCGACGATCACGCCTTGCGCCTCGGTGGCGAATTTATCATGGGCCCAGAAGCTAGTGCCGAGGCCGGCGAAGCTGACGCGCTTCATCTCCTCGCGATCCTGGAGATAGCGGTTGCCGGCCGTCCGGGCGAGACGGTAATCCGCGCCGATGTCCGAGAACACGATTTTCTCGATGAAGTCGCGATCGATCGCCGCCTCGTGGCTGTAGAGGATCATGTATTTCCAGTGCTCGGTATCGTCGATCGGGACGTGCCAATTCATCTGGTACCCGAGATTACCGCGCCGATCGCCCTTCCGCGGATCGACCAGCGGCGAGCCCTCGAAGGCGGAGTTGTTCGGCATGATGAAATTCGTCATGCGAATGTAGCTGCGGCCCTCGCCGGCCTGCCGCGTCGCGAAGGCGCGGAAGCCGTAAGGCGTCTCCTCGTAATCCAGTCGCGGCGCCGGGTCGCGGCTGACGGCAGTGTTGAGGTCGGCGTCGTTGAGGCCGCTCGCCATGATGAAGCGATGCAGATAGGAGAGATGCTGCGGATCGAGATTACCCTCGTTCCCCTGCAGATAATTGCATTCATGGTGCAGCTTCGTCGCCCAGACCCGGTCGGGCGTGGCCGACATGAAGGGATACTGCGGCAGCCGCGGCGCTGGCGCTGGGCCCATATACGTCAGGATGACCCCGCCCGCCTCGTGGCAGGGATATGCCAGATGCCGGATGCGGTCCTTATAGTCGCTGGCTGGCCCTTCGCCCGGCTGGTCGAGGCACGTTCCTTCGCCCGACATCAGCCAGCCATGGTAGAGGCAGCGCAGACCGCCATCCTCGACGCGGCCGAAGCTGAGATCGACGCGGCGGTGCGGGCAGCGGCGGCCGACCAGCGCGGGCTTGCCGTCGGCGTCGCGGAACAGCACGAGTTCCTCGCCCATGATCTTCACCGGCAAGGGCACATCCGTTGACAACTCAACCGACAAGGCGACCGGCTGCCAATAACGCCGCATCATCGCGCCGCCAGGCGTTCCGGCACCGGTCCGCGTGATGCGATCGTTGTTCTCCTTGCTCAGCATCCTCGTTCCTCCACGCGCCCGACGGGTTTGCGTTCGCCCCGCTTCGATTGATATGAATTTAGCATATTAGTGGAGTTCGAGAGCAACAATCGGCACGCGCCGCAGCGAGACCATCGCCATACTCGGCATCGTAGTTTTCAATTTGCCGAGGTCTCGTCCCCGATGTCGTCGTCACTGCCTCCCGAATTTCATCGTCTAGCGTGGTCCAATCTCGCGGCGCAATCCGCCGAGCAGATCGGGCTCACTGCGGCGCCCATGGTCGCGGTGCTGGTCCTCGGCGCCGGAGTCGGTCAGACGGGCCTGCTTGCCGCGGCGCAAAGCCTGCCGTTCCTGCTGCTCTCCTTCCCTGCCGGCATTATCGCCGACCGCATGTCGCGGCGCGGGCTGATGGCGATCGCCGAGGCGGTGCGGACCTTCGCCCTGCTCGCGCTGCCGGCGCTGATGGGACTCGGCCTGCTGTCGCTGCCGCTCCTCGCCGCGATCGGCTTCGTCACGACGACCGGCACCGTCGCCTTCAGCGTTGCGGCGCCGGCGCTGGTGCCATCGCTGGTGCCGCGTGGCGCGCTCGCCGCCGCGAACGGTCGGCTCGAGCTTGCCCGCAGCCTCGCCTTTGCTGCCGGACCGGCCCTCGCCGGCGCGCTGGTCGGCTGGGCCGGAACGGCGCCTGCCTTCATCCTCGCGGCCGTGCTGTCGGGCAGCGCCGTCGTGCTGCTCATCGGTCTCGCGGAGCAGCCGCGGCCTAAGCTGCCGCCGCGCCATATCTTCGGGGATCTCAGAGAAGGCGCCGGCTTCGCCTGGGCGCATCCGCTGCTGCGACCGGTGCTGCTCACCGCCGTCGTCTGGAACTGCTCATGGTTCGTCCTGCAAGCGGCTTTCGTACCCTACGCGGTCCAGGTCCTCGGCCTCAGTGCCTCGGGGATCGGCGCAGCCCTCGCCAGCTGCGGGATCGGGATGGTGCTGGGCGCGCTGGTCACGGCAAGAATCGTACGTTGTCTGTCCTTCGGGACCGCGGTCGTGCTGGGGCCGCTGGTGTCGCTCGTCGCCGCCCTGATGATGGCGGCGACGATCCTTCTGCCGAACGGCTTCCTCGCCGGCGCCTCGTTCTTCCTCTTCGGTGCCGGCCCGATCGTCTATGTGATCAGCCAGGTGACGCTGCGCCAGACCGTCACCCCCGCCCCGCTCCTCGGCCGCGTCTCGGCGCTGTTCATGACGGCGAATACCGGCGCCCGCCCAATCGGCGCCGCGCTTGGCGGTGCGATCGGCGCTGCCTCCGGACCCTCGGCTTGCATCATCGTCGCCGCAGCGGGCTTCGCGGTGCAAGCGCTGATCATCCTGTGCTCGCCGGTGCCACAGCTCGAGCGGTTGCCGGAGGCGGTCGCCTGAACACTCACAATTGCAGAATCCGCTCGGTGTTGCGGGCTTGTAAAGCAAATGAGGTTTCCACGCGACCCCCGAAACCGTCTATGTACCGGCGGCGAGAAATGACGGGAGGGGACGGATGGCGAAGCTCGGACTGGCGGTGATCGCGACGGCGCTGTTGCTGGGCGCTGCACCGGCCGGGGCACAGAAGGCAAAGGACACGCTCCGCGTCGCCTTCACTGATCCGATCTCGACGATCCTCGACATGGAGGATCCCAAGCCTGAGACGCGGATCACCACCGGCGCCGTCTTCGACTGGCTGATCTGCTACGACCGCAACAGCCGGAGCTTCGCGCCGCTGCTGGCGAAGTCCTGGAGTCAGATCGACGATCGCACGATCGAGTTCGTCCTGCGCGACGACGTGGTTTTCCACGACGGCAGCAAGCTGACCGCCGACGATGTCGTCTACACGCTGAGTTGGGCGATCGATCCGCAGAACAAGCTGCGCTACGCGGCCGGGGACCTTGCTTGGCTGGAGCACGCCGAGAAAGTCGACGACTATCGCGTGCGCGTCATTGCCAAGGAGCCGACGCCGCTCGCCCTCGTCCGTCTCGCGATCTCGGCGCCGATCCTGCCGGCGAAGCTGCACGCCTCGTACGAGACCAAGAGCGACTTCGGCCGCAAGACCCCGATCGGCACCGGCCCCTACAAGGTCGCGTCATTCGACAGCTCCGCCGGCATCGTCCTCGTGCGCAACGACGACTACAAGCTCGCGAGCAACTGCCGGCAGGGGGCGAGCATCGGGCGGATCCAGGCGCTGCCGATCCTGGATCTGCAGACGCAGGTCGCGCAATTGACGGTTGGTGGCATCGATCTCCTCCACACCAGCTCGAAGGACACCGCCGACCTTCTCGCGAGCAATCCGCTGCTCGCCGTCACCGCCAGCCAGGGAATGAGCTATGTCTACATCTCGATCGACGCGATCGGGCGGTCCGGAAATGCCGCGCTCGGCGATCTGAAGGTTCGTCAGGCGCTGGCGCAGGCGATGGATCGCGAGATGGTCGCGCGCAGCGTCCTGCCCGGCAGCGATGCCGTCCATGCGATCGACGCCTTGTGCCTGCCGAACCAGCTCGGCTGCGACTTCTCGACCAAGCCGCCGCCCTATGATCCCGCAGCGGCGAAGCGCCTGCTGACCGAGGCGGGCTATCCCGACGGCTTCGACGTCGAGATCACCGCCTTCACGGGAAATTATTCGCTGGCCGAAGCGCTCTCCGGAGAGTTCCGTAAGATCGGTGTCAGGGCGCGGGTCGACAAGGTGACCTTCGGCACCTATCGGCAGAAGGAGGTCGCCGGCAAAATCCAGATTCTCGCGGGCTCTTGGTCTGCCTCGGGCTTGCCGGACGTCTCCGCGACGGTCGACAAATATTTCGACGGCGGCCCCCGCGACTATTGGCGGGACACGGCGATCGCCAAGCTCGCGAAGGACGGGCTTACGACGCTCGACGAGGGCAAGCGGCGGGCGATCTACCGCGAGCTCTTCGATCGCGTCAACGAACAGAGCTACGTCGTGCCGATCGCCAACCGGCCGGACGCCTTCGTGCACACGCGGGATCTTCAGATCGGACTCGGCGTGATCAACCCATACGGCGCAGCGCTGACCGAGATGAGCTGGAAATAAGCTCTAGGACGCGTTCGACGCGCGCACGAGATCGAGGATCTGATTGGCGAGGTAATCGTCTTCGGTGTTCAGGTGCAGCGTCGCCGTGAAATGGTTGTGCCCCGTCAGCCGGATGAAGCGCGGCCAATGCCCGTGGCGTTCCATGTAGGCGCCGATGAGCCGTAGCGCCTGGCTCTCGAAATCCGGCGGTTCGAGCTCGGCGATACCGAAGAGCAGCGGAACCGTGGTCTCCAGTAGACCGGGCAGCGAGGAGCGCGCGCCATAGAGCGTTTCGTCAGTGCCGTAATAGAGGGTCAGCAGCTTGTTGCGCTGCGCCGTCTCGATGTCGTAGATGCCGGACAACATGATCGCACCTGCGGCGGCAGGCTTACCCGCGGGATGGAATTGCGCGTGCGCGACATAGGAGGCGACGTGGACGGCGCCGGCCGAGGTTCCGAGGATGAAGATGCGTTCGGGGTCGCCGCCATGCGCCGTCGCATGCTCGTGCAGCCATGCGACGGCAGCGCCGATGTCCGCCGCGCCGGCCGGCCACGGGTTCTGCGGCGCCAGGCAATAGGTCATGTTGACGCCGACCATGCCGTTGCGTACTGCGAAAAGCGCAACATTGTCATGATAGGGCGTCCCCGGCCGCTTCTTGTCGCCGCCGACGAAGCCGCCGCCGTGGACGAAGAGCAAGATCGCACGGCCGCTGCCGTGCTCTTGCGGCGCGAAGAGATCGAGACGCTGGCGCTCGTCGCTGCCGTAGGCGATGTCGCGCGTGACGGCGACGCCGGCATAGGGCTCCTGCTCGTGATGCAGTGCGTAGAGTCCCTGCGAGGTCTCGATCAGATCCGGCGACAGGAGGCGCCCGAGGCTGCGCAGCTTGCTCGCGATTGCGCCGGCGTCGAATTTATCGGTCATTTCCAACTGAGATCCTGCCAAGTGACGCCGAAGGTGCTGACCGAGCCTTCGCGCACCGCGAGCTCCCGAATATGCGGGAAGACGTGGGTCAGCGAGTTCAGCGGCATGATATAGGCGTTCTCCATGTTGCGGTCGAAGAACTGCTTGGCGATCGCCTTGCGCCTGATCGGATCCATCTCGGAATCGGCCTGGTCGGCGAGCGATTTCAACGCCGCGTCGCCGGTATAATCGTAGGTCTGGAAGAAGAACGAGATCAGCCGGCTGATATCGGGAATACCGCTCAGGCTATTGGCGAGCACCGCCATCTGCATCTTGCCCGACGCCGCCTTCTGCTGGAAGGTCGTCAGCGTCACCGAGGCGATCGTCGCCCGCACGCCGATCGCCTTGTAATAGCCGGCCACGGCCTCGGCCATCATCGTGACGCGCCCCACATAGCTCGTGATCTCGACGTCGAAACCGTCGGGGTAGCCAGCCTCAGCCAGCAGCTTCTTGGCCGCGGCGGGATCGTATTCCGGCATCGTCACGCTGAAGTCGCAGCCGGCGACGCTCTCCTTCCAGCACATGTTCTCGGGCAGCACGATTTTGCGGTCGGCCTCGAGGATGCCGGCGAGCTTGTGGCGATCAACCGACATCGCCAGAGCGCGACGCACCTTGGGATTCTTCAATGCCTCATTGCCTGACCGACCGGTCGCGTCGAACCACATGTAAGTCAGTCCGACGCCGGCGTTGAACGTCGCCTCGAAGCGCGGATCGGCGGTCAGCTGGATCGCCTGCTCGGCAGGGATGTCACGGAACAGCTCGACGCCGCCGGTCAGCAGCTCGGCGACCTGCGTCCCGTCGTCGGCGATGTAGCGCATCTTGATGCGCTTGATGTTGGTCGGCCTGCGGATGTCGCCGCCGTGGCGGTAGTCCGGATTCTGCTCGACGATGACACCGTTCGCCTCGTCGTACTGCGCGAGCTTGTAGGGACCGGTCCCGATCGGCTTGCGGCCGAACTCCTTCTTGTCGGCAAGCGCGCGGTGGTAATGCTCGGGGTAGATCGGCGTATAGGCGAGCAGCAGCAGATCGTAGGGGCAATTCTTCTTCATCACGAGCCGGACTTTGCCGGGACCGATCTTCTCGGCGTGATCGACCCAAGCCCAGAGCCACTGCTCGCGCACCATCTTGGCGTTCGCCGGATTGGTGATCCAGTCGAAGGTATAGACGACGTCGTCGGCGCTGAACGGCTGTCCGTCATGCCACTTGACGTCGTCGCGCAGGGTGAACTCGATGACGTCGTCGCCGACCCGCTCCCAGGATCTTGCCAGGATTGGTTTCACCGAGAGGGTCTTCGGGTCGTATTCGACCAGCCCGTCGAACACCATGCGCGTGATGAACTCGGTGTGCGGGTAGCTCCCGGCGTAATAATCGAGACCGCTGAACGGAATGTTGAAGGCGATCGTCAGGGTGTTGCTCGCGGGCGTCGCCGAGGCGGGAACGGCGCGCAGCGCAAGGCCACCGGCAAGCAGCCCGGCGACGAGCACGATCGTGGTCATGACCGTCTTTGTCATCCCATTCCTCCCACCGCGTTTCGAATTCCGGCCTGACCGATCGACGTCGCGCGTCAACCCGACACGCGGTCGACCAATATCCGGACCAGCTCTTTCTTGAGCAGCTTCCCCGCTTCGCTGACCGGAAGCGAGGGAAAGAATACGACCTCCTTCGGCCGCTTGTACGAGGCGAGCTTGCCGTCGCACCAGGCGATGACCTCCTCGGCGCTGCAATCCGGCGATGCGACGACGCAGGCGACGACCTGCTCGCCCCATTCCCGGTGCGGAATGCCGACGACGGCAACCTCGGAGATCTTCGAGTAGGTCAGCAGCACCGGCTCGACCTCGGCAGGATAGACGCTGAGACCGCCGGACTTGATCATCTCGCGCTTGCGGCCGCGCAGATAGATGTCGCCCTCGCGATCCTTGAACCCGACGTCGCCAGTGAAAAGCCAGCCGCCGCGCAGCACCTTCGCGGTCTCTTCAGGCATCTCCCAATAGCCCTGGAAGACGGACGGACCCCGCACCGCGAGCTCACCGAGCTCGCCGTCCGGCACCGGTTGCCTATCGTCGTCGACGATCTCGATGCGCGACAGCGGCGCCTCGCGCCCGACGGAATCGAGCAGATATTCGAGCTTCGGATTGGCCAGCGCCCGAGCGTAGTAGTCCGGCTTCTTGAAGGAGACGAGCCCGCCGCATTCCGAGGAAGCGTAGCCCGAGGTAAAGCCGGCGCGGAAGCTCCGCTGCTCCTTGAATTTATAGAGCACGTCGGCCGCATTGACGCCGTGCAGCAGCCGCATGCAGCCAAAGTCGGTGTCGTGATAGGCGGGGTGCGCCGCAAGCCGCCGCGACATCACGTCCATCAGATAGCCGAGCGTCGGACGCTCGCGCGCAAGCGTCTCGAGATACTCGCCGGGCTCGAAACGCTTCATCATCACGATGCGGCTCCCCTTGAGGATCAGCATCGTCAGCTGCGAGATCGCCATGCCGGCAGCGAGCGGCGTCGCGATCAGCGCCGACTCCTCATCGGTCAGCGGAATCTCGGCGAGCGTCACCGCCGCGGCCATGATGAAGTTGCGATGCGTCCGGACGCAGCCTTTGGGCACGCCGGTCGTACCGCCCGTGAACTTGACCGTGAGCAGATCGTCGGGCGAAACCGCGACCTGAGGCTGGGCATCCGAGGCCGCGGCGAGCAGCGTGTCGTAGTCGAGCGCCAGCCCGTGCCCCGCGCCGACGCCGATCGCCTGAACCGACGAGCCCGCGCCGATCTCACGGACGAGATGGGTCGCACCGGCCTCGACGACGATGAACTTCGCACGCAGCCGCTCGGCGATGAAGGCGACCTCGGAGGGGACTGACCGCGGCATCACCGGCGCGCTGACGCAACCGATCTTCGCCAGGCCATAATAGGCCTCCACGAATTCGACGCCGTTGCCAAGCAGCAGCAGGACGCGGTCGCCATGTTTGGCGCCGAGATCCAGCAGCGCGTTGGCGAAACGGTTGACGCCGGCGTCAAGCTGGCGCCAGGTCAGGCGCCGCTCGCCCACCACCAGGGCCTCGCGATCGGGGATGACCCGTGCCTGATGCGCCAGCGTCTCGCCGATGACCATGACGGTCAGCCGACCGTCAGGCGCCGCTTGCGCAGCACGCCGTTGCGGTCAACCTGCGTGCGCAGCGCCTTCAGCTCGAAGTCGGTGGGCGGAGTCGTCGTCGGTACCTCATCGGGGATCACCAACTCGAAGCCGGTATTGGCAACGACGTCGGCGACGGTGTACCCGGGATGAACCGAAGCCAGCCGCATGCGATGGTCGTCCTCGGTGAAGTCGCAGACGCAGATCGACGACCAGACGTATTCCGGACCATCACGGCCATCGAGCGCCTCGTGCCGGCTGTTGCCGCCGGTCATCCAGCCGGCGCCGCTGACGTAGTCGACCTTGTCGACGAAGACGCGCTTGTTGTGATGCTCGACGATGATGTTGTGCGACTGCGACCCCATCCAGATCGTGCCGACCGTGCCCGGCCCGCGCACCTTCAGCTTGGGATGCGGCCCGATGCCGATCATGTTGACGTTGCCGTATTTGTCGACCTGGATGCCGCCGAAGCCGCTCGAGCCGAGCCGCTTGATGCGCGTCGCCCGCGGATTGAGTCCCTTGGTGCCGCCGTCGACGACGTCGGCGATATAGATCTTGCACTCGGCGCCGTGCCCGCAGCTCGGATCCCAGGTGCCGAGCGGCAGCGTGTCGAACTTGCCGTTGTAGACGCCGGCGCCTCCAGTGAAGAGCCAGAGGTTCGGATTGACAGTGAGCTGCGCCAGCCGATTCGCCGCCAGCGGGATGCCGCCGTTGGCACCGCCGCCCGCGACGGTCTCCTCCCCGCCCCCCGCCATTCGCGCGAGAACGATCGCCATCAGCTCGGCCATCGAATAGTCATCGGTGCCAGGGAATGCTGCTTCGGCCATGAGTCGTATCCGATCTCGAATTGAGTGCCCGGGGCGCGTCAGCTGCGAATTGCGATTGCCGTGCGCAGATCGACCATCCGGCGCAGCCCGCCGACCAGCTCGAGATACTCGAAATGGTCCTTCGGTCCGAGGATGTATTTGTCGATGTACTCCTGGGCGCGACCCTCCCGCACCATGTCGATGTAGAGCTTGAGATGCTGGTCGTCGACGCTGTAGCTCGCCGAGGAGAAGGTCGGATGCGCACCGAACGGCGCATGCACGACGTGATCGACCCAGAGGCCTGGCACGGTCGTCTTGGACGGGTCCTTCTGGATCACCTCTGAGCCGACGATCTCGTCGGCCTGGACGATAACGATGTCGGCCGCCTTGGCCTTGTCGCGCTCCTGGCCGGTGCCGCCCCAGCATTGCGCATTGCCGTACAGGTCGCATGCCTGCGCATGCATGATGAAGACATCCGAGCGCAGCGGCGGGATGAGCCAGACCTCACGTCCGGTGAACGGGTCGACGATCTTCTTCAGCTCGGGGTTCAGCGTCTTGTGATCGGTGCCGTCATAAAGATACTGCACCGCATTGAACGGCTTGCCACCGGCCGCCGCCTGCGTCCCGAGCAGGATGAACGGCTCGTCGGCCTCCACGATGTCGAGGGTCCCCTCCTGCGCCGCTTTGCGGAAGGCCGGCGCCATGCCAAAGATCTCGAAACCGACATAGGACAGATACAGCTTCTTCAGCATGCCGGCGGCGATCGGCAGATCCGCCGCCATCGAGGTCGTGATCGGCGGGATCAGCGTCATGTCCTTGGCGCCGGCACGGATCGCGGCGCGGATCAGGCTCATGGCCGCATCCGCCGAGTGCGACCCGGCGAGCGACACGATCTGCTTCGACGCTATGATCTTGCCGGCTTCCTCGAGCGAGATCAGCTTGCTGCGGCGCTTGAGGTCGGCCGGCGCCTGATACTCCAGCGGCGTCATGAATTTGTGTTTTTGCTGGTTCCCCGGCATCGCGCTTCCTCGATCTTCGTTTCGCATACTTTATCGGACCCAATACCGAAGGGTCAACGATAAACGATGCCTCTCTCATTGAGACATCAATGAATAGCCTTCGACTACCAAGTAGTCACTGGCGAACATCGAGCGCATGCGAATCCCATGAAGTCGCGTCACCTCTTTAGCTTGGCACCTTCGTAAAAATCCCATAGCTTGCAACGCGATAACGGGAGGGATCGGAGGAAACTGATGGGCAATATCGCCAATTGCATACTGAGACAGCTGCTGATCGCCTGCGGCATTGCCGGCGTCCTCGGCGGCGCGTCGGCGGCCCACGCCGCCGACGAGACCGTGCTCCGCATCATCCTCCCGATGACCGGCAGCGCCTCCTTCACCGGCAAGGGCGGCAAGGCTGGGCTCGAAGCCTTGCAGGACTATGTCGACCGCACCGGCGGCATCAACGGCAGCAAACTGCGCTTCGTCGTCCGCGACGACCAGAGCAGCCCGCAAACCGCCGTCCAGCTGATGAACGAGATCATGGAGACGCGTCCGCCGGTCGTCCTCGGCTCGGCGATCACCGCGATGTGCAGCGCGGAGGCGCCGCTTGCCGTCGCCAACGGGCCGGTGCTCTATTGCTTCTCGCCGGGCATCCACCCGACCGCCGGCACCTACGTCTATTCCGCCTCGGTCTCGACGCTCGACCTGTCACGGGCGCTCATCCGCTATTTTCGTCTGCGCGGCTGGACCCGTATCGCCGTGATGACCAGCACCGACGCCAGCGGCCAAGACGCCGAGCGCGGCATCGAGGCGAATATGGCGTTGCCGGAGAATGCCGGCGTGACCGTCGTCGCGCGCGAGCACTTCAACCCCGGCGACGTCTCGGTCGCGGCGCAGATCGAGAACATCCACTCGGCGAAGCCGCAGGCCTTCATCGCCTGGACGACAGGCACCGCCGTCGCAACCATCTTCAAGGCGCTGGTGCAGGCCGGGCTCGACATTCCGGTGGGCACGACGAACGGCAACATGTCCTACGACCAAATGGTGCAATACGCCGGCTTCGTGCCGAAGCAGCTGTTCATCCCGACCGGCCCCTATGTCGAGCACGAGGGCGTTTTCGCGCTCGATCCGCGCGTCGAGAAGGCGCAGCACGCGATGTACGATTCGCTGAAGCGTCACGACGTGCCCGTCGACAACCACGCTGCCACTGTCTGGGATGCGGCGATGATCGTCGTCGACGGGCTGCGCAAGCTGGGGTCGACCGCGACCGCGGCGCAGCTGCGCGGCTATATCGACGGGCTGACCGACTATCCCGGCATCTGGGGGATCTATAATTTCGCCGCCGTGCCGCAGCGCGGTCTCGACGCGGCCAATGCCGTCGTGATCCGCTGGGACGGGCCGGGCAAGCGTTTCACCTGGATGAGCGAGCCCGGTGGGGTGCCCTTGGCGCCGAAATGACACCGGCAGGTTGTTCGCCGCCGCCCCTCGTTGCTACGATGGCGGAATAAGGATCGAGATCAGAGCGAGGGACCGCCTATGTTGACGACGGAAGAAAACGACCTGCTGACGCGCATCGGGCCCGGCACGCGGATGGGCAATCTGCTGCGCCGGTACTGGCAGCCGGTCGCCGGCGTCGCCGAGATGGCGGATCGCTGGACGATGCGGGTCCGGCTGCTCGGCGAGGATCTCGTGCTCTTCAAGGATCGGACCGGCAAGTTCGGCCTGATCAGCGAGCATTGCCCGCACCGCGGGGCCTCGCTCGCCTACGGAATCCCGACCGAGAACGGGATACGCTGTCCGTATCATGGCTGGAAGTTCGACGGCACCGGCCTCTGCATCGAGCAGCCGAATGAGCCGGAGAGCAACGCCCTCCGCGGCAAGGTGCTGACCCCGGCCTATCCGGTCGAGGCGCTCGGCGGCCTCCTCTTCGCCTATCTCGGTCCCCTGCCCGCGCCGCTCGTGCCGCGCTTCAGCGGCTTCGTCTGGGATCGCGCGATCCGCGCCATCGGCAAGGCAGTGGTGCCATGCAACTGGCTGCAGATCATGGAGAACTCGGTCGACCCCGTGCACACCGAGTGGCTGCACGGCGCGCTTTACGAGTTCGTCCGCGAGAGCGAGGGCAAAAAGGTCGCGATCTCGCGCCACCACGTCAAGATCGCCTTCGACGAGTTCGCCCACGGTATCGTCAAGCGCCGCCTGCTTGAGGGCCAATCGGAGGATTCCGAGGATTGGCGCATCGGCCATCCGCTCGTCTTCCCGAACCTGCTCTCGGTCGGCAGCGGCGGCGGGCTGTTCAAGCAGAACACCTTCCAGATCCGCGTGCCCATCGACGACACGCATACGATGCACTGGTGGTACCACGCCTGGGTCCCGGCGGCGGACATGGACGTGCCCAAGCATCTGCTGGAGCAGGTTCCGCCAGTCTACGAGCCGACGTTCACCGACGACAAGGGCGAGTACAAGCTCGACTTCATCGAGGCCGGCGACATCATGGCCTGGGTGACGCAGGGGCCGATCGCCAACCGGGCGAACGAGCATCTCGGCGCCAGCGACCGCGGGGTCTCGCTATTCCGCAAGATGCTGCGCCGCGAGCTCGAGAAATCCGAGCGTGGCGAGGATCCGCTCAACGTGATCCGCGACCCGGCGCGCAACACGGTGATCGAGCTGCCGATCGAAAAGGGCAAGGACATGTATTCCGACGGCGTCAAGGTCTTCGTCGCCCGCAGTGCGATCAGCTTCTCACCGATCGTCGACGATCTGATCAGGCTGTTCAGCCGCGAACGTCCGGAACCTGTCGCCAGTCAAGGCGAGCCGGCCCTGGCCAAGTAGCGACGATGCTGCGCGTCGGCATCGCCGGGCTGGGGCGGGTCTCGCGCCAGATCATTCGCGGCTTCGCCGCCGTCGAGGGTGTCGCGCTCGCGGCGGCGGCGGATTTGCGGCCTGAGGCACGCGAGCAATTCGCGGCCGAGCATCGCCTGCCCGTCTTCGCGACGGTCGAAGCGATGTGCCGATCGCCGCTCGTCGACGCGATCTGGGTCGGCACGCCGAACCCGCTGCATTGCGCCCATGCCGTCGCCGCCGCCGAGGCCGGCAAGCACGTCATCTGCGAGAAGCCGATGGCGCTGTCGCTCGAGGAATGCGACCGCATCATCGCCGCCGCCGAACGGTCCGGCGTCCGGATCCTGCTCGTCTCCAAGATCTTCGATCCGCCGGTTCGCGCCATGCGGGAAATCATCCTCAGCGGCCGGCTCGGCAGGGTCGTCCAGATCAACAGCATGATGTTCAGCGACTGGCTCGAGCGCCCGCGTCTCGCCGAGGAGGTCGATACCAGCCGTGGCGGCGGCATCGTCTTCCGCCAGGCGCCGCATATCGTCGACATCAACCGCTATCTTGCCGGCGGCCTGGCGACCAGCGTGCGTGCGGTCACCGGCAAATGGGATCCGCGCTTCGACACCGAGGGGAATTTCGCCGCCCTTCTCGCCTTCGACGGCGGCGCCGTGGCCAATGTCAGCATCAGCGGCTACGGGTATTTCGACGGCTCCGAGCTGACCTGGGGCATCGGCGAAGGCGGTAACCAGGCATCGCAGGCGCAGCTGCGCCGCCGCCGCGACCGGGCAACGGGCCCGCTCGACCCGACGATGAAATACGCCGGCGCGGCCGCGGAAAAGGGCAGCGGCGAGGCCGCACCGCAGCAGTTCCAGCCGTTCTACGGTCTAACGATCGTCAGCTGCGAGCGCGGCGTCATCCGGCAATCGCCGGATGGGCTCACGATTTATTCGGCGACCGGCTGCGAGGAGATTCCCGTCGCGCAGGCGAGGCGATGTGCGCCCGAGTTGGCCGAGCTGCGCGACGCGGTGGCGCAGGACCGCGATGTCTTTCCCGACGGTCGCTGGGGCAAGGCCACGCTGGAAGTCTGTCTCGCGATCGTCGCATCGGCCAGCGAGCATCGCGAGATGCCGCTGACGCAGCAGGTCGCGGCGCCCGAGGTTTGATGGCGGCGCCCTTGCCCGTAATTAAACCTAGACGCAATAAATAATAGTCCTCAACGATCGAAAGTTTAACTTTTCATCTTTTAGTATAAGTTCACCTTCTTATCGATCGTCGACAATAGAATCGGCGGAAGCTACAGTAAGATATGGCTGGCGAGATCCGCTCCTTTACACAAGCTCCATCAGCCGCGACGCCGGGAGACAGCAAGCGGCGCCTCGCGGCTGTGCTCGCCGCCGACGTCTGCGGCTACAGTCGCCTGATGGGCATCGACGAGGAAGGTACACTCGCGCGGCTCAAGCGCATTCGCCGCGAGCTCATCGATCCGACCATCGCGGAATACAACGGCCGCCTGATCAAGAACACCGGCGACGGCGCCCTGGTCGTCTTCGACAGTCCGGTCGAAGCCGTCCGCTGCGCCATCGTCATCCAGCAGAGCATGGTCGGGCGCAACGCCACCCTGCCGCGCGCTCAGTGGATCCTCTTCCGCGTCGGCGTGAATCTCGGCGACATCATTATCGACGACGACGGCGACGTCTACGGCGACGGCGTCAATATTGCGGCGCGGCTCGAGTCGATCGCCGAACCGGGCGGCATCAACATCTCCGGTGGGGTCTACGAGCAGATCAAGAACAAGCTGGTCTGCGGCTACCAGTCGATGGGCGACCGCAAGGTCAAGAACATCACCGATCCGGTGCCGATCTATCGCGTGCTGCCGGATCTGGCGGCGGTCAAACGTGCGCATCGCTCCCGCGGCATAGCTGCCGCCGTCGCGGCGGTCGTCGTTTGCGCCGGAGCCGGCGGCGCGTGGTATTTCTGGCCGTTGCATGCGCCGCAAGAGGAGGCGACCGCACCGGCGCCATCGGCCCCCGTCCCGTCCAAAAATATTTCCGGCCCCGTCGCTACGGCGCCCGCGCCCGCATCGACGACACCGCCGATCGCGGAGCCCGAGCTGGTCGCTCTCAAGGGCGGCGCCGTCGCGCTGGGCAGCAACGAAGACTCCTCGGAGAAGCCGATACGCCGCATCACCGTACCGCCGTTGGAGATCGGCAAATACCCTGTGACGGTCGCGCAGTGGAACGATTGCGTCGCCGCGAAAGCCTGCTCTCCCGCCGCCACCGGCGATCCCGCAACCCCGGTGACGAACGTCAGCTGGAACGATGCGCAAAATTATGTCCGGTGGCTGTCGAAGGCGACGAACCGGAACTACCGGCTGCCGACCGAAGCCGAATGGGAATATGCCGCGCGCGGCGGGACGGAGACGAAATGGTGGTGGGGCAACCAGCTCAAGACCGGCGTCGCGAACTGCAAGGGCTGCGGCGAGCCCTATGACTCGCATCAGCCGGCCAAGGTCGGCCAATTTGCCGCCAATCCCTTCGGCCTCTACGACATGGGCGGCGGCGTCGAGCAATGGGTCGCGGACTGCTGGCATAAGGACTATAGCGGGGCGCCCCTCGACGCCTCGGCCTGGACGGACGGCGATTGCTCGGCGCATGTCCTGCGGGGCGGCTCATGGAAGAACGACCCGAGTTATTTGAGACCGTCCGCCCGCGGCCCATATGATACCTCCGTGCGCTACGTGACGCATGGGTTCCGCGTCGCACGCTCGGACTAACCAGGAGGTATCATGATCTCGCGTCGCGTGTTGCTCGCCGCTACTGCCGTGTCCCTGCCGCTGCGAGCCTTCGCCGGGCCGACACCCGCGGGCAAGGGCGCCGTGCTCTATTTCATCACTCTGCGCGACGGCCAGAAGGTGAGATCACCGGTCACGGTTCGCTTCGGCCTCAAGGCAATGGGCGTAACCCACGCCGGCGATACCTACCCGAACAGCGGGCATCACCACCTTTTGATCGACGTCAGCGAGCCGCTTGATCCCAACGATACGATCCCGTCGGACAAGAACCATCTGCATTTCGGGGCCGGCCAGACCGAGACGACGATCGAGCTGCCGCCGGGTCCGCACACGCTGCAGCTCGTGCTCGGCGACGCGAACCACGTTCCGTTCGATCCGCCGCTGGTATCCAGGAAGATCCGGATCATCGTCACGAAATAGGCGATCCGCCCCGGCCGTCAGACCGGCGGATGCGGGATCGCGGCCAGGAGCTCGCGCGTATAGGCGGCCTCCGGGGCGAAAGGACGCGCTCGGTCGGGGCCCTGCTCGACGATGCCGCCGGCAGCGAGCGTCTTCTGTTAATGTATTGTGGGTCGACGCGCGGATGCAGGTCGAATGCAGGTGCGCAGGAAGATTTGTGAGCGACAACTTCTGCAGGGCAAGTCGCCAGCGCGGCGCCGCTCCTGGGCGTGTAAACGGGTTTACTATGTCAAAGAACAAAAGGGAAACTCTGACACCTCAGGCATCCCGTGGCAAGGCGCCTCAGGCTTCGAAATCGCGAGCAACCGAAGCCGGGAGCGGTCCCCGATCTCCCCGGCCCCGGAGGGCGGTATGAATTCTCAACCCTCGTTCGACAGCGAATTCAAAGCTCGCTTACGTGAGCTGCTCATATGGCGCCGCGATGTGCGGCGCTTCCAAAGCCAGCCGCTCCCGGCCGGAACCTTGGAGCACCTGGTCGAAACGGCGAGCCTGGCCCCATCGGTCGGGCTGAGCGAGCCCTGGCGCTTCGTCGCTGTCGACGACCCGGCTCGGCGCGCGGCGATCCGGCAGAACTTCGAACTCTGTAATGCTGAGGCGCTCGCGATGCAAACGCCCGATCGCAGCGCGCGCTACGCGAGCCTCAAGCTCGCCGGCCTCGCCGAGGCCCCCTGCCACCTCGCGGTCTTTGCCGACCGAGCGACCAATCAGGGACGCGGGCTCGGCCGCCGCACCATGCCGGAGATGGTCGAATATTCGGCGGTGACCGCCGTCCACACGATCTGGCTGACCGCGCGCGCCGAGGGCATCGGCATGGGCTGGGTGTCGATCCTCGACCCGAGCCGGGTCGCCGAAATTCTCGACGTGCCCGCGAGTTGGAAATTCATCGGCTATTTCTGCCTCGGTTATCCCGAAGCCGAGGGCGACACGCCGGATCTTGAGCGATCCGGCTGGGAACGGCGACGTCGCGAGCCGCTGGAGCTGATCCGGCGCTGATCGCTGCTCAAGCGAGCCGCCCCCGCTCATACCAGCCGCGCGAGCGCCGCAGGAGGTGGACGACCGATAGCATCACCGGCACCTCTACCAGCACGCCGACAACCGTCGCGAGCGCCGCGCCCGACTGGAAGCCGAATAGGGCGATCGCCGTCGCCACGGCCAATTCGAAGAAGTTGCTGGCGCCGATCAGGGCCGAGGGTCCGGCGACGCACCATTCGACGCCGAGGCATCGATTGAGCCAATAGGCAATGCCGGCGTTGAGATAGACCTGGATCAGGATCGGCAAGGCCAGGAGCGCGATGACGAGCGGCTGGCGCATGATCTGCTCGCCCTGCAGGCCGAACAGCAGCACGAGCGTCAGCAGCAGCGCCGCAAGGGACAACGGTGCCAGCACGCGGAGCGTGCGGCCGAGCGCCGCCGCGCCGCCACGCGTCAGCACGATGCGGCGCCAGACCTGCGCGACGATCACCGGCACGACGATGTAGAGGACGACCGAGAGGATCAGCGTCTGCCACGGCACGGTGATCGAGGATAGGCCGAGCAGCAGCGCCACGAGCGGCGCAAAGGCGACGATCATGATCGTGTCGTTGAGCGCGACCTGCGACAGGGTGAAATGCGGCTCGCCGTCGACGAGGTTCGACCAGACGAAGACCATCGCCGTACAAGGCGCCGCCGCCAGCAGGATCAGCCCGGCGACATAGGAGTCGATCTGACCCTGGGGCAGGAGCGGCCGGAACAGATGGTCGATGAACAGCCAGCCGAGCAGCGCCATCGAGAACGGCTTGACCAGCCAGTTGACGCCGACCGTCGTCGCGATGCCGCGCCAGTGGCTTCGTACCTGCGCCAGGGCGGCGAGATCGATCTTCAGCAGCATCGGCACGATCATCAGCCAGACCAGCACGGCGAGCGGCAGATTGACCTCCGCAACGGTCGCCGCACCCAGCGCGCGGAACGGACCGGGCGCCGCCTCGCCGAGCGCAATGCCGACGACGATGCACAGCGCCACCCAGAGCGTGAGGTATCGCTCGAAGACGCCCATCGATGGCGCCTTGCCGGAAGCGACGATTGCGGCGTCGCTCACGCCCCCTGCCCCGCTTCGGCATCGGCGTCGCTCCGACCGATCGCCTCCACCCGACGCGCCAGCGACATGCCGTCGAGCCCGGCGATCGGCAGCGCGAGGAAGAGCTTGATCCGGCTCTCCAGCGCGCGAAGCGTATCGCGAAACGCCTGGCGCTGCGCATTCCTGGGGTTCTCGACCGCGGCCGGGTCGGGCATGCCCCAATGCGCCGTCACCGGATGACCGGGCCACAGCGGACAGATTTCGCCCGCCGCCTGATCGCAGACGGTGACGACGAAATCCATGATCGGGGCGCCGGGCTTGGCGAATTCGTCCCAGCTCTTGCTGCGCAAGCCTTCCCTCGGAAGGCCGAGCGACTGCAGGAGGTCCAAGGCGCAAGGATGCACCGCGCCCTTGGGGAAGCTGCCGGCGCTGAAGCCGCGGAAGCGTCCCTGCCCCCAATGGTTCATCAGGGATTCGGCGAGGATGCTGCGGGCGGAATTGCCGGTGCAGAGGAAGAGGACGTTGTAGACCCGCTCCGTCACGCCGCGGCTCCCTGCTTGGGCGAGCAGCAGGCGCCGGCCTCGGGCGCCGCCTCGGCCGTGGGCGTGCAGCAGGCCGCCGCGGCGGTGCGGATCGGCCCGAGGTCGACGCTGTCGCCGTAGACCGTGCTTTCGCCCGACGTCAGGAAGGTCTCCCACGACAGGCCTTGCGGATCCGTGATCCACGATTTTTCCGACTCGGCGTAGCAGCAGGTCGTGGCGCCTTCCTCGAGCACCGGCCGGTCGGCCGCTCGCAGACGGCCATAGACCTCGTGCAGCTCATCCTGCGTCTCGACCTGGATGCCGAGATGATCGAGGCCGGTCTGACCGCTGCGCGTCGAGATCGCGAAGTTGACGCGCGGATCCTCGAGCATCCACTTCGCATAGTCCGGCTTGAGGACGGCAGGCTCGGCGGCGAACAGCGTGCTGTAGAAGCGGACGGAGCGGGCGATGTCCTCGACGGATACGTGGACGTGCAGGCGTTTCATGGACGGGCGCTCCTTGTCCTTGGGTCGCTGATGCCGATGGGATCGCAGACAGCGACGCCGCAGGCGGAAGCATCGCCCTCGCAGCAATTCTCCGTCAGATAGGCCAGCAGGCCGTTCATCACAGCGTATTCGGCGGCGTAGATCAGCGACCGCCCTTCCCGCCGAAAGGTGACGAGGCCGGCCTGCTTCAGCTGGCTGAGGTGGAACGACAGCGTCGCCGCGGGCAGCCCGAGACGCTCGCCGATCCGTCCGGCTGGCAATCCTTCGGGTCCGGCCTGCACGAGCAGACGGAAGATATCGAGCCGAGACCCCTGGGCGAGCGCGGCCAGCGCGGTGATCGCGGATATCTTTTCCATATTTCCAATATAATCGAATTATCTGACCCGTCAACTCGCACGGTGCGCGCTGCCGGATCGGATCGAGGGTCAGACGGACATATTGCCCGCGATGATCGCACCGGCCCAGGCCAACAGAGCGAGGCCGAGGGGATGGCTCAGCCGCCGGCCCCAGGGCGCATTCTTCTCGAGCGCCATGATGGCGCCGAGGATCAGCATCCAGCCGACATTGCCCGTGCCGACCACGAACATCAGCAGCATGATCGCCCAGCAGCAGCCGACGCAGAACATGCCATGATGCAGACCGAGCCGAAACGCGCTCAGGCGCGGCGTCGGGCCGCTCCAGTGCTGGGCGATGAAGCTGAACGGCGTGCGGCACTTATCGAGGCAATGGTATTTCAGCCGGCTGAACTGGAACACGCCGGCAATCGCCAGCACGATCGCACCCAGCAGCCAACCATGAAGGGGCAGCCAGCCGGACGGCCCGACCGCCGCCTGGAGAGCCGCGTCAAGGAGATGCACTACCACGCCGAAGCTTGCCCAGACGAGCAAATATCCCATGATCAGCAGGCCAACAAGGGCCAGACGATTGGGCCGCGCTGCGGTGAGGCGATCGAACAAGTGGAGCAGCGGCAGGGCCGTCGGCAGCATCATCGCCGCCGACATCAGCAGCCAGCCGCCGACATAGAGGAAACCCGGCAAGAGCAGGTCGCCGGCGGGCACCACACGGCAAATGCTGGCGGCAAAGCCGATCTCCGTCCAGCGCCCGTGGTCGAGGTAGCGGCCGTAAGGACTCTGCTCCCACATCCAGAGCGCGGCCCAGGCGGTACCGATCAGCAGACCCGTGATCGGCACGAACCACCGCACCGTGCGCGCGCCCTGCATCGGAGTCGGCCCGCCTCAGCAGATCCTGTCAGCAATCGAAGACGAAGGTACTCTGCAGCGCATTGTGTCCCGTCAGGTCGAGGTCGTGGCCGAGCGCGGCGTGCTTCGACCAGTAGCGCGTCGCCTTGCCGACGAAAACCGGCGCGCCCGGCACGGTGGAGAAGATCGTATTGCTCAGCGTCGTGGTCGATCCATCCGCGCCTACGTAGGGTTCGAGCTCGGCATAGCTGACCTCCCCGACGCGGAGCGTGCCGCGCCCTCCTTGCACATCGAAAGTGATGGAGGTTCGCTCGACCGAGACGACTTCGCCGACCAACTTGGCAAGCTCCGCCACCGGCCCGCCGAGTTTGCCGGAATAGAGATCGACGAGCGCCTGTTGCTGCTCGTCAGACGCCTTGTCGTCGACATAGACGGCCACCCGGAAATTGCCGGCGAGGATGTTGCCGGGAATATGCGCGACCAGAGCGATCGTGCGCCCCGTCACGTCCACGCCGTCGATCCGGCCCGCATCGAAGCGGTATGCCAGAACACTGTCGCAAGTGCCGTTGTCGGGATCTTCGCCGATCCAGCACGGGCATAGAACGCGACAATCGCAAACCTCGAGCAAGCGCCCTTCGAGATGGTAGGCCATCCTGGATCTCCCTCGTTCGATGGATCCCGCCTCCAAGCTTAGCGTAGGCTCGTTTTGAAAATGGCGAAACACGAATCGCAAGCGAGGTTAAAGGTCAATAATATTGGCCAAAATTTGTTGCCTTCTGACCAAGAAAAAAGTGCTCCTATACTACGGCTTCTTTATAGAGCAGCCCCGTCAGGCCTTGAGCTCGATCAGCTCGGCCGTAACCTCGGTTCCGGTGACGTAAAGCTTTCCGAGACAGATCGGCAGCCGGAAGCGACGGGGGCCGGCGCTTCCCGGGTTGACGAACAGCACGCCATCCGCCTCGCGAGAGCCCGGGTGATGAGAATGACCGGATACGACCGCGTGGAAGCCGGCGGCCGTGGGGTCGAGAGCGAGCTCGGCAAGGTTATGAATGACGTAGATGGCGACATCGCCGAGCTCCAGCACCGCCGTCTCGGGAAGCGAGGACGCCCAGGGTCCGTGATCCACATTGCCGCGCACGGCCGTGACCGGCGCGAGGCCGGACAATCCCGTCAGAACCTGCGGATCGCCGACGTCTCCGGCATGGATGATAAGATCGCTGCCGCGTAACGCATCCATCGCCGCGGGACGCAGCAGACCGTGGGTGTCGGAGATCAGCCCGATTGTGAATTTGGGGTGAGCACGCATTTCCGCTGCCCCCTGTGAAATCGATCAGGCGGGCGAGGCCGCCGCGGCAGCGGCAGCGAGCGGGCGACGACGGCGTCCGGTTCGATCCGCCACCCTGAGCTCCTTTCGATAGCGCTCGTAGCTGCGTGCGCCGCACGTGAGACGCAGTAGCGCACCTTCGGCGATGGCCCGCGCATTCGCCGGATCGGTGGCGACGAGAGAGGCGATCACCTCGCGGTTCCAGCTCGCCGAGTGCTTGCGGTCGAGCGTCGCGTGGATCTTGTAATATTGCCGGGCGCGCGAGGCGATGCCGAGCCGGGCGAGGCCGCGGTCGACGCGCACGACGCGGCCCGGCGCGGTCATCTCGATAACGCCGAGCGCGCCGATCGACTGATAGGCGTAGCGGCGGCTGCCGGCGAGGGCCAGCATCATGTTGGCAAGCGCCAGCGATTCCCACACCGTCGTATCGATGCAGCCGCGCGCCTCTAATGCAGCGCCGATCCGCTCGAGCATAGGACCGTGCATCCCGGCGGCGTTGCCGCGCCCCATCTCGTCCCAGTAGTTGCGCGCCAGCTCGAGCTTCGCCTGGATCGGCATCTTGACCTGGGTCAAGGCGACGAGATCGTCGAAGCCGGCCTCCCCAGCCATCTCCTGCTCGACGAACCAGCGCATCTCGTCGCGGTCGGCGCGCGTCGCCAGGAAATCGAACAGCGGATCGCCCTGACCGGGTCCGCTGTCCTTGAGCGCCTCGAACCAGGCGACGAAGGCATTGGGCTCGGTCGGAACCTCGGCCAGCCGCTCGGCGAGCACCGCTCGCTCGCTCTCGACCCAGGCACCTTCGGCGAGGCGGAACGCAGTCTCGCGCGCGATATCCTCGCGCCAGCTCGCACCGGGATAGGTCGCGCTGAAACGGTCGTGATTGAAGCGCGCCAGCGCCTGATGGAATTCCAGCCTGTCCCAACGCTCGAATGCGTCCAGCGGAATGGACTCAGCGTGTCGCCGCCTCACTCCCGGTTTCATCAACGCTCCCTGTCATTCGCGACGCGTGCAGCGCGTCGGCCGTCATTTGGTAACAACGAGGGCGACGACAGCGATCCGATCGGCCGTCAAATAAGCCGGGGAGTCGAGTTCCTCACCGAAGACGTCGGGGTCGATCTCGCGATAGTGCCACGTCGCCTCGCGCGTCGCCAGGAAGCGCGCCGCCGCCTCGTGGAACAGGTCGCGACCGGCGATGATTGCCGATCCTGTGTAGAGAACGAGGGCTCCGCCCGGACGCAGCCGGTCGACCGAGTCGCGTAGGATGTGCAGCGACAGGTCGAATCCGAGCGTGCCGCCGCCGTTGCGATAGAGCCGCTGCCCGGCGTCGACGAGATAGGGCGGGTTCGCGATGATGAGGTCGGGCTGGCCGTCGACCGAATGCAGCACGTCGCTGACCGCCGTCTCGGCCGCGATCTCGTTGAGCGCGGCATTGACCCGCGCGAAGGAAAGCGCCCGGCCGCTGATGTCGGCGAGGACGAGGCGGCCGGGTTTCGCGGCGAGCGCCTGCGCCGCGACGATACCGCCGGCGCCGCTGCCGCATCCGATATCGACCGCCAGCGCGACCGGCCGTTCGGCGCGGCGCGCCAGCTCGTCGGCGACGAGGCGGGCGAAGCGGTAGGTATCGGGCCCGAAGAAGACGGCATCTTCTTCGACCGTCGGGTACTGCGAGTGAACGACGAGGTTCGAGCCGAGCGACGAGAAGCGCACTTTACTCTGGCAGAGCGCGCCGATCTCTTCGAGCGCATCCGCGTCGCGCATTGCAGCGAGCAGCTCGGGCCGCAACAGGTCACGCGCGAAATTCCGGCTCCAGCCGAAGACGCCGGCGAGGTCGGTCGCAAGCGCCGACCCCGGACGCGCGTTGACGCGGCGATGCGTCTCCGGCGTCGGCGTCACGAAGCGATATCCGGCGTCGCGCAGCAGGCGCCCGAGCCGGAGGAGCGCCGCCTCCGACCGCGTCAGCCCGCCCGTCATGGCGGATCGAGTAGGCCGAGCGCCTCGACCCGCGCGTAATCGCCGCCGATCAGCCGGTCGCCGATGTCGCGGCGATAGCGCAGGCTGGGCACGAAGACGCGGTCGGCGAGACGATAGGCCTCGCGCTGCGCCGCGACCATGGTCGCGCCGCAGCCGGTGACCACCATCGTCCAGCCATAGAGGCCGCTGGTCACCAGCTGCCCGTCCTGTTTCCCGACCTCGCCGAAATGGAGATTGGCGCGATCCGCGGCGTCGAGCTGGCCGTCGAACAACACCGGCATGCCGACCGGCTCGGCGACCTCCTTGCGCGAATACGGAAAGGGCGGCGTCGTCAGGACGACGCCGACGCAGAAACCGGGATGCGTCGCGAGCGCGCCGAGCGAACGATTCGCCATGCCGTGGAACAGCTCGGCCCAGCCGGTCGCCTGCAAGGGATCGAGCACGGCGAAGCCGGGGTAGCCGAAGCGGCAGGTGAATTCGAGCGGCCAGATGCCGCGCCCGTTGACGATGGTGTTGAGGTTGATGTAGCCGCAATAGCGATGCTTGCGCAGCAGCGGCGCCATGCGGCCGAGGGTGCGCTCGAAGAAATTCTGGGTGCGCCGATAGGTGACGACCGTCCCCATCTCGCCGGTCAGCTCGCCGAGGTCGCCCGCGAAGAACCGCTTGTGCTCCCAGTCGAGGCAAGCCGGCAAGAGGAACTTCGTGCCGTCGAAATAGGCGCCGACTCCCATCTCGATCCCGTCGACATGCTCCATCAGCACGAGGCCGGCGGGCAGAACCGACGCGCGTTTGAGTCGCGCGACGAGGACGGCGCGGAGATCGCGTCCGTCGGCGAGGCGGCCGACGTAATTGTCGGAGGAGGCGAAGCCCTGGCCGTTGAACTTGAGGACGTAGCGCGCGGGATTGGCGTCGAGGAAGGCGAGCGCCTCCCGCGCCGTCGCGAACTCGTGGATGCGGCAGGTCTCGAGCCCCAGCCCGGCGAGCATCGATTGCGCATAGGCGCGATCGTTCTCCAGCCGGTCGCCGAATTCGCTGCCGCCGATGACGTTGTAGCCGTCGCGGCGCAACTGGTCCTGCAGCGAGCCGTGGCGATCGTCGACATGCTCGAAGAGGATGATGCCGTCGCGCCCGGCCTCCCTGACCCAGCCCAGCTCCTGCCGCCAATCCGCGATGCGCTCGACCATGCCGGCGAGGGTGCCGTGGCAGGACGGATAGGAGATCTCGACCTTGACCGCGTGCCCGGCAGCGATGAGCCGGAGATACAGGGCGCCGAGGTCGCAGGAGGCGCCGACGCCGAGGAAGCGCATCACCACCCTGCCGCCGCCACGCGCGGATAGTCGCGGCTCACGAGGCAATCGTTCAAGACCTCGCTATTCGCGCCGATCTCGCGGCAGAAGTCCTTGGCGAGTGCCCGGACGTCGCTCTCGGCCGTCCCCGGTCCGGTCGGAACGAGCTGGACCAGATTATCCGCCAGCGACGGCGGCGCGAGGAAGACCGGCGGGAAGCCGAACGACGCGAGCTCGGCGGCATAGCGCTCGAGATGCCGGTGACGCGCGAAATCGGCCCAGTTGACGGCGAGGCAGCCGCCGGGGGCCAGCGAAGCGATGCAGTTTCGCCAGAAGCCGGCGGCGACGTCTGCGAAGCCGCGACCGTCGTAGAGATCGATCAGGACGACGTCGTATTTCCGGCGGTTCCGCGCCATGAACCCGTCGGCGTCGGCGACGACGACGCGTTGCGCGACGCCGAAATAGCGCCGCGTCAGCCCGACGACCACGGGATCGATCTCGACGATCGTCAGGGCGCAGCCCGGCAGCAGCGCGGCAAGGTGGCGGCACATGGCGCCGCCACCGAGGCCGAGCAACAGCGCCGAGCGGCGCGACGACGCCAGCCCGAAGGCGGCCGCCATGAAGCTCTCGTACGGGAAGACGAGGTAGGCCGGACGGCCGATATCCATCGACGACTGGTCGTAGGTCCTTCCGTGCCTGCCGAGCGAGGCGAGCGAGCGGAACTGGCGTCCCGCGACGCGGTGGTCGACGACGAAGACCGAGGAGCCGAAGTGCGGCGCATCGCAGGCGACGAGCAACGCGTGGTCCCTGCCGTATTGCCGGATCAAATGGCGGCGCAGGCGGCGCAGGCGCGGCACTGCCATGCGCGCCGCCGGACGGAGATTCGATCGTCGCGAGGGGCCGATCGGCTTTTTGAAAATCTTCGCGCTCCGCGACCGTTGCGTTGACCAGTCTGCGTCCGGCGCGAGGCTTCGGCAAGAGATTGTGCAAGCACCGCGCGAACGTCCTCCGTGCGCATTGCTTCGGGATCGGGCAGAATGCCGATCGGCCGAAAAGACGCGCAGCGCACGGAGCCGAGCCATGCCCTTCGACGGCACAGAATTCCTTCGTCACCGTTTCGAACCGCCGCAACCGCGGCGCGGCTGGCGCGCAGCCAGCATCGCAGTGCTGCGCGCCCTCCTCCTGCTGCCGCCGCCGACGACGATGCCGGAGGCGCTGCTGCGCGTCCTCGAGGAGGCGCGCGGCCTGATCGAGCAGCGCGAGGATTGGGTGAGCGGCGCCTATCAGACCGGCGGCGGCCAGCGCTGCGCCGTCGGCGCGCTGCGGGCGGCCTCGTCGCTGTTGAACTATCCCGCGGCCGGCACGGCCGCGCAGCGTCTCGTCGCCGAGATCGTGCGGCAGCGCGGCTTCGACGCGATCGAGACGATGAACGATCACGCCGGTCACGACGCGATCCTGGGCGTCTTCGATAGGGCTATCGCGACGGCCGCGGCGCGACACGAATAAGCGCCGACGCCACGCGACCGATCGCCTTGTCACGCAGTGCCGGCGGCGATAGGCTCGCGCCGATGTCCGATGAAGGAAAGGGAGAGAAATGGCTAAAGGGTATTGGCTGTCCGCCTACCGCTCGATTAAGAATCCCGATGCGCTCGCCGAGTACGCCAAGTTGGCGGCGCCGGCGATCCAGGCGGGCGGCGGCCGCTTCCTGGCGCGCGGCATGCCCGAGAAGATCTACGAGGCCGGGCTCAACCAGCGCACGGTGATCATCGAGTTCCCGAGCGTCGCGAAGGCGATCGAGACCCACGACAGTCCCGGCTATCAGGCGGCGCTCAAAGCCCTCGGCAACGCCGCCGAGCGCGACCTGCGGATCGTCGAAGGCGTCGACTGACGCGCGACGGCACCTGACCCGGCCCCCGGGTCAGGTCTGCTGCGGCGCGACCGGAAGGTCGATCTGAAAGCAGGACCCGGCACCGACGACGCTATTGACCGTCACGCGATGGTTCAGCAGATCGGCCGTCCGCTTCACGATCGACAATCCGAGGCCGATGCCCTCGCGTTCCGAATGCATCTGGCGGAACTCCTCGAAGATCGTATCGATCGACTCCATCGGTATCCCGATCCCGGTATCATGGACCTCGACCGACAGCGCACCGCCGCGTCGACGACAGCCGACGAGAACGCGGCCGTGGTCGGTGTACTTGATGGCGTTCGAGACGAGGTTCTGCACGATCGAATCGAGCAGGTCGGGATCGCTGACCACCGAGACGCCGCTCGTCACGACGCGGAAATCGAGCTCCTTCTCCTTCGCCAAAGGCACGAATCCGTCGGCGAGCGTGCCGAGCAGTCGTCCGATCGGAAAGGCGACGATTCGCGGCTTCACCTCGCCCGATTCGATGTGCGAGGCGTAGATCAGGCGGTCGAGGGCATGATCCAGCTTTCCGACGGCACGCTCCATGCGGTCGAGATGCCGCCGGTGGCGCGCCGGCGAGACATAAGGCGCGACCATCTCCAATGACGCCCGGATGACCTGAAGCGGCTGCTTGAGGTCGTGGCCGGCCGCCGCGAGCAACCTGCCCTTCGCCAGGCTCGCCTTCTGGAAGACCTCCTCAGAGGAGCGCAACTCCTTCAGCAATGCCTCGCGCTGCCGGGCCGCGGTCGCGAGCGCCGCCTGTTGCTGCCGGCTTTGCACCGCCGCGGCGACAAAATTGGCGAAGCTGATCAGGAAATTGCGGTCGTCGTCCGAGAAACGCCGCCGCACGGCGCTATCGACCTCGAGCACCCCATAGGTGAAGTCGCCGGCCTTGATCGGCACGTTGACCAGCGACACGATCGCGTGCGAGCGCAGCAGCTCCGAGTAGACGAAGTCCGACTCGTCGAAGATGCACTCGATGAAGACAGCCTCCCCGGTGCGGTACGCACGGCCCGGCGGCGATTCCATTCCGGAGCTGAGAGTCGCATGGCCGACGACGCCGGGATCCCAGCCGACGCCGGCCTCGACGAGGAGATCGTCGTGAGCGGGACGGTAGACAAGCACTTTCGAGCGCTCGACGCTCAACCCTTCGGCAACGCTCGCCGCTCCGGCATCGATCAGCTCGCCGATGTCGCGACCCTGGACCGCCTGCAATCCGAAGTCCGCGAGAATCTCGCGATGACGGCGCGCTCTCGCCGCCGGATCATCCTCAATGCCTGGAACGCTCGTTTCCGGGGATCTCAATGCGCCATCACCCCTGCAGACCTCGGACGGAATTCGCCGTAAACGCGCGAGCAGCGGAAAGCTCCAACGATCGTGCGACCGCCGGCTGCCACGATATTAAACGTCGATGAGACGGCTGAGTTCGTATCGGCGTTGCGCAGGAATTGCCGTCTTCGCTCGATCGACGCGTCGATCGTTACGGCGCCGACCGACGCCAATCCTGCGGCGCTTCGGTGAGGAAGACCGACAGATCGGATTGCGGCGGCCGCGCCGGCACGTCGAAGAACATATCGCTGACCCAGCCGCGGTGATAGGCGGCGTGGGTCACGAGATGCAGGAAGATCTCGCCGCGCGTCATCGTCGCCGGCTTTCCCGAGACGAACTTGAAATCGACGCCCTCGCCCATCGTCGCATCGGTCTGCGCCGCCGCCCAGGTGATCAGCCAGTCGTTCATCCTCTGCTGCGCTGTGCGCAGCGCCGCCAGCTCGGAATGGAGGACGACGTTGCGGGCCGCCAACCCATGCTCGCGTTGCTCGAGATGCGCCCGCCAGATGAGATCTACGACGTAGATATGGTTCAACGTCCCGATCATCGATTTGAAGAGCGTGCGGCGCTCCCTCTCCGCCTCGCCCGGCGGCAGCGCCGCGACGCCGTCGAAGATCACCTCGTCGGCCCAGGATTTGTAGTGCGCGAGCATCGTCGCGGTGCCGTGGTTCAGCATCGTCGTCACTCCGAGAAATCGCACGGCACGCCCGTTCCGTGCTGGTCGTCCTAGATATCACCCAACGCCGGGCGCAGGTGATCTCGTCGGATCAACTTTTCACGAGTGACCCGCTCCCGGATGGCGCGATCCGAGCGCGGGTCGGTCCGGCCGGTCGGCGAGCTGGCGGGCGAGCGCCGTGAGCGCCCCGGAATATATTGCCGCCACCGCGAAGGCCGCATAGTAGGGGAGCGGTGGGCTCTTCCCGATGAGCACCGTGAAATAGAGGAAGAAGGTCGGCACCGGCAGCATGATTCGGCCGATGATCGACCAAGCCACAGGCAAGGAGCCGACGGCGAAGAATGCGCCCAGCAGCACCGCCTCGAGCGGCACCGGCAGCACGTCGTTCCGGTCCTCCGCGATGACCCGCTGGTCGAGCGCGCCCAGGGTGAAGGCGGCGAGCACGCAGCCGAGCAGCACCGCGGTCAGAACACGGTTCAATCGCCGCCGCCGCCCTTCGACGCGCACGTCACGCAAGCGCTCCGGTGGCGTCGATACGGCAGGTGGACCCTGGCTTTCCATGTCTAGCCCGGCCCGAACAATGTGCGATCGCCGAGGTCTTCGGCACGCGAGCGCTCGAGCTCCTGGTTGTAGCGGCGGAGCGCGTAGCCTTCGGTCAGGAAGCCCACGACGCGGAGCGTGCGGGCACCGTCGAGAACGGCGAGCGTCTCGGTTGCGGCGCCGAGAAACCGAGCAAGCGCGACGCGAACGTTCTGTCCCGGCAGCAGGAACTGGTCCGTCGGGATTTGCAGCGCCTCGTGCAAAGGCCGGTCGAGCTTGTCGTCTAGATCGGAATTGTGGACGTCGGCGGTCGCGACGGTTCCGGCATAGCGGTCCTCGTCATCGACCAGGAAGACGCTCGTCGCGGCGCCGAGCGGAAAACGCTCCCGGAAGTCGCCGACCGTCGTATTCCTGGAGATCGTCTGAGCGTCGCGTCGCATCAGCTTGCCGACCGTCAGATCGGCGAGCCAGCCGATGTCGTAAGCGCCTCTGATCGGGACGCCTCGCACGTGGAAGCGCCAGGTCGCGAAGGAGTAGCCGAAGGTAAGCCGCACCACGAGAGACGCGATGATGACGCCCACCATGACGCCGAGGGTCGCCAGGAAACTCCCAGTAAGCTCGAGCACCAGGAAGATCATGGTGAGCGGCGCGCCGACGACGCCGGCGGCCACCGAGCTCATGCCGACCAGCGTATAGGCGGTACGGTCCAGGTCGATCTCCGCGAAACCGACCTGCAGCAGCGCGAACTGCAGCCCGACCACGACGGCGCCGCCGAAAACGGCACCGAGAAGAAGCGACGAGCTGAAGAGCCCACCGCGGAACCCGGCGCCGACGGAGATTGCCGATGCCAGCGCCTTGGCCGCGATCAGCCCGACCAGGATGCTCCACGGCAAGCCATGTTCGAGAACCTGCTGGATAGCGCCGTGGCCGCTACCCAGCACCTGCGGATAGATCGTTGCGACAAGCCCGACGGCAACACCGCCGATCGTCGGGCGCAGCCAGAGCGGCAGGTGCTGCCGGCGGAGGAATCGCTCGACCCTGGTCACCGCCACCATGGTGCCGATCGCGATTCCGGCCGCGAGCACGCCCACTCCGGCGAACAGCGCGTAGTCCGTCCCCGCGATATGAACCTGCGCATCGAGCCCGAAGATCGCTTCCTCGCCGGAAATCGCACGCACCATGAGCGTTCCCGCGAGCGCAGCGATGGCGACGGGCGCCAGCACCAACGGCGAATAGCTTCCGATCACCAGCTCGAAGGCATAGAAGGCGCCGGCGAGCGGCGCATTGAACGCGGCCGCGATCGCCGCCGCGGCGCCGCATCCGACCAACGTGCGGAGATCGCTGCGCCGGAACCCCAAGTGTTGACCGAGCCAAGAGGCAATGCCCGATCCGACCTGTGTATAGGCAGCCTCGAGCCCGACCGACGCACCGAAGCCGGAGGAGATGAGGGTGAGGATCGTCAGATTGGCGCTGTCGGTGAGCGACATCCTGCCGCCGAACAGAGCATTGGCTTCGATCGCGTCGACGATCTCGCGCGGCCGCCAGCGGCGGATGAGGGCGCTGGCGCCGCCCGACAACGCGCCGCCGACGATCGGCAGCAGCAGGACCCGCCACCAGTCCAGCTGACTGCTCTCGCTCAGATGATGGCCGGAAGGGATCGCGAAGATGACCTCGTGGATCCGCTGGACCATCGATTGCACGACGATGACGCCGAGCCCGACGGCGGCGCCGAGCCCAGCGCTCACGATGATCAGCGCAATCTCGTTATTTCGGACGCTTTCCCGCCAATCGCCCCATCGCGATGCGCGCCAACGCCCCAAGAATTTCAGCGGAAAGGACTCTCTCCGCATCATGAGGCTGGGGCCGTCTGCCGGCTGGGACCGGCTCCTCGATCGGATGGCGTTGATGTCATCATGAGGCGGTTTGTTGTATCTGCGGCCTTTCGACGGCACGAACCGACTGCCGCAGCCGCAGGACCAGCAGAATAGCTTACGAGAGGATCATTGCGAAGGCGTGCGCGCCGTGCCGATCTAGCGTGCCTTGATGTGGGCTACTGCCGGTGAGATCGCGCTTCGTTGCCAGCCCAGCGATCGGGTCGGCCGCCGGCGCTCGCCGGGCGCAACGAATCGGTAGAATGGAAATCCCCTCTCGCCCGTTGTCTAGATGTATTCCAGCCGATGGTGGCCGTTCAGAAGGGAACGCAAGCATGAGAGGCAATAGAGGGATGTTCCGTACACTGTTGGCGGTGATCGGCTCAGCGGTTCTGGCGGGTGGCGCTTCGATGGGGCCAGCCCTCGCTCATGATGGATGGGATCGTAGGGAACAATGGCGCGGGCACGAGTGGCGTGAACACGAGTGGCGGAGGCACCAGTGGCGGGAGCAGCGATGGCGACGGCTTCCCCCAGGCTACACCTACCCATCCTACCCGTATTACGCACCACCGCCAGTGGTCGTAGGCCCGCCGCCAGCGTACTACTACCCCGCACCACAGGTATACTATCCACGACAGCCAAGCGCCGGCTTGTTCTTCTTCCAGGTACGGTAAGTTAAGCAGTTATCATCATCAGATCCGGCCCGATCGCTTCGATCAGGCGCGGCGGCCGAAATTTCAGCCGCCGCGCGTCGTCAGTTTCAGAACTTGTAACGCAGACCGATTTTGAAAATGTTCCCCTCGGAGTCATCACTGGTGACGCCGCCCGAAGTGCCGCCGTCGCTGATGCGAGCGTAGCGATAGGCCGGGACGACCGAGAGGCTGGGGGAGATCGCGATGCTCACCCCGGCCTCGAGCTGCCACATGAAATTATTCGACGAGCCGCTCGTGAACGAAACGCCCGCCGCACTGCCGGAACTGAGTTCCTGGTGCGCCAAACCGAGCCCGCCCCCAAGGTATGGCGTGTAGATGCTGCTGTTCGTGAAGTCGTAATAGGCGTTGGCCGTAAACGTGTAGAGATCGACATCGCCGCCCGTCACCGCCGCCGAGCCGACCCCATTGACGGTGATCTTGTTAAGCCGCGTGTGAGCATACCCGAATTCTCCCTCCGCCCTGATATTCGGAGTAAACCGGAAGCCGAGAGCGGCCGCGGCATCGATTCCATTGTCGAGTTGCGCGCTCCCGGAGAACCCGTTGCCTCTGGCCGTGCTGTCGTTCGGCGAGAAGAGCCCTAAGCTGCCGGACGCATACATCTGGGCCGAAACCGGCGCGCTCACGAGGGCGCCAGAAACCAGGACCGCTGCTGCAAGGCAACTCGTTTTAATCGTGTTCATGTTTTCCTCAGAGTTAGGGCAAAAGCCAACCTTGAGGAAAAAAGCGGCAAATTGCTCGCGATTCAATCGAATAGCTGGAGGGATTTTCAATCTCTGGGCAGTTGTTGCGCCGACGCAACACGTTTCAAGTGCGCCAGCTTACCGCCTCACCATAAAGAGGGAGCCAGATGAAAGCGTGCCGACTATCGGCAGAGCTGACTTCCTTGGCAGCAGACACGAGCGGCCGCCGCAGTCAGAGGTCCCGGTTACCCAACGCGCGGGCGAACGACCAGCTCATTTTGTGTTCGTTGTAAGAATAATCAGCTATCTACCTGATTTTATTGGCGCGCCCTGCGGGACTCGAACCCACGACCTACCGCTTAGAAGGCGGTTGCTCTATCCAGCTGAGCTAAGGGCGCCTGAAGGCTTCTGCGACGCGGCTCACCGCACCCGGTCATAGCGAAAATTATCGGCATAGGCCTTGGTCTTCGGTGTCCGCTCGTGCGGCTCGATGAGGGCGTAGTCGAGCCCCTTCTTGGTGGCGAAGGCGATCGCCTCTTCGAGCGTGTCGAACTTTAGCCGCACCTCGTTCAGCGTATCCGCCGCACTCGCCCAGCCCATCAAGGGGTCGGGGGTGCGCCGGGTCGCGGTTTCGTAGTCGAGGACCCATTTGCGGGTTCCCGCCCGTCCCGACTGCATCGCCGTCTTGGACGGCCGGTAGATGCGTGCGCGCGCCATCGGCGATCTGATCCCTTCCCGCATGGTCGATTCCGTTGGTCGGGGCGAGAGGATTCGAACCTCCGGCTTCTAGCTCCCAAAGCTAGCGCTCTACCAGGCTGAGCTACGCCCCGTCCTCGGCCGGACGAGATACACGATGGCGCCGCCCGCGGCAAGCTTCGGCCCGGCCGCGCGCCCCTTCCGCGCCCTTTCCCGCCGCTGCGGCCGGCACCACATTGACGGATGCAACCCCGAGGACCGCCGATGTCGTCCCGCCACGTCACGCTGACCGACCGCCTGCAGGATTATCTCGCTGAGGTCGCGCGGCCCGAGCCGGACATTCTGCGCCAACTCCGCGAGGAGACGGAGCGGATGCCCGGCGCCGGCATGCAGATCGGCGCCGACCAGGGGCAGCTCATGGCGATGATCGTCCGGCTGATGGGGGCGCGGCGCTGCCTCGAGATCGGCACGTTCACCGGCTACAGCGCGCTCGCGGTCGCGCTCGCCCTGCCGGACGACGGCAGGATCGTCTGCTGCGACGTCAATCCGAGGACGACCGCAGTGGCGCAGCGCTATTGGACCATGGCCGGCGTCGCCGGCAAGATTCAGCTGCGGCTCGGGCCGGCGCTGGCGACGTTGCAATCGCTGAGCGCCGAGGGCGAGGCCGGACGCTTCGACTTCGCCTTCATCGACGCGGACAAGAGCAATTACGATGCCTATTACGAGGCGGCGCTGCGCCTGCTGCGGCGCGGCGGGCTGATCGCCATCGACAACGTCCTTTGGGGCGGCGCCGTCGCCGATCCGGGCGACCGCGACGCGGACACGGTGGCGCTGCGCGCGCTCAATCGCAAGCTGCGCGACGATGTGCGCGTCGACCCGGTACTGCTGCCGATTGGCGACGGGCTGACGCTGGCGCGGATCCGCTGAGGCGACGTTTCAGGAGGCATTGCCGAACATCGGGTGCAGGACTCGGTCGCCGCGCTTGATGCCGAGCCGCGCCACCGTGCCGCCATTGAGCTCGAGGACCCCGAGCACCGGGCCGGCGGAGTTGATCGGGTCGAGCAGCAGCGGCACGGCACGCTCGTGGATGTCGGCGATCGTCCCATCGCTGGCGATGAAGACCATGTCGAGGGGGATCAGCGTGTTCTTCATCCAGAACGTCATGACCTGCGGCCGCTGGTACTCGAACAGCATCCCGGCGTCGAGCGGCATCGAGCGGCGGTACATCAGCCCCTGCTCCATCTGCGCCTCGGTCTTGGCCTCCTCGATGGCGAAGCGGTACTTGCCGCTCGCCGTCTCGATCGTCAACTCGGACTTGCTGAAGCTCGCCAGCTCGGCGTGCGGCGCGCCGGCCGGCAGGGCGAAGGCGAGCAGCAGCGCCAGCAGGGCGAAGCGGCGGGTGATCGCGGGCGGCAGGAACATCGTCATAAAGCCTCGGCAAAGCTGGCGGCATCGGCGACGCGCGGCGTCAGCCGGGCGAGGCGCTGCAGGATCTCGGGGCGAACCTCGCCGTCGCGCGGTGCGTCGGCGAGCGTGGTGAACCAATGCTCCGGCGGGTTGCGGCCGGCGCTGCGCGACCAGCTGAGGCCGCGCAGCACTGCTTCGGCCCCCGGCGGCAGGACCCGCGGCATTTCGATACCGTTGAGGACCGCCCAATTGCCGGCCCAGCAGCGCGCCACCGACCACGGATTGTAGCCGCCGCCGCCCAGCACCAACAGGCGCGGCGCGCGTTTCGCGATCGCGGCGAGGGCGCGCCACAGCGCCGCATTCGACAGCGACAGGCGGCTCAACGGGTCCTCGGCGAGCGCGTCGGCGCCGGCTTGCACGACGACAACCTCGGGCGCGACGGCCGCGGCGAGCGGCAGGATCAACCGATCGACGATCGCCGCCATCTCGCTGTCGTTGAAATCCTGCGGCACCGGCAGGTTGAAGAGATTGCCGCAACCTTCGTCCTCGAGCGCGCCGGAGAACGGCCAGCGGCCCTCCTCGTGCACCGACAGGACGACGACGCGCTCCTCGTCGGCGAAGGCATCGGCGACGCCATCGCAATGATGCGCGTCCAGATCGACGTAGAGGAGCCGCCGGGTGCCGCCGTCGAGCAGCCGCAGGATCGCCAGTGCCGGGTCGTTGAAATAGCAGAAACCGGCGGCGCGGTCGGGCCGACCGTGGTGCGTCCCGCCGGCCGGGCTGTAGATCACCGCGTGGCGGCCGGAGAGCAGCAGGTCGGCCGCCAGCAGGCTGGCGCCGCACGAGGTCGCCGGGCGGCGGAACATCTCGGGATAGATCGGATTGCCGTGGGTCCCGATGCCGAAGCGCTGCGCCGTCTCGGCACTGACCCTTTGTTCCACCTCGGCGCGCTGCAGGGCCGCGATATACTCGGCGTCGTGAAACCGCAGCAGCTGGTCCGGCGTTGCCCTCGGGCTGACGCGGTACGAAGCCTCGTCGAGCCAGCCGAGGGCGCGCACGAGGTCGATGACGGTCGAGACCCGCGGGATCGCGAGCGGGTGCTGGCGCCCATAGGAGGAACTGCGGTAGATGTCGTTGCCGATCAAGAGCGGAGCCGTCGCCATAGAAGATCAGTTATCCCCCTCCTCCGTTGCGGTCAATCGCGGTGCGCGGCCTGTCGACCGCCTGTGGCAGATGGTCTATTGGATCGCCTATCGGCTGGCCAAGACCTGGTGGTTCCTCCGCCGGCCGCGGCACCACGGCGCGCTCGTCGCCCTGTGGCACGGCGGCGAGATCCTGATGCTCTCGCTCTCCTATCGGCGCGGTGTCAACCTGCCCGGCGGCGGCATCCGGCCCGGCGAGGACGCCCAGCGGGCGGCTTTGCGCGAGACCGAGGAGGAGACCGGGCTGGTCCTGACGCCGGATCAGTTGCGGCTGGCCGATGCGGCGGCCTTCTATTTCGAGAACCGCATCGATCACGTCACTATCTTCGAGGCGGTTCTCGCCGAGCGGCCACGGGTGAGGATCGATCACCGCGAGATCGTCGGCGCCCGCTTCCGCGCGCCGGCGAGCATCCATCCCGACGAGATCGCGCCGCACATCAGGCGCTATCTGGCGGCGAAGCTCACGCAGCCGGCTTCTTCGGCGTCGATACCGGCGGCAGCGACTTGAGGTAGGTCGCGATCGCCGTGCGGTCGTCGTCGGTGAGCTGCGCGGTTCCTTTGACCACCTCTGCCATGCCATGCCCAACCTCGTCGAAATCGGGCGTCTCGCCGGTCTTCAGGACCTTGGTGATGTCGGCGACGGTCCAATTGCCGATGCCGGTTCTGAAGTCGGGGGTGATGTTCGGCGTCGATTGCCCGTCCGGGCCCTTCGGATCGCCGGAATAGGCACGGCTCTGCTCGAGGGCGCCGAGGACATTGCGCGGCGTGTGACACTCGCCGCAATGCGCCACCGCCTCCGCGAGATAGCGGCCACGGTTCCAGGCGGCATCGCGTCCGGCGTCCGGCTCTAGCGGCCCCTGCTTGAAGAACGGCATCCGCCAGCCGGCCAGCGTGAACCGCCAGGAGAACGGCGGGTTGACGTCATGCGGCTTGCTCGGTTGAGCGACCGGCTTCTGGGTCTGGAGAAAGGCGAAGAGGTCGGCGATGTCCTCGTCGGTCATCTTGGTGAAGGAGGTGAAGGGGAAGACCGGAAAATAATAATAACCGTCCGGCGAGATTCCCTCGCGCAGCGCGCGGCGAAAGTCGGCGAGGCTCCAGTTGCCGATGCCGGTCGCCTTGTCGGGCGTGATGTTCGGCGAATAGAACGTGCCAAACGGCGTCGCCAGCGGCCGACCGCCGGCGAGCGGGGCGCCCTTGCTCTTGACGTCGGTATGGCAGCCGACGCAATCGGCAGCGGCGAAGAGATAGGCGCCGCGCTGGACCTGCGCCTCGTCGGCAGCGGCTCCGGCCGCGCTCGCGACGAAGAGCGCCGCCGCGACCAGGACCCGCCGCGCCGCTCCCTCGCCGTCCATCGCCCGTCCCGTCATGGCTCCTCCTATTCGGCGTTTCACTCTCAGACGCCGCGCCGCGGTCCCACCGGCAACTTCGCTCATCGAGCGAGACCGTCCGAAGCGGGCGTCTATTCCCGGCTCAGAACAGCAGCCACGACATGACAAGAAACGGTGGCAGGAGCAGAACGCTCGACCACAGCATGAAACCGAAGAAACCCGGCATCTTGATCCCGCCCGCCTCGGCGAGCGATTTCACCATGAAGTTCGGCGCGTTGCCGACATAGGTCAACGCCCCGAAATAAACCGCCCCGGCGGCGATCGCGACCAGCGTCGGGCTCTGCGGCCCGGCCAGCACCGATGCATCGCCGCCGGCCAGGTGGAAGAACATGAGATAGGTCGGGGCGTTGTCGAGGAAGCCGGACAACAAGCCGGTTCCCCAGAAATACAGCCGCTCGTCCGGGAGACCGCCGGGGTTGAGCAGCTGCGACAGGACAGCGGCGCCGCCGCCGTGCAGGATCGCCAGCACCGGGGCGATCGTGACGAAGATCGCGGCGAAGACGATCGCAACCTCGCTCATCGCCGACCAGGCGAATTCGTTGGCCCGCCGGACAGCAGGCGCCGTCAGCCACAGCGACAGGAGCGCGACGGCGAGCAACAGCGCGACCTGCAGGATCAGCCTGCTGTCGAAGGCGACGCCCAGGAGGCTGAGTGGAACGGCAAGCGGCAGGCTGTTGCCGATGAGCACGATGCCGAGCACCGCGGCGAGCAGCAGCAGATTGACCTTGCCGTCGAGGCCGAGCTTTTCGACCTCGGCGATCGGCGACGGGTCGCCCTGCGGCGCCCGCCGATGAAAATGGCCGTCGAGGAGATAAAGGACGGCGAGCAGAAAAGCGCAGAGCGCGGCCGTCGGCGCCCACAGATTGCGCATCGGCCAGAAAAACGGGACGCCGTGCAGGAAGCCGAGCAGCAGCGGCGGGTCGCCGAGCGGCGACAACGCGCCGCCGACGTTGGCGACCAGCACGATGAAGAAGACCAGGACGTGCTGGCTGTGGCGGCGGCGTCGATTGGCGCGGATCAACGGCCGGACGAAGAGCATGGCGGCGCCGGTCGTGCCGATGACGCTGGCGGAGAGCGTGCCGGCCAGCGTCAGCAGCAGATTGACTTCGGGCGTCCCGCGCAGCACGCCGGTGAGGCGGATGCCGCCGGCGACGGTGAACAGCGCGCCGAGCAGGGCGATGAACGGAAGATATTCGTGAATGAGGGCCGCGAGCACCATGTGTATCGCCGCCGACGGACCGGCGAGCGCTCCGTACGGCAGGATGACGGCGGCGGACCACAAGCATGCGAGCTTGCCATGATGATGATGCCAGAACGCCGCCGACAGCAGCGGCGTCACGGCGATCGTGAGAAGCAGCCCGACGAAGGGCAGCACCCAGACCAGACCCAGCGACGAGTCGGCGGCAACGGGCGCCGCCGCGGCACGGCATGGCGATACCGCGAGCAGCCCGATCAGCAGCGCCGGGAGACCGGCCGTCCGGCGGCGGATCATGCGGCGCAACCGCCGGTTCGGCGGCGCCGCGTCGGCGTCACGCCGTGGCTTGTCGATGGGCGATGCACGAGTTAGGTTCGCTCCACAAAATCGAGGGGATCATACGATGGACATGACCGGTGAGTACCGGATTCCGGCGGCACGGCAGCATGTGTGGGAGGCGCTCAACGATCCGACGATCCTGAGCCAGTGCATCCCCGGCTGCGAGGAGATCGTCAAGCTGTCGGACGTCGAGTGGACCGCCAAGGTCGTCGCCAAGGTCGGCCCGGTCAAGGCGAAGTTCGGCGGCAAGGTCATCCTGTCCGAGCTCGATCCGCCGAACGGCTACAAGATCACCGGCGAAGGCACCGGCGGCGCCGCCGGCTTCGCCAAGGGCGGCGCGACGGTCAAGCTCGTCGACATCGCAGAGGGCACGCTGCTGAGCTACGTTGTGCAGGCCAACGTCGGCGGCAAGCTGGCGCAGATCGGCTCGCGGCTGATCGACGGCGCCTCGCGCAAGATGGCCGACGAGTTCTTCGCCAAATTCGCCTCGGTGGTCGGCGCCTCGGGCGCCGGTACGATGGCGCCGGCTGCGGCCCCCAGTCCGGAGCCGGCCGCGGTCGGGATGAGCTCGCCCGAGGTCGTCGCCGCGCCAGTCGCGGAGCCAGTGCCGGCGAGTCCGCCGCCGCCCCGTCCGGCACCGCCGCCGCCATCGACCGCCGCAGCCGCGCCGGCGCGCAGCGGGCTGTCGCCGGTGACCTGGGTCATCGGTCTCGCGGTTGTCGTCGCGATCGTACTCTACTTCGTCACGCGCTGAGCGACCGGCCGAACGCTTCGGCTTGACCGCGCCCGCGCGCCGCACGAAACTGTGCCGAACATGTCGCCGCGCCAGCGCGCGGCGGCTCGAGGTTTTGAGGAAACCCTTCAGGGAGAAACGATGATGACCAGCGCCGTTAAGATGACGGTGAACGGCAAGGCGGTCTCGGGCAATGTCGAGCCTCGCACCTTGCTGGTCCAATTCCTGCGCGAGCATCTCGGGTTGACCGGCACGCATGTCGGTTGCGATACCAGCCAGTGCGGCGCCTGCGTCGTCAATGTCGACGGCGTCTCGATCAAGAGCTGCACGCTGCTCGCCGTCCAGGCCGAGGGCGCGACCGTGAAGACGATCGAGGGGCTGGCCAACGGCGACGAGCTGCACCCGATGCAGGCGGCGTTCCGCGAGCACCACGGGCTGCAATGCGGCTTCTGTACCCCGGGCATGGTGATGAGCGCGGTCGATCTCGTGCGTGTCAACAAGGACCCGAGCGAGCACGAGATCCGCGAGTGGCTGGAAGGCAACATCTGCCGCTGCACCGGCTATCACAACATCGTCAAGGCGATCAAGGCGGGGGCCGCAGCGATGCGCGGCGCCACGACATGACGGGGTCAGGCATCGGCGCCGCCGTAAGGCGCAAGGAGGATTTCCGCTTCCTCACCGGCCAGGGCAGCTACACGGACGACATCAATCGCCCGGGGCAGCTCTATGCCTGGATGCTGCGCAGCCCGCACGCCCATGCCAGGATCGCCGTCATCGACACGGCGGCTGCCGCCGCGGCGCCGGGCGTCGTCGCGGTCTTCACCGGCAAGGATTTGACCGCCGACGGGATCGGCGGGTTGCCCTGCGGCTGGGGCATCCATTCCAAGGACGGCTCGCCGATGGCGGAGCCGCCGCATCCGGCGCTCGCCGTCGACAAGGTGCGCCACGTCGGCGATCAGGTCGCCGTCGTCATCGCCGAGAGCAAGCAGGCAGCCCGCGACGCCGCCGAGCTGATCGCCGTCGAGTACGAGGTGCTGCCCGCCGCCGTCACGCTGGCCGCCGCCCTCGAGCCGGGCGCGCCGCAGATCTTCGACGGGGCGCCGGGCAATCTCTGCTACGACTGGCATATCGGCGACAAGGGCGCGGTCGACGTCGCCTTCGCCAAGACGGCGCATGTCGCCAAGCTCGAGATCGTCAACAACCGCCTGATCCCGAACGCCATGGAGCCGCGCGCGGCGATCGGCGAGTTCGACCGGGCGACAGGCGAGTACACGCTCTATACGACGACCCAGAATCCCCACGTCATCCGCCTGCTGATGGGCGCCTTCGTGTTGCATATTCCCGAGCACAAGCTGCGCGTCGTCGCGCCCGACGTCGGCGGCGGCTTCGGCTCGAAGATCTTCCACTACGCCGAAGAGGCGATCCTCACCTGGGCCGCCGGCAAGCTGCGCCGGCCGATCAAATGGACGGCGGAACGCTCCGAGAGCTTCATGTCGGACGCACATGGCCGCGACCACGTCACCAAGGCCGAGCTGGCGCTCGACAAGGACGGCAAGTTCCTCGCCCTGCGAGTCGCGACGCTGGCGAATATGGGGGCCTATCTCTCGACCTTCGCGCCGGCCGTCCCGACCTATCTCTACGCAACGCTGCTCGCCGGCACCTATACGACGCCGCAGATCTACTGCGAGGTCAAAGCCGTCTTCACCAACACCGTCCCGGTCGACGCCTATCGCGGCGCCGGACGGCCCGAGGCGACCTATATCCTCGAACGCATCGTCGACGTCGCCGCCCGCGAGATGAAGCTCGACCCGGCGGAGATCCGCCGCCGCAACTTCATCGCCGCCGACGCCTACCCCTACCAGACGCCGGTCGCGCTGCAATACGACAGCGGCGACTATCGTACGACGCTGACGACCGCCCTCGCCGCCGCCGATTACGACGGCTTCGCCGAGCGCCGCACCGCTGCGGCGGGCCAGGGCAAGCTGCGCGGCATCGGCATGGCGACGTATATCGAGGCCTGCGGCATCGCGCCCTCGGCGGTCGCCGGCGCCCTCGGCGCCCGCGCCGGCCTCTATGAATGCGCGGAAGTTCGTGTGCATCCAACGGGCTCGGTGACGCTCTTCACTGGGACTCACAGCCACGGCCAGGGCCATGAGACGACCTTGGCGCAGCTCGTCGCCGACCGGCTCGGCATCGACATCGACAGCGTCGAGGTGTCGCACGGCGACACCAACAAGATCCCCTTCGGCATGGGGACCTACGGCTCGCGCTCGCTCGCCGTCGGCGGCAGCGCCGTGGTCAAGGCGCTCGACAAGGTCGTCGCCAAGGGCCGGAAGATCGCGGCGCATCTCCTCGAGGCGGCCGAGGCCGACATCGAGTTCAAGGACGGCAAGTTCAGCGTCGCGGGCACCGACCGCTGCAAGACCTTCGGCGAGATCGCGCTGACCGCCTATGTGCCGCACAACTATCCGATCGACGAGATCGAGCCCGGCCTCGACGAGACCGCCTTCTACGATCCGAAGAACTTCACCTATCCCTCGGGCGCGCATGTCGCCGAGGTCGAGATCGAGCGTGACACCGGCTACGTGCGCATCGTCGACTTCACCGCCTGCGACGATTTCGGCCGGATCATCAATCCGATGATCGTCGAGGGCCAGGTCCATGGCGGCCTCACCCAGGGTATCGGCCAGGCGCTGCTCGAGGGCTGCGTCTACGACGCGGACGGCCAGTTGCTGACCGGATCCTACAATGACTACTGCATGCCGCGGGCGAACGACGTTCCGTTCTTCGCGGTCTCGACCAATACGACGCTGTGCACGCACAATCCGC
>JAQGID010000200.1 GCA_028291405.1 Rhodospirillales bacterium | reverse complement strand
CGAGCGGGACGATCGTCATGCCGTCGCGCTTGATGGCGCCGAGCAGCTTGTTCATCTCCTTGTGATGCACGAGGAGCTTGCGCGGCCGGCCGGGCTCGTGATTGACGCGCGCCGATTTGTATTCCGGTATATGGGCGTTGACGAGGTATAGCGCGCCGTCGCGCTCGGTCGCGAATGCCTCGGTGATACTCGCCTGGCCTTGGCGCAGCATCTTCACCTCGGTGCCCACCAGGACCATACCGGCCTCGAGCGTGTCCTCGATCATGTAATCGTGGCGCGCCTTGCGGTTCTGCGCGACGAATTGATCGGTCTCGCGCCGGATCGCCATCGAACCGCCGTCAGCCGGTCAAGCCGACGGATCGCAGCGCCGCGGCGACGCGGTCCTTGCTCTCGTCGGCGATCTCGCAGAGCGGCAACCGCGTCTCGGCCGTCGCCTTGCCGAGCAGGGACGCGGCGTATTTGACCGGCCCGGGACTCGCCTCGCAGAACATCGCGTCGTGCAGCGGCGCGAGGCGCTCGTTGAGCCGCTGGGCGGCGGCGAGATCGCCGCGCTGCCAGGCCTGGTGCAACTCGGCACAGAGCGCCGGCGCGATGTTCGCGGTCACCGAGATGCAGCCGTGGCCGCCCTGTGCCAGGAAGGCCAGCACGGTGATGTCCTCGCCCGAGAGCTGGCAGAACTCGCTGCCGAGCGCGATTCGCGTGCGCAGCGGCCGCGCCAGATCCATCGTCGCGTCCTTGACGCCGACGATGTTCGGCAGCTTGGCAAGCCGCGCCATCGTTGCGACGCTCATGTCGACAACGCTGCGCGGCGGGATGTTGTAGATGACGATCGGCAGATCGACGGCGTCGTTGATCGCCTTGAAATGCCGGTAGAGGCCTTCTTGCGTCGGCTTGTTGTAATAGGGCGTCACGACCAGCGCGGCATCGGCGCCGGCATCCTTGGCGTGGCGCGTCAGCTCGATCGCCTCTTGCGTCGAATTCGACCCCGTACCGGCGATCACCGGCACCTTGCCGCGCGCCACCTCGATGCAGAGCTCGACGACCCGCTTGTGCTCGGCATGGCTGAGCGTCGGCGATTCGCCGGTCGTGCCGCAGGGAATGAGACCCGTCGTCCCCTGCTTGATCTGCCAGGCGACGAAATCCTGAAAGCCGCGGTCGTCGACCGCCCCGTTGCGGAACGGCGTGATCAACGCGACGAGCGAGCCCTTGAACATCCAACATCCTCCGCGAAATGCGGTCTTCCACGATGACGCATTATTGCCGATTCGGCGCCCATCCGCGATTCGCTGCGCTGCGGCGGCGCAGACCATACAAGCCCGTGCAGCGGCGGGCAACGGGAGAGGCACGGCGAGGTCCGGGCGCTCGCGCGTCGCGGTAGATCCCGGCACGGGCTCGGACGCGCCGAATCAACGCCGCGCGATCGCAGGGATTTCAATCAAATAGCTTGCGGTAGCAACGCGTTGTCCCTCGATTCATAACTGCTGACTTTAAGAAATTCGACCAATGCGCGGAGCTATCTTCGTGCCGCGTTAACCAAACCTCAATGCGTTGCCGGTATCATCGTGGTACGAGCCTTGGAAGCGGGGTCGGCCCTCGATACAATGACGGCATGGTTCCCTCGGTGTGGCGGCCCGGCAGCCGGGAGTTTTGATTTGACGCGTTTGGTTCGGTTGCTGGCACTGGCCGCCGCGATGGTCGTCTCAATCGCATGTGGCGGAGCGCGCGCGGAGCTGTCGTCGGGCGACCGGCAGATCTATCGCAATGCCTTTGCCGCGGCCAAGTCAGGCGATTACGTTTCCGCTCATCGCCACGCGGCGCAGGCGAAGGATCAGCTGCTCGCCAAGGTGCTGCTCTGGCAGGGCCTGAAGGGCGGGCGAACCGGCGCTTCGTTCAGCGATATCACAGCCTTCATCAAGCAGAACCCGGAGTGGCCCGCGCAATCGGCATTGCGCCAGCGCGCCGAGGAGGCGCTTTCCGGGGTTCCCGATTCCGTGCTGCGCGACTGGTTCGCCGCGCACCCGCCGACGACACCCTACGGCAGGCTGCGCCAGGCCGAGATGATGATCGCCGCGGGTCAGCAGGCGGCTGCCTATGCCCAGATCCGCGACGTCTGGATCAGCAGCGAGCTGAGCGGCTTCGACGAGAAGAGCATCCTGCAGCGCTTTCCCGGAATCATCCGGACCGAGGATCATGTCAAGCGCCTCGACCGTCTCGTCTGGGACGGGCTCACCGAGGCGGCGCACCGGCTGATGCCGCGCGTGCCCCAGGAATACCGGCTGCTCGCCGACGCTCGTCTCAAGCTTGCCGGCTTCCTGCCGGGCGTCGAGGGCGCCGTCGCCAAGGTGCCGGTGAATCTGCAGAACGATCCCGGCCTGCAATATGAGCGGCTTCGCTGGCGTCGTCGCAAGGAGATGTACCCGGCGGCGCTCGAGATTCTGATGCATCCGCCGCACGAGCTGGTGCGGCCGGCGGCGTGGTGGACGGAGCGCCAGATCCTGGCGCGGCGTGCCCTCGCCGACGGCAAGCCGAAGCTCGCCTACGATCTCGTCGCCAAGCCCGGCCTGACCGACGGCCAGCCCTATGTCGAGGCCGAGTTCCTCGCCGGCTGGATCGCCTTCCGGTTCCTCAAGGACGCGCCGCGCGGCTATGAGCATTTCGTGCGCCTGCACAAGAACGCCAAGCTGCCGATCAGCGTGGCGCGTGGCGCCTATTGGGCCGGCCGGGCCGCCGAGGCGCAGAATTTCAAGCAGATCGCGACCGACTGGTACGCCATCGCCGCGGCGCACACGACGACCTATTACGGCCAGCTCGCCGCCGCGAAGCTGACCGGCGGCGACGCGGCGCTGCGCGTGCCGCCCGAGCCGAAGCCGACGGCGGAGGAGCGTGCGCAATTCCGTCGCCGCGACCTCGTCCGCGTCGTCGAGGCGCTCGCCGAGATCGGCGAGTACGACCGCATCCCCGCCTTCATGCTAAAGCTCAGCGAGCTGGCCAAGACGCCGACCGACCACGTCCAGATCGCCATCCTCGGCGATTCGACCGGCCGTGCCGATCTCGCAGTCGCGGCGGCCAAACGCGCCGGCTATGCCGGCGTCGCCTTGATCGACCACGGCTACCCGGTGATCGACTTGCCGCCCGGCGGCGACGTCGAGCGGCCGCTCGTTCTTGCGATGGCGCGCCAGGAAAGCGCTTTCGAGCGCGAGGCGGTCAGCCGCACCGGCGCGCGCGGCTTGATGCAGCTGATGCCGGCGACCGCCAAGAACGTCGCCAAGTCGATGCAGCTGCCCTTCTCGGCCGATCGCCTGTTGACCGACGCGCGCTATAATCTGACGCTCGGGCGCGGCTACCTCGACGGGCTCTTGTCGCAGTTTGCAGGCTCCTACGTGCTGTCGATCGCATCGTATAATGCCGGCCCCGGACGCGTTGCTGAATGGGTCGGGAATTTCGGCGATCCGCGGACCAAATCCGTCGACGTCGTAGACTGGGTCGAGTCGATCCCCTTCACGGAGACGCGCAATTACGTCCAACGGGTTCTGGAGAACCTGCAGGTCTATCGCATCCGGCTGGGCGACCATACGCTCGCCTTCTCGCTGAGCAGCGATTTGCACCGGTGAGCCGCCGCTACCGCGAGCGCTACATCTTTGCGCAGGACGGTCTGCGCCTCTTCTACCGAGACTATGGCGATGCCGGCAGTGCGCGCACCCCGGTGCTCTGCCTGACCGGGCTGACCCGCAACAGCGCGGATTTCGCCGATCTGGCCGAGCGCCTGTCCGGCGACCGCCGCGTCCTCTGCCCGGATTACCGCGGGCGTGGCCGCTCTGCCTACGATCCCAACTGGCGCAATTACGACCCGATGGTCTATCTCGCGGATATCGGCCAGCTTCTCGCCGCCACCGATATCGGCCGGGTCGTCGTCGTCGGAAGCTCGCTCGGCGGCATTCTCGCCATGGGTCTCGCCGTGCTGCGGCCGACCCTCATCGCCGCCGCCGTCATCAACGATATCGGTCCGGATGTCGAGCCCGACGGGCTCGGCCGCATCATTGCGTTCATCGAGCGCGATCGGCCACAGCCCGACTGGCCGACGGCCGTCCGCATGCTGCAGCACGCGCTGAGTGGCCTCGCCGCCAAGGACGCGCCGTGGTGGGAGCGCTTCACCCGCGCAACCTATCGCCAGGGCGCCGACGGGCTGCTCCATTTCGACTGGGACATCGCGATCGTCGAGAAGTTGCGCCGCAGCAACGGCGCGATCCAGGATCTCTGGCCGGTATTTGGCGCGCTGCGCGACGTCCCGACGCTGCTGGTGCGCGGCGCTCTATCGGATATTCTGACGGAGGACGGGCTGCACCGCATGGTCCAGGCAAAGCCGGATCTACTGACCGTGACGGTGCCGGACGTCGGCCATGTCCCGTCGCTCGACGAGCCCGCGGTCCAGGAGATCCTCGATGGCTTCATCGCCCGGTTCTGACCCCGACATTGCGGCGATCCGCGCTGCCGCCGGGCGGATCGCCGGCCATGCCGTGGTGACGCCGCTTCTCGAATCGCCCGCCGTCAATGCGCGTCTCGGCGGCCGCCTGCTCGTCAAGGCCGAGCCGCTGCAGCGGACCGGCTCGTTCAAGTTCCGCGGCGCCTTCAACGCGCTCGCCCAGCTCGACGCCGCCGGCCGCCGCGCCGGGGTGGTCGCCTGGTCGTCGGGCAACCACGCGCAGGGCGTCGCCGCGGCGGCGCAGGCGTTGGGCGTGCCGGCGGTGATCGTCATGCCGTCCGACGCGCCGGCGATCAAGCTCGCCAATACGCGGGATTACGGTGCCGAGATCGTGCTCTACGATCGCGCCCGCGAGGATCGCGAGGCGATCGGCCGCCGCATTGCGTCCGAGCGCGGCGCCCGAATCGTCGCGCCCTATGACGAGCCTTGGGTCATCGCCGGGCAAGGGACTTGCGGCCTCGAGGTCGCAAGCCAGGCGGACGAGCGCGGCGTGCGGCTCGACGCGCTGCTGATCCCGTGCGGCGGCGGCGGGCTGACCGCCGGCTGCTGCCTCGCCTTGGCGGCGACATCGCCGGCGACTGCGGTCATGAGCGTCGAGCCCGAAGGCTTCGACGATACGCGGCGCTCGCTCGCCGCCGGCGAACGGCTCGCCAACGCGCCGGGTGCGACGAGCTTCTGCGACTCACTGCTGGCGCCGATGCCGGGGGAGATCACCTTCGCGATCAATCGCCGCCATCTTGCCGGCGCCTTGGCGGTCGGCGACAGCGACGTCGCAGCAGCGATCGCCTTCGCTTTCTCGGCATTTAAGCTGGTGGTCGAGCCGGGCGGCGCCGTCGCGCTCGCCGCGGTCCTCGCAGGAAAGCTCGACATCGCCGGACGTTGCGTCGCCGTCGTCGCTTCCGGCGGCAACGTCGATCGATCGAGCTTCAGCGACGCGCTGGCAAACGCGCCCGGCTGACGATCGACCCGTTACTTGGCGATCGTCACCTGGACGATAGGGCTCTTGCCGGCCAGGAGGAACTTCTCGGGGTCCTGCGCGGTGCCATCGACGAGCACCTCGTAGTGCACGTGCGGACCGGTACTCCGGCCGGTGCTGCCGAGCATGCCGATCTGCTCGCGGCCCGTCAGGCGCTGTCCCTTGGCAACCATGACGCGGTGCATATGCGCATAGCGCGTCACGATCCCGCCGCCGTGATCGATCTCGACCACCTTGCCGAAATCGCCCTTGGGTCCGGCGAAGATCACGGTTCCCGGTGCCGTGTTGTAGACTGGCGACTTGTAGGGCGCCGAAAAATCGAGTCCGCTGTGAAAGGATTCGCGGTGGTTTAACGGATCGACCCGCGCCCCGAAGCCGCTCTCCAGCTGGTAATGTTCGAGCGGCGCGGCGAGCGGCAAGGTCTTCAGAAGCCTTTGGACATTGTCGGGCATCGCGCCGGCGCCCTGCTTGACGCTGCGCGCCGAGATGAAGGGACCGCCCTGCCCTGCCGGAACCGCGCCGAGACGCGCTGCCAGCTGATCGAGATCGACCCCCGCCGACGCGAGCAGCTGACGGACATCGCTCCAGCCCTGCCGTGTATCGTTGGCCAACCGACCCAGCGTCGTCATTCCCGAGCCGCCGGGGGTGACGGTACCGGTCGTACGGCTCGATGCCGTCGTGGCATCTACCGTCTTGCCGACCGCGGCGCCGTCGGCGGCGCGCGCCGCTTCGAGGGTCGTGACGCGGCTCGAAAGCCGGTCGCGCTCGGCGCTGACCAGCAGCAACTTCTGCTGGGCCGCCTCGGAGCTCGTCTTGACCTGTGCCAGATGGTCGGCCGTGTCCTGCAACTCGGTCTCAAGCTGGCGGACGCGCGCGGTAAGACCGAGGCGCTGCTGCTCGGTCGTCTTGAGATCGTTCTTCGTCGAATCGAGCGTGTGGCTGACTCGCGCCACCAGCCCGGATTTCGCGTTGAGCGCGTCCTCGGCGCCCTTGAGCCGGTTCTGCGCTTCCTCGCGCTGCGCCTGCAGCATCGCGCGGGTCTCGTCGACCGCGCGCATCCGCTGATCGGCGAAACGCAGGTTTTTCCGCATCGCGGCATTATCGGCGCTGGCGGCCGCCAGACGTTGCTGCAACTCGCTGATCAAGCTCTGGAGATCGCCGTTCGACGTCTCGGCCTGGACGATCGCTGCTTCCTTGTGCGCCATCTTTCGCGCCGCAACGACATAGCCGGCGGTGACGCGTGCGATGGCCGAGACCCCGACGAGGATCACGCACAAGCCCGCAATCTGCGCGCTTCGCGTCAGGTTGAGCTGGCGCGCTTTGCCGCGCGACTGGATGACGATGCGGCGCTCCGAGAAAAGGCGCCTGAATATCTGCCTCACGTACCGATCGTACCCCCGTGCAGCAATGGCGGCGAACCGCCCTTACGGCCAACGGTCTCACTTCGAGACGCGACCCCCAAACGAACCGGATGCACAATACAAGCCGGCTCGGCCTTCGCGACAAAATGAGCTTGTATTGCCTCGACGCGCCTCAGATTCCCTCGTCTCGGTTACTAACCAGTTAAGAGACATCCAACGCGCATGAGCAGCTTGCAGTAGAGACAACGCTAACGTTTTGCACTGCACAACGCAATCGACATTTTAACCGTAACGAAGCGCCCAATCCTCAGCGACATTCGTAGCTTGCAACGTTGTCATTACCCGTTGGACTTACCTTGTCAAGCACCGCACGTTTTCCATATTGTTGGCAGTAACCGTCCGCTTGCCGATTGGTTGTGGACATGTCGCTGCCGCTCAGCCGATAGGATATTCCCGGCGGAGTCGCGTCGTTCGGAGCCGACCGGGATTCGCAACCGGCAACTCCGACGATCAGCAGTAAAACGGCGGCCGAGACTCTCATGTCGATTATTTCCGGTATATTAGGGGCTCTGACATACGATCGGAATCGAAAGCCGGTTCCCGCGACAGCGCACGACCGAAATATCGTCCTCGCTGGGCGTCACGATCGGCGCATGACGGCGCATGAGGGTATCGCCCGTGGGTAAATCTCGCAGATCGCAACGGAAGCTATAGCCCTGTTGAACGACTCGGCGATCGGGCAGCGCCCCTATGGCCTTCGATCTGCCCTCGCGCTCGCCGCCGTCCTCGCAGCGGCGCTGCCGAGCATGAAGGCCGCGCGGGCCGCGGAGCCCGATGCCACGATCGTCAGTTGCTATGACGCCCCGCGCAAGCTTGTTACGCATACGCTGGCCTATGCGTGCAAGGGCGAGGTCGTTTCGCCGGCGCGCGAGGCGGCTCTCGATCGCGAGCGGCGCAGCCACATCGAAGCGAACGTGACCGAGCTAGAAAGCGACAGGGTGACCGGCAAGCGACGCCTGATCGGCACCGGCAGCGGCTTCTATGTCGGCTTCGGCGGCGAGCTGCTGACGAACGATCACGTGACCAACCACTGCGAGCAGTTGACCGCAACCTCCGACCAAGGCGAGAAGCAGCTGGTCACCCTCGTCGCCACCTCGTCGCAGAGCGACATCACCCTGCTGCGCACTGGCGCGCGGCCGCCGGGCGTCGCCCGCTTCAGCGCGACGCCGGATCTCTCCGACGGGCAGAAGCTGGCGGTGGTCGGCTACCCGGTCTACGGATTGCCGACGCGGCTCTCCACCTTGACGCTGGCCGCGATGGCGCCGGTCGATCCGATGTTTTCGCTGCCGGAAAGCCGCGTCGGCTTCCACGCCGCGATCCGTCATGGGAACAGCGGCAGCCCGTTGCTCGACCGCGCCGGCGACGTCGTCGGCATCGTCAACGCCGCGAGCGACACGCCGCAGATCCGCCGCACCACCGGCAGGCTGGTGACCGACATCGGCATCGCGATCTCGTATTCGACGGTGCTGCATTTCCTCGCCGCCAACGGCGTCAAGCCGTTGTTCGGTGGCGGTCAGCATGAGGAAGAGACGCCGGAGGCACTGCACGAGAAAGCGCGGAGCTTCGTCGTTCAAATCGGCTGCTGGGCGCCGGCACGGAGCATTGGCAACCGCAAGGCGGCGACAAGCCTCCCCTGACCTCGGATCCCGCGCAGACGGACCCCGGCAGCTAACGATGCGTTCACTGCGCGATCGGCCTCGTCGCCGACGAACCCTCGCCGCTAAACAGGTGGCAGTGAACGAGGCCGGCGGAATCACGAAAGGCCGGCGGCTCGACCGCGCTGCAGACCGGCATCGCGCTTGGGCAGCGCGGATGGAAATGGCAGCCCGAGGGCGGATGCATGATGTCCGGAAAACCCCGGCCGATCTGCAGGTCGGGCAGGCCGAGACTCGGGTCCGGCGTCAGCACCGACCCGAGCAATGCCTGGGTGTAGGGGTGGCGGCGTTGCTCCAGCACCTCGTGTCGCGGCCCGGCCTCGACCACCTGCCCCATGTACATGACCGCGAGCTGGTCGGCAATGTACTCGACGACGCCGAGATCGTGGCTGATGAAGATGTAGGTCAGGTTGAATTCGTTGCGGAGATCGACGAGCAGATTGAGGATCTGCGCCTGTACCGAGACGTCGAGCGCCGAGGTCGGCTCGTCGCAGACGACGATCTCCGGCTGGACGACGAGGGCGCGGGCGATCGCGACGCGCTGACGCTGACCGCCGGACAGCTGGTTCGGGTAGGAATGGATGAGCCGCCGCGACAGCCCGACCCGCTCCATGATTTCCTCGACGCGGCGATCGCGCGCGGCGCCCGCCTCGATGCCGTGAACGGCGAGCGGCAATCCGATGATCTGCGCCACCGTCTTGCGCGGGTTGAGGGAGGAGTAAGGATCCTGGAAGATCGGCTGGATGCGCCGCGCCAGCGTCTTGCGGTCGATCCCGGATACCGGCTTGCCGTCGAGCAGCATCTCGCCGCTGGTCGGCGGCAGGATGCCGAGCATCATGCGCCCGAGCGTCGTCTTGCCGCTGCCCGACTCCCCGACGATCGCCAGGACCTCGCCGCGCCGGACGCTGACGTTGACGCGGTCGACCGCCCGCAGCTCCTTCGCTTTGCTGAAGAGGCTGCCGCCGACTATGAACGTGCGACTGAGATTGCGGCAATCCAGCAGCACGGACGCATCCGTTGCAGCGCGCTCGGCGCGGCCGGGGAGTTCGATGATCTGGTTCATTGCACCGTCGCCTGAGATGCCGTCGTCGCCGGCTCGCGCGTCGCTTCCGAGATGGCGTGACCGGGTTCGAGAATACAGCGATAGCCGCGGCCGGGGCTGAGCTCGCGGAGCGCGATCTCGCCGTGGCGGCAGGACTCGCCGGCATAGGGGCAGCGGTTGCGGAACATGCAGCCTTCGTTCTCGCCGATCAGCGACGGCACGATTCCGGGGATCGAGCCCAGCCGCTTGCCTTGCGAGCCAGGCACCGGGATGCAGGCAAGCAGGCCGCGGGTATAGGGGTGCTGCGGCGCGGCGAAGATTTCGGCGCTGGTGCCGGTCTCGACGACGCGCCCGGCGTACATGATGGCGACGCGGTCGGCCATCCGGGCGACGATCCCGAGATCGTGCGTGATGAGGATGAGCGCGGTACGAAACTCGCGCTGCAGATTCTTTAGCAATTGCAGGATCTGCGCCTGCACCGTGACGTCGAGCGCGGTGGTCGGCTCGTCGGCGATGAGCAGCGCCGGCTCGCACATCAGCGTCATCGCGATCATCATGCGCTGGCGCAGCCCACCCGACAGCTGGTGCGGATACTGGCCCAGCCGCATGGCAGGCGACTGGATGCCGACCTTCTCCAGGAGGAACTCCGCGCGCTCGCGCGCCTCCCGCCGCCCCGAGTTGCGGTGCCTCAGATAGACCTCCTCGAGCTGATTACCGATCGTGAAGACCGGGTTGAGCGAGGTCATCGGATCCTGAAAGATCATCCCGAGACGGTTGCCGCGCAGCCCGAGAATCTCCTTGTCGCTGAGGCCGAGCAGATCGCGGCCTTCGAAGAGGATGCGTTGCGCCGCGATCCGCGCCGTCTTGGGCAACAGCCGCATGACGGCGAGCGAGGTGATCGTTTTGCCGCAGCCGGATTCGCCGACGATGCAGAACGTCTCGCCGGGATTGACGGCGAAGCTGACGTCGCTGACGGCGTGCAGGGTGCCGGCGGGCACCGCGATGTCGACCGTGAGGCCGCGTACGTCCAGCAGAGGCGCGCCGTGGCCGGAACCGCCGTTTGGTTGGACGCTCGTGTCCCGGACTTGGGTGATCGTCATCGCGCGCTCCTAGTTCCGGCCTTCAGGCGACAGGACGTCGCGCAGCCCGTCACCGGCGAGATTGATGGCAATGACCATCAGGAAGATCGTCAGCCCGGGTATGACGATCAAATACGGTTTGAAGAACATGAAGCTGCGGCCTTCGGCGACGAGGAGGCCCCACGACGGCGTCGGCGGCTGCACGCCGAGGCCGAGGAACGACAGCACCGATTCGATCAGGATCACGACGGCCATCTCGAGGCTGGCGATGACGATGATCTGGTTCATCACATTCGGCAGCAGCTCGGTCAGCAGGATGCGCGTGTGCGACGCGCCCACCGCCTGCGCCGCGGCGATGAACTCCTGGTTGCGGAGCTGCATCGAGACGCTGCGGGTGACCACCGCGTAGCGATCCCAGGTCAGGAAGCCGATGATGAAGATCAGCGCCGTCACCGAGCCGCCGACCACCGAGACGAGCGACAGCGACACCAGCAGCGGCGGCAGCGACAGCTTGACGTTGATGAGATAGCTGACGAACCCGTCGATGCGGCCGCCGAAATAGCCGCCGACGATCCCGAGGGTCGCGCCGACGATCGCCGAGATCAGCGAGGCGCAGGCGCTGATCGTCAGCGACACCCGCGCGCCGTACATCAGCCGGCTGAGAAAGTCGCGTCCGAGCGCATCGGTGCCGAGCAGATGCGCCCAGCTTCCCTTGGCGCCCCAGATCGGGTCGATCAGCCGCGCCGACAGGTCCTGGTTATAGGGATCGTATGGCGCGATCCACGGCGTCAGGATGGCGAGCGCGACGACGAGCAGGACGAAGCCGCCGCCGAAGATCAGACCGCCGTGCGACCGCGCCCGACGGCGCATCAGCTCGCGCGGCGACGGCGGCAGCGCCTCGAAGATCTCGTCGGAGGCGGGACCGCGGACGAAGCCCGCCGGGTTGATGTCGCTAATTGCCATGGTGGCTGGCCTTCATCGCAATCCTATCCTGGGATCGAGCTTGGCGTTGATGACGTCGGACATCAGCGTCAGGAAGATATAGCAGAACGAAATGAACACGATGATCGACTGCACGACGGGAAAGTCGAGGCGCAGGATCGACTGATAGGCCAGCATGCCGACGCCGTTGAGGGCGAAGACCGATTCGACCACCAACGAGTTACCGAGCAGGAAGCCGAGGCTGACCGCGGCGACCGAGACGACCGGCAGGATGGCGTTGCGCAGCGCGTGCTTGAACATCACCGAGGCGGCGCTCAGCCCCTTGGCGCGCGCCGTGCGGATGAAATCCGACGACAGCACGTCGAGCATGCCGGTCCGCGTCAGCCGCATCTGCAGCGGGATGACGCCGATCGCGACGGTGATCCACGGCATCACGAAATGCCACCAGCTGTCCGAGCCGGAGATCGGCAGCCAGCGGAGCATGACGCCGAACAGATAGATCAGCATCAGCGCCAGCCAGAACGACGGCAGCGCGCTGCCGGTGACGGCGAAGCTGAGCGCCGCGCGGTCGATCCAGGTATTGGGCCGCGTCGCCGCCAGCACGCCGAGCGGCACCGCGATCAAGAGGCTGATGACCAGCGCCGGCACCGCGACGTAGATGGTCACGGGCAGGCGATCGAGGATGAGGCCGGTGACCGGCTCGTTCGTGAACAGCGACCGCCCGAGATCGCCGCTGAGCGCCTTCGCGCCCCAATCGAGATACTGCATGTAGAGTGGCTTATCGAGGCCATAGGCATGCGAGATGCGCACCACCTCCTCCGGCTTGGCGTTCTCGCCGGCGAGGACCAACGCGATGTCGCCCGAGGCTCGCAAGAGGCTGAAGCCGACGATCGACACCGTGATCGCGACGAGCAGCGCGATTTGCAAACGCCGCAAGACGAACCGTAACATCTAGACTATCTCCTTGCCGGCTTCTTACGGCCGGGCGGCCTCGGACCGACGGGCGACCTGGCACTGGGGCGATGACGCCGGAATTGGTCTTCTAGGATCCTCCAAGCCGCCGTGTTCTGGCACGCTCTTTGCGGCTCGCTATCGAGGCGGATCGTATTGATGCCAGCCGAAAAGGCAAGCCCGCATCGTCCGGCAACCGGAGATCGGGCCACCGGACGGTCGCAGCGCGTCGCGGCCGTAACGAGGGCGACCGCGATGCGCTGTCGCGCGTGCATTTGAGCCGGCAGGCGGCTATTTGCCCAGCCTCGCATCGAGCTTGAAGAGCTTGCGGGCATTGCCTTCGAAGATCAGCGCCTTGTCGGCATCCGACAGCCAGTCGAAAGCCTTGATGTACGGCGCCACGTCGTCCATCGAGTTGCCGGTCGCGGGGTTCGGCGCCGTGCCGGTTCCCGGACATTCGGTGGCGAAGAGGCAACGGTCGGCGCCGACCGTCTTGATCAGCAGCTCGAGCGCGATCGGCGTATAGAGCGTCGTATCGAACCAGATGTTGCGGAGCTTCTCGGAAAAGCGCTTGCCCTTGCTGCCGCGCCGCATCGACGGGGCTTCGAACCGGCCGATCTGATAGGGAATGGCACCGCCGCCGTGCGGCACGATGAACTTCAGCTTGGGGAAGTCGTCGAACACCGACGAGTTCATCAGATTAGCGATCGTCAGCGTCTCTTCATTGATGAAATGCGTCGAATAGCTGGTGCGCTCCGAATGCGAGCCGCTGCCGTGCAGCATTGCCGGCACGTCTAGCTCGCAGAGCTTCTCATAGAGCGGATACCAATAGCGCTCGCCCATGCCGGGCGCCTCGGTGCCGGAATTCTCGTAGGGATCCGAGTTCACCAGACAGCCGACGAAGCCGAGCTCCTTGACGCAGCGCTCGAGCTCGGGAAGCGCGTCGGCGATCGGCGCGCCGGCGACCTGCGGCAGCATCGCGACGCCGGCGAAGACCTTCGGATACAGCTGGGTCTGGCGATGGATGAGGTTGTGGTTCTCCTCGTGGAACCAGTGGACGATCTTGCCGGGCTTCTCGCTATGCATCATCTGGAACGGCCGCGGCGAGATCAGCTGGAAATTCGTGCCGTGCTTTTCCAGCAGGTCGAGATGGCCGGCGCCGAAGGTGCCGCCGCTGTGCAGCGCGGCGTTGATCTCGTCGTCACTGAAGGTTAGGTGACCCCTGCCGTGCGAGCCCCGCGCCGCGAGCTGCGTCGCCTTCCATGCCCACAGTTTTTCCGGCGGGCTGACGTGGCCGTGGACGTCGATGATCATTGATTCGTCTCCTCTCGCTTGCTTGTTGCCGCAGCGTCTTTGGGCGTCTTAATGCTCTGTTAGCATAACCGTCGGCTGCGCGCCGCTCAAATATGCTAAGCGCGTCGTTGCGGAATGGTCCGCTAGGCTGCGGAGCGCTTGACCCGCAGCCACTGCGTCAGGCGTTCCTCGTTCATCGGCGGCGCCACCCAATAGCCCTGCAGCGCGTCCGCTCCGAGGGTACCGAGCAGGTCGGCGACCTCGCGTGTCTCGACCCCTTCGGCGACGCTTCGCAACCCCATGTTCCGGGCAAGATCGACGATCGATTTGACGATGATGCGCGCATCCGAGGAGATCGTCACCTCGACGACGAAGGATTTATCGATCTTGAGCGCCGTGAACGGCAGCTGCTTGAGCACCTTCAGCGACGAATAGCCGGTGCCGAAATCGTCGAGCGCCAGATCGAAGCCATGACCGCGCAGCTGCGACAGGATCGCCAAGGCCCGCATCGGATCTCCGAAGGCCGCGGATTCTGTGATCTCGAAGGCCAGCTGCGCCGGCGGTACACCATAGCGCGCCAACAATTCCATGATCCGCTTCGGGAGATCGATGTCGAGCAGATTGCTGCCCGAGACGTTGATCGCGAGGGGCAGCGCCGTTCCTGCCGCGGCGAGCCGGACGGCGATCGCCAAAGCCTCCTCGATGCCCCAGAGAAGCAGCTTTTCGATCAGCGCCCGATTGTTTTCCGCCAAGGCGATGAAACGGTCGGGGCCGATCATCCCATGCTCGGGATGGCGCCATCGGACCAATGCCTCGCCCTTCAGCGGCTGCCCCGAAACGGCATCGACGATCGGCTGGATCTCGAGGCTCAGCTCTCGCGCGTCGATCGCTTCGCGCAGGCGCGAAACCGACGGCTCCCAGGATGCGCCCCGCGACGATTGGTCCGCGGCCGAATGAAAATTGGGGCGCATTCGGTCGGCTCCTGACGGCAACGACTGGGGAGAGTGGTATGCGGTGATGATCCCCCGGGACAGGGCGAAGCTTACGGCGATCTCGAGCGAGAAGTCAGAAATTAAGCATCGAGTGCCATGGATCGGCGTCTCGCCGCCTGCGGCGCCGCAAGGACATGCCAAGGGCGCCGCGCAGCGGTCGGCGCGACTTTACTTCTCGGCGGCGGTCGCCTTTTTGCGCGTTGCTGCCGGCTTGACGGGCTCGGCCGCCTTCGCGGCTTCGCGCAACGCGCGGAGATTGGCGATCTTGGCGGCGTCGTTCTTTTGAACGAGCTTTTTCTGGGCCACCCAATCTTTGACGATGCCGACCGGAGAGCGCTCCGACTGGCTGAGTTCCGGGCGAGACTGGGCGGGAGCGGATCCGTGACGGGCCATGTCGAGTTCCTTCGATGAGAAACCTTGCATCAATAAGCGCAAGGATTGTATGTGGCGCTCGATAAAGCCCAGGTAAAGAGGTCCGGCGCCAGAGCTATCATTCTTGCCGCCCGGTTGTTGGCGATCCCGAATGACGATAGGCTGCGCGAAACAGCACGCAAACGAGGCAAAACGATGTCGCAGCCCAGGATTCGTCATCTCGCCATCATCAGCCGGGATCCGGTGAAACTCTCGGAATTCTACCAGTCGGTCTTCGAGATGGAGCTGATCCACGTCAGCCCGCACGGCCGGGCCTTCTACCTCAGCGACGGATATCTCACCCTCGCCATCCTGCCGCACCGCCTGGAGGGCGAGGCCGCGGTCGGAATCAATCATTTCGGCTGGTCGGTCGAGGACAGTGCGGATTTCTCGGACAAGCTCGTGGCCGCCGGCGTCGAGGAGCCGAAGGCACGGCCGTCGACCCGGCCCTTCGCCGAGCTGCGCGGCGTCGACCCCGAAGGCAATCAGTTCGATCTCTCCGAGCACGGGTTCGATCAGGTCGAATACGCCGCCGAACGCGCCAAGAAGAAGACGCTCGCGAATAGCTGAGGAAGGGGACGACGATGCCGCGAGCCGCATTCGGCGCCCTGGCCCGGCTCGTCGCCATCGCGGCCTTGGCGCTCTCCCTCGCGTCGCCGGCGGTCGAGGCTGCCGCCGACGATCTCGACGCGCTGGTCGCCGGCCCGCAGCGTAGCGCCGCCAATCGGGTGCGCGATCCCTATCGCCATCCCGCCGAGACGCTCGCCTTCTTCGGCGTCCGCCCGGACATGACAATCGTCGAGATCTGGCCGGGTGGCAGCGGCTGGTGGACCGAGATCCTGGCGCCCTACCTGCGCGACGCCGGCAAATACTACGCCGCCGGCCAGGAGACGAGCCTGACCTCGGAAGAGGCGGTGTGGAATCGCGAGACCTTCGCGAAGAAGATGGCCGTCGATCCCGCTCTCTACGGCAAGGTGGTCGTGACCGAATTCGCTGGCGATCGGCACGACATCGCCCCGCCGGGTTCGGCCGACATGATCGTGACCTTTCGCAACGTTCATAACTGGATGGCCGACGGCAGCGCCGACGCGACGTTCCGCGCGTTCTACAAGGCGCTGAAGCCCGGCGGCATCCTCGGCATCGAGGAGCATCGCGGCGACCCGAACCGGTCCCAGGACCCGCTCGCCAAGAGCGGCTACGTGCGCGAGGATTGGACGATCGCCCTCGCCGAGAAGGCCGGGTTCAAGCTCGCCGGGAAGTCCGAGGTCAACGCCAATCCGAAGGACACCAAGGACTATGCGGCCGGCGTCTGGACCTTGCCGCCGAGCTACCGGCTCAAGGACCAGGATCGCGCCAAATACGAGGCGATCGGCGAGAGCGACCGGTTCACGATGAGATTCGTGAAACCCGGGGGATGACCCCGGCTAAGCTTCCTTCCAGACGAGATGTGCGCGGATCGCGAGGACCGGCGCCTCGCGGATCCAGCCGTGCGGCCGCGCCTTCTCGATCATCGTCGCGAGTCCGGTCTCCCAGGTGGAATCGGCGGGGACACCGGGCAGCTTGCGCAGTCCGGCGACCGAAATCCACGCGACGCCCTCGTCGACCCACTCGGCGAGATCGCTCAGCCTTGCACGCAGCTCCGGCAAAGCATTCTTCGCGATCTCCAGCTCGACGTGGAAGCCGCGAAAATTCTCGGCGTCGCGTAGGGTCGCGGCATAGGTCGACGGGACTTCGATGATCAACTCCGCTCTCCTTGATTAATTAACGGCCGAGCGTCGTCGCCTTATCGGCAGCGCCGCGCCAATGTCTGTTGGAAACATTCTATCGAAGAATTGCTGTAGATCTTCCCTTTACCCGGCCGCAGCCGATGGCGCCTGTTCGAGGATCAAGCGGGCGATAAATTCGGTTTTGGCCGAGGCGTGCTGAATGTCGTAACCGACCGGCTGACCGTCGGCGCCGATATCGAGCATGACATCTTCTGCGATCTCGACGGTGCGACAGGACGGTAAGGGCCTCACTTTAACGTAAAGGCTGTCCGTCGATTTATCGTAGCTGTCTTCATCATGGTCCATAGCCTTCATCGCTCACGCCCGCAGCCACTGTTTTTCGAGCATTGTCTGGAACGGCCCCAAAATTTTCCCTACATTATTATTATTCGTCAGCTCGTGGTACCGCGAGCGCGCCAAGTAGGAGAGGAAAAAATGCAGGAAGGCACGAACCGGGCTCCGGTCCAGGAGGAATTCTTCCGGCGGATCGGCGAGGACAGCTTGGCGCCGCTGTGGAAGGTGCTCGCGGGCCTCGTGACCGACGAGCCGAAGACGACGATCCGCGGCCATCGCTGGACCTATGACGAGGTCAGGCCGTATCTCCTCGAGGCCGCCGAGCTCGTCACCACCAAGGAGGCCGAGCGCCGCGTCCTGGTGCTGGAGAATCCCAATTTGCCGGGTCAGTCGCGGATCACCCGCAGCCTGTTCGGCGGGCTGCAGATCATCATGCCGAACGAGGTCGCGCCGCCGCACCGCCACGTCGCCGCAGCGCTGCGCTTCGTCATCGAAGGCGAAGGCGCCTATACCTCGGTCGACGGCGAACGCGCCTGGATGAAGCCCGGCGATTTCATCATCACGCCGTCCTGGACCTGGCACGACCACGGCAACCACGGCAGCGGCCCGGTCGTCTGGCTCGACGGGCTCGACATGCACATGGTCAATCTCTACGAGACCAGCTTCCGCGAGGCCGATGAGGAGTCCGAGTTGCACGAGCCGAGCAAGCCCGACGGGGATTCGCTGGCGCGGTTCGGCTCTAACGTCGCGCCGATCGAGCATGGCCACACCGCCAAGACCTCGCCGATCTTTTCCTACCCCTACGACAAGACGAAGGAGGCGCTGCTCAAGCTGCGCCGCAGCGACGAACCGGACCCGCATTTCGGCTTCAAGGTGAAGTACATCAACCCGCTCGACGGCGGCTGGGCGATGCCGACGATCGCGACCTGCATGCAGCACCTGCCCGCCGGCTTCAAGACGGAGCGTTATCGTGCCACCGATTCGACGGTCTTCGTCGCGGTCGAGGGCAAGGGACGCACCACGGTCGGCGACCAGGTTTTCGAATGGGGTCCGCGCGACATTGTTGTCGTGCCGAGCTGGGTTCCCTACCAGATCGAGGCCGACAGCGACGCCTTCATCTTCAGCTACTCGGACCGGGCCGCCCAGGAAAAGCTGGGCTTCTGGCGGGAGCAGAAGCTCAAGCCCACGGTTCAGTAAGCCACGCCTTATATCTAATCTGCGGCGCCTCGCCGAGGCGGTAGCTGGAAACAGCCCCGCCGCGGCGAGGCGTCCTCGATTTGGGCGACCGCCGCCGGATTCCTGCGGCCCCCGGCCCTCGTTCCGCGCGAATAACCGCCATATGCGCGAAACCCGCATATTCATGGGATTTTAAGAACAGTTCGCCAGTTTGGTCACTCACTGAGCGCCGATCGAAGTCTCTCCGGAGGTAAGCCCAAGGGAGCTTTGGTCGGCCCGGACGGAGTGACGGACGATGAACAGCATCCCGCAGCACCTGACGGCTTTCGAGCCGGCATTGACGTCGGAATGCGCGATCAGCCTCGTGATGCTGCCGCGCATCACCGACGAGCGCGGCTGTCTCAGTTTCGCCGAGAGCGGCCGGCACGTTCCTTTCGACATCCGCCGTGTCTATTACATCTACGGCTTGTCCGAGGGCGCGGCGCGCGGCGGTCACGCCCATCGCGAATGCGAGCGGGTCCTGATCCCGATCGCCGGGGAATTCGTCGTCTGGATGGATGACGGCCGCCAGCGCCGACGGGTCGTGCTCGACGATCCCGCGGTGGGCCTCTACGTGCCGGCGATGGTCTGGCTCGACCTCACCGATTTCCAGCCGGGCAGCGTCTGCCTCGCCCTCGCCTCCGCTTTATATAGCGAGGCGGATTACATCCGCGACTACCCGACGTTCAAGCGAGCGAGCCGGGCGGCATCCGAGCTCTACGAGATCGAGCTGGCGGACGCATTCCTGTGAGCGTCGGCTTCTTCGACTTGGCGGCGACTTACGACGCGCTGGCGGATGAGCTGGACGACGCCTACCGCCGGGTGATGCGGTCCGGCCGGTTCATCCATGGCGGCGAGGTCGAGGCGTTCGAGGCCGAATTCGCCGCCTATTGCGGGGCCGCGCATTGCGTCGGCGTCGGCAACGGGCTGGACGCGCTGCACCTCATTCTGCGCGCCAGCGGGATCGGACCCGGCGACGAGGTCATCGTGCCGTCCAACACCTTCATCGCCACCTGGCTGGCGGTCAGCTTTTGCGGCGCCGTGCCGGTGCCGGTGGAACCCGATGTCGCGAGCCATGCGATCGATCCCCTGGCGATCGAGGCGGCGATCACGCCGCGGACGCGCGCCATCATCGCGGTGCATCTCTATGGCCTCCTCGCCGACATGACGCCGATCCGGGAGATCGCGCGGCGGCATTCCCTGAAGTTGTTCGAGGATGCGGCACAGGCGCACGGGGCGCGGCGCGACGGGCGCATGGCGGGTGCGCTGGGCGACGCCGCCGGCTTCAGCTTCTACCCGACCAAGAATCTCGGCTGTCTCGGGGACGGCGGCGCCGTCACCACCGATGACGCCGCATTGGCAACCCGCATCCGCCTGCTGGGGAACTACGGCTCGCCGGTGAAATACCAGCATGTCGAACAGGGCTTCAACTCCCGGCTGGACGAGCTGCAGGCCGCATTCCTGCGGGTCAAGCTGCGCCATCTCGACAGCTGGAACGCCCGCCGTTCGGCGATCGCGCGTCGCTATGCCGACGGGCTGCGCTCCTGCCCGGAGCTGTCGCTGCCGCATCCGGCCGGCCCCGATCACGTGCACCATCAATTCGTCGTCCGGCACAAACGGCGCGATGCGCTGCAGGCGTTCCTGACGTCACGCGGCATCGGCACCATGATCCATTACCCGGTGCCGCCGCACCTGTCCGAAGCCTACCGCGCCGAGATGCCCAAGCGCCCCTGCCCGACCGCCGCCCGGCTCGCGGCCGAGGTGTTGAGCCTGCCGATGGCGCCGCACATGACGACGGCGGCCGTCGAGGAGGTGATCGATGCGGTCCTCTGCTTCGCCAAGCCGGAGCTGCTTCGGTCGTCCGACCGGATCCTGACAGCGGTCGGCGCGAAATGACCGTGCCGTCGTGCGACGTCGATAGTAGGGCGCACCCGCTGGTCGCGGAAATGCGGGCGATGTTCCGCGCGCATCATTCCTTCTCGCGGGACATCGTCGACCGCGCGGTGACGCTGTTCGGCGCGCGCTGGGCGGACGATTGCGAGGAGACCCTCGCGACCCTCTTCCCGACCCTGGACGCGCAGGCGCAGGCAGTGAAGGGATACGCAGCCTTTGCCTGGGATTCGATGCGGCGTCAGGCGAAGTTCGAGCGAGACCGCGCCTATCCCGCGAAGACCTACGCGGCTGCGGCGGACGAGGTCTACTTCAATCCGGATTACATGGCGTCCGAGTATTTGCCGGGCCTGTTGCTGTCGCATTTCCTGTGGCCGCATCATTACCGTCAGCTCAGTTTTTTCGATTCGGCGTTCATCGAGCCGATGCGCACCATCGCCGCCGCGAGCTTCATGGAGGTCGGCGTCGGAACCGGCCTCTATTCCCGGCGGCTGCTGCAGAATCTCCCCGATCTGCGCGGTGTCGGAATCGACATCAGCCCGTCCTCGAAGCTCTTCGCCGACCGCCACATGCAAGCCTTCGGCATGAGCGACCGCTACGAGATCCGCTTGCAGGATATTCTCGATCCGGCGTTCGCGGCGCAGACCGACTGGCTCGTCTGCGTCGAGGTCCTGGAGCATCTCGAAGATCCCGTCGCCTTCCTGCGCGGGCTTCGCCGCGCCCTGGCGCCGGGCGGGCGCGCGTTCATCACCGCCGCGCTCAACGCCGCGAGCCCCGACCACATCTACCTCTATCGGACGGCCGACGAGGTCTGGGCGCAGCTCGACACCGCCGGCTTCGCCTTGGAACAGTCCTTCCTCGGCGCCGCGTACCGACCCTCGGCTCCCGGCGTTCCCGTTCCGCTCGCGGCGGCTTTCGTCGTCGTTTGAGAGGGCTGACGTGACCGGTCAACTCACCCTCCGCGGCGAATTCGTCGATCTTCGGCCCCTCGCGTTCGCCGACGCGGCGATCACCTGCCGCTGGCGCAACAGTACCCGCTCCAGCCTCTTGAGCCGGAGCGCAGCCGAATGCGAGGCGCAGGCCGCCTGGATCGCGTCGCGCCCGGCATCGGAGTTCAACTTCATCCTGGAGCTGAAGGACGGTCGCCCGGTCGGGATGCTCTCGCTGGTGAACATCGACCAGACCCACCGCCGCGCAGAGCCCGGGCGTTTTCTCATCGGCGACGAGGCCGCGGTCCGGGGCATCCCCGCTGCCGTCGAGGCGATGAAGCTGCTCTACGAGTTGGCCTTCGACAGGCTGGGGCTGCTCCGCATCTTCGGAACGATCGCCGCCGACAACAACCGCATGATCAAGTGGCAGAAGTACCTCGGGATGCGCGAGGAAGGCCGACTGCGGCAGCATTACCTGGTCGGCAATGGCACGTTCCAGGACGCGATCGTCCTCGGCCTGCTGGCCGATGAATACCGCGCGGTGGCCTTGCCCCGCATGCAAGCCCTGATCACGGCCGGTCGTTCGGCGGCGCCGGCAAGACACAACGAAGCGAAGGCGATGACATGCTGACCGAAATAGAGATCCAGGGAATCATCCTGCGCGCCCTCGAGAATGTGAACGAGGAGCTGGACGCCGACAGCAAGGTCGCGGTGGGCGCCGACACTTGTCTCTTCGGCTCGGATGCCGCGCTCGACTCGCTCTCGCTGGTATCCGTCATCGTCGACGTCGAGACGGAGGTCTCGACCGCCGCCGGCCGGCAAATCTCCCTGACCGACGACCGCGCGATGAGCCGCGAAGTCTCGCCGTTCAGCGACGTCCATGCTTTGACTGCTTATATCGCCGCGTTGCTGGCGGAGACCGTCTAGTGATCGATACCACCCAATATGCCGGGAGGGTGGCCCTCGTGACAGGCGCGCGGCGGGGCGTCGGTAGGATCGTCAGCGAGCATTTCCTGAGCCGCGGCGCCGAGGTCGTCGGCCTCGCCCGCGGCGAGCCGACCATCGACCATCCGCGCTACCGCCATTGCCGCGTCGATCTCGCCGATGCCGAGGCGATCCAGGCGGTCTTCGCCGATCTGCGCGGCACCGTCGAGCACGTCGATATCGTCGTCAACAACGCCGCGGTCCTGACCTCGCAATACGCCATGATCATGCCGGCCGGCGCCGCGCAGGCGATGGTCAACGTCAACCTCCTGGCGCCGTTCATGGTATCGCGCGAGGCGGCCAAGCTGATGCGCAAGCGTAAATGGGGCCGCATCATCAACATCGGGTCGATGGCGGTCAGCCTCGAACCGGTCGGCGATTCCGTCTATGCCGCCTGCAAGGCGGGGCTCAGCACCATGGCGAACGTCATGGCGCGAGAGTTCGCGTCCTTCAACGTCACCTGCAATACAATCGCCGTGACCGCGATCGACAGCGACATGCTGCGCCAACTGCCGCGCGACAAGGTCGAGGCGATCATCGAGCGCCTGCCGCTGCCGCGCTTCGCCGAAGGCGACGACATCCTGAACGTGATCGATTTCCTCGCGTCCGAGCGGAGCTCCTACATCACCGCGCAGACGATCTTCCTCGGCGGCGTCAACTGATCATGACCCTCGCCCTGCTCGACGCTGCGCACGACGACATCCAGCTGGTGACCGGCGGAGTCTTTCCGTCCAACGCCTATATCTGCACCGCGCCGATCCCCGGCGGCTGCTTCCTCGTCGATCCCGGCATCAACGAGCCCGAGATCGACCGGCAGCTGACGATGCGTGGGCTACGTCCCGGCTATGTTCTGTGCACCCACGGCCACTTCGACCACGCCGGCGGCGCCGCGTACTTCCAGGAAAAATACGGCTGTCCCGTGCTGCTGCACGCCGCTGACATGCGGACGCTGCGCTCGTCGAACTTCCTGCTGATGGCGATCAAGATCCCGCGCCGGATCACCCAGCCGCAAGTCACCGAGATCGACGGCGCGAGCTTCACCCTCCGGGTGGGCGACGTGCCGGTGCGCTTCCGCCATGCCCCGGGCCATACGCCAGGGAGCTGCGTCATCGAGTACGGCAATGCGGTCTTCGCCGGCGACACGCTCTATCGCCGCGGCATCGGCCTTTCGAGATTGCCGGGCGAGGATGTCGACACCTTGCGCGCCAGCATCCTCGACCTCTGGGACACGCTGCCCAATCATCGCATGATCTATCCTGGCCACGGCTCGGCCGCGACCTTCGGCGAGATCCGGGCCGGCAACGAGGCGCTGCTCGAGTTCCTCCGCATGCCGACCGCGTCGGCAAAGGAGGCGTGAGCCATGGCCGCCAATCACGGGGTCACCATCACCGGCGTCGGGCATCATCTCCCGGCCACGTTCGAGGACAACGAGACGCTGTGCCGGACGCTCTCCGTCACGCCGGAATGGATCCTCGAGAAAACCGGCATCAAGCGCCGCTACATCGCCGGGCCGGAAGAGACCGCCTCCGACTACGCGACGGCCGCGGCGACGCGTGCCCTGGCGATGGCCGGCATCAGCGCCGATCAGATCGACCTCGTCATCGCCTGCACTTTCTCCGGCGACTACATCTACCCGCCGCTCTCGGCCAAGGTGCAGCGGAACCTGAAGGCCAGCCATGCGCAGATCTTCGATCTGCAGGCGAATTGCTGCGGCTTCGTCACCGGTCT
>JAQGID010000063.1 GCA_028291405.1 Rhodospirillales bacterium | reverse complement strand
GCCGGCAGTCCCGAACGGTCCGAAGCGGCGCGCGCCTTGAGGATCGCATTGTCCTCGAAGGTCAGGCCCGTCTCCTCGGGCTCGGGCAGGCCGAGCGACCCGGCCGAGACGCAGTCGACGCCGAAGGGCGCGATCAGCGCCGCGATCTCGCGCAGCTTGCCGGGATTGTGGGTCGCGATGACCAGGCGATCGCCGGCGAAGCGCCGCGCCATCGGACGGTCAGTCGAGGCCGACGGCGCGGCGCTGCGCCCGGATCAGCTCGCCGACGCCCTTATGGGCGAGCGCCAGCATGCGCGCGAAACGGGCCTCGTCGAACGGGCTCTGCTCGGCGGTCGCCTGGATCTCGACGATCCCGCCGGTGCCGGTCAGCACGAAATTGGCATCCGCCTGCGCCTTGGAATCCTCGAGATAGTCGAGATCGAGCACCGCCTCGCCCTCGTGGATGCCGCAGGAGACGGCGGCGATGGCGTCGGTCAGCGGCACGGCGGGCAGGATCTTGCCGGCGACCAGCTTTTGCAGGGCAATATGCAGGGCGACGTAGCTGCCGGTGATCGCCGCGGTGCGCGTCCCGCCGTCGGCCTGCAGCACGTCGCAGTCGATGCGGATCTGACGCTCGCCGAGGGCCTTGAGATCGGTGACCGCGCGCAGCGAGCGGCCGATCAGCCGCTGGATCTCCTGCGTCCTGCCGCCCTGCTTGCCCTTGGCCGCCTCGCGGTCGGTCCGCGTATGGGTCGAGCGCGGCAGCATGCCGTATTCGGCGGTCACCCAGCCGCTGCCGGTGTTGCGCAGGAAGGGCGGCACGCGGTCCTCGAGGCTCGCCGTGCACAGCACGTGCGTGTCGCCGAACCGCGCCAGGCATGAGCCCTCGGCGTATTTCGAGAACCCCGGCTCGAGCGAAACCTGTCGCATCTCATCGGCGGCACGGCCGGAGGGTCGCATGTCGTCTCCATCATCGTTGGTTGCGGCGAGAACCTAGTGCGGCGCCCCCGCGACGTCCAGTCGCGCCTTGCATAGCGATAACCGGGCATCCCGTCGCGCCCCAGATCCTTGGATCCTGGCGCTTCCGCGTGCGCGAGTTGACGCGTACCCCTGGCGTTCCTACATTCCGCCGAGCCGGGCGACCCCGGGCTGCGCGGGATTTGAGATCAACCTGTGATGAGGCCGACACCGCAACCGCTGATCAGCGAACTGAACGAGCGCAGTCGCGACGTCTTCCGTCGCATCGTCGACACCTATCTCGAGACTGGCGGCCCGATCGGCTCGCGCACCCTGTCGCGGCGGCTGACCCAGAATCTGTCGCCGGCGACGATCCGCAACGTCATGGCCGATCTCGAGGACGCCGGGCTCCTGATGGCGCCGCACACCTCGGCCGGACGGATTCCGACCGAGGTCGGGCTGCGCCTCTTTGTGCACGGCCTGCTCGAGGTCGGGCGCCTGTCCGAGGACGAGCGGCAGAACATCGACGCGCAATGTGCCGCCGCCGGTAAAAGCGTGCCGCAGGCGCTGGAAGAGGCGACGTCGATGCTGAGTGGCCTGTCGCAATGCACTGGCCTCGTCTTCGCGCCGAAGACCGAGCGGGCGCTGAAGCACATCGAGTTCGTCCATCTCGGCCCCGGCCGCGCGCTGGTCGTCATGGTCACCGAGGACGGGCTGGTCGAGAACCGCGTCATCGAGGTGCCCCTGGGCCTGCCGCCGGCGACGCTGATCGCCGCCAGCAACTACCTGAACGCGCGGCTGATTGGGCGTACCCTCGACGAGGCCAAGTCGGCGATCGCCGAGGACATCGAGGACAGCCGCGCCCAGCTCGACGAGCTGACCGGCAAGCTCGTCGAGGCCGGGCTGGCGACGGTCGCGGGACGCGGCAGCGACAGCGCCCTGATCGTGCGCGGCCAGTCGAAGCTGCTCGGCGACGTCACCGCGCTCGCCGATCTCGAGCGGCTGCGGACGCTGTTCGAGGCGCTGGAGACCAAGGAATCGATGCTCCGCCTGCTCGACGCGACGCGCGGCGGCGAGGGCGTCCAGATCTACATCGGCGCCGACAATCCGCTGTTCGGCATCTCCGGATGCTCGATGATCGTCGCGCCCTACCAGAACAGCCGCGAGCAGATCGTCGGCGCGATCGGCGTCATCGGCCCGACCCGCATCAACTATGCCCGCATCATCCCGATGGTCGACTACACCGCCAAGGTGATCGGCCGCCTTCTCGGCTAAGCCTTCGACATGGAACGAGACAAGATGCCTGACAATATGGACGAGACGACGAACGACAACGCCGCCGCGAACGACCAGAACGGCGAATCCGAGCTCAGCATCGTCGAGCGCCTGGCGCGCGCCGAGGCCGAGGCCGCCGAGTACAAGGACCGCGCGCTGCGCGCCCTCGCCGAGGTCGAGAATGTCCGCCGCCGCGGCGAGCGCGAGCGCGAGGACGCGCTGAAATACGCGACGACCAACTTCGCCCGCGACCTCGTCAGCAGCGCCGACAATCTGCGCCGCGCCCTCGCCAGCGTGCCCGAATCCGAGGTCAAGGACGAGGTCACGAAGAACCTGCTCGCCGGCGTCGCCGCGACCGAGCGCGAGCTGCTCGGGGCCTTCGAGAAACACGGCATCCGCCGCATCGACCCCAAGGGCGAGAAGTTCGACCACAATTTTCACCAGGCGATCTTCGAGGTCGAGAACACCGGCAAGCCTGCCGGCACGGTCGTCGAGGTGCTGCAGTCCGGCTACGTGCTGAACGACCGCCTGTTGCGCCCGGCGATGGTCGGGGTCGCCAAGGGCGGCCCGAACGGCGCCCCGAGCGAGCGTGTCGACACGCTCGCTTAAAGCGCGTCGCTTTCCGGGTCGTGCGCCCCTTTGAAGGATGCGGCGCGCGCCCGGCTCGTCACCGCATAGCAATAGACGCAGCCGTGCGGGCAGCTGTCGTAGACCCCGATGTCGCGCGATTCGGCGCAGAGGCAGCCGGGGCGATTGCCTTTGGTGTGGGCGGCGAGTGCCGTGCCGGCGACGTCGCTCAGCCGTTCGGCATCGATGCAGCGCGCCGCCGCGACTCCCGGCAATGCGAGCTCGGGCTGGGTGCAGATCGTCAGCCGCATCGCGTGGTCTCCGGCGATCGCGGCGAGGCGAGCCAGGAGATCGCGTTTCTCGTCGACCGGCGGATCGTGCCAGGTGAAGCCGGATGTCGTCGCGGCGACATCGAGGTTGCGCCGCGTCTTGCGGTAGACCTGGGCGAACGAGACCACGACCTCGTCGACGGCGCCGACGAGCGACGCTGCGAGAGCGGCGAAATTCGCCAGATGCCAGCTCGCCCGCGTGAGCGAGGTCAGCAGCACCGGATCGTAGCGCCAGACGATTGCACGCCCTCCCCAGTCGCGGCGCAGCGAACGGATCTGGTCGACCGCCCGCTCCGGCGCGACGACTGCCGCCTCGAGCGCTCGCGGATAGCCGGTCACGGTGAACTGGACAACGAAAGGCGCGCGTTGCCGCGCGATGTCGAGATCAGGCTGCAGCGGCGCCATGTTGCGCGTCCAGAACACGAAGCCATCGACGGTCCCGGGGGCGAGGGAGACGCGGTAGTCGACGCCGCCATAGGGGTTTCGGACACGGCAGGAGCCCGCCGCGAGCCGGTTCATGAACCACGGCGCGTAGAAGGCCGGGATATCGGTGCGATAGCTCGCCGAGACGATCATGCCGCCGTCATAGCCGATCCTGAACGCCGTCGCGCTTGTAAATTCCGCCGCGACGCCCGTAAAACTCGACAGGGCGCCTGTTGAACGGCGCCGCGGAGGTCTTACATAAACCCTGCGCTCGCTGGGGGCTTCTTGCTCGTATCCTGCGTCGCGAGGATTTGATACCGGTGTTCCATTCAAGGGGGGTGACGCGGTGCCCCTGCGGGCCGCGCGACCCTGCTGCAGACAAGAGGTGAATATGAGCAAAGTTATCGGCATCGATCTCGGCACGACGAACTCCTGCGTCGCCGTGATGGAGGGCAAGGCCGCCAAGGTCATCGAGAATTCCGAGGGCGCCCGTACGACGCCCTCGATGGTTGCGTTCACCGAAGGCGGCGAGCGCCTCGTCGGCCAGGCGGCGAAGCGCCAGGCGGTGACCAACCCCGAGAACACCTTCTTCGCGATCAAGCGCCTCGTCGGGCGCCGCTTCACCGATCCGATGGTGAACAAGGACAAGGACCTCGTCCCCTACAAGATCATCTCCGGCGACAACGGCGACGCCTGGGTCGAAACCCGCGGCAAGCGCCATTCCCCCAGCGAAATCAGTGCCTTCATACTCCAGAAGATGAAAGAAACCGCCGAGAGCTATCTCGGGGAGACGGTGTCGCAGGCGGTCATTACGGTGCCGGCGTATTTCAACGACAGCCAGCGCCAGGCGACCAAGGACGCCGGCAAGATCGCCGGCCTCGAGGTTCTGCGCATCATCAACGAACCGACGGCCGCGGCGCTCGCCTATGGCATGGAGCGCAAGGGCAGCGGCACGATCGCAGTCTACGACCTCGGCGGCGGCACCTTCGACATCTCGATCCTCGAGATCGGTGACGGCGTCTTCGAGGTGAAGTCGACGAACGGCGACACGTTCCTCGGCGGCGAGGACTTCGACAAGAAGATCATCGACTACCTCGCCGACGAGTTCCGCAAGGAGCAAGGCATCGATCTGCGCGGCGACCGGCTGGCGCTGCAGCGGCTGAAGGAAGCCGCCGAGAAGGCCAAGATCGAGCTGTCCTCGGCGATGCAGACCGAGGTCAATCTGCCGTTCATCACGGCCGACCAGACGGGTCCGAAGCATCTCAACATCAAGCTGACCCGCGCCAAGCTCGAGGCGCTGGTCGACGACCTCATCCAGAAGACCGTCGAGCCCTGCCGCAACGCAATCAAGGACGCCGGCCTCAAGGCGTCGGAGATCGACGAGGTGATCCTCGTCGGCGGCATGACCCGCATGCCCAAGGTCTTCGAGACGGTGAAGCAGGTCTTCGGCAAGGAGCCGAACCGCAGCGTCAACCCCGACGAGGTCGTCGCGATCGGCGCCGCGATCCAGGCCGGCGTGCTGAAGGGCGAGGTCAAGGACGTCCTGCTGCTCGACGTGACGCCGCTGAGTCTCGGCATCGAGACCTTGGGCGGCGTCTTCACCCGCCTCATCGACCGCAACACGACGATCCCGACGAAAAAATCGAACACGTTCTCGACGGCGGAAGACAACCAGACCGCGGTGACGATCCGCGTCTTCCAGGGCGAGCGCGAGATGGCGGCGGACAACAAGCTGCTGGGCCAGTTCGACCTCGTCGGGCTTCCGCCGGCGCCGCGCGGCGTGCCGCAGATCGAGGTCACCTTCGACATCGACGCCAACGGCATCGTCAACGTCTCAGCCAAGGACAAGGCGACCGGCAAGGAGCAGCAGATCCGCATCCAGGCCTCGGGCGGCTTGTCGGAAGCCGATATCGACAAGATGGTCAAGGACGCGGAGGCGCATGCCGCCGAGGACAAGAAAAAGCGCGAGGGGATCGAGGCCAAGAAGCAGGCCGAGGGCCTCATCCACACGACCGAGCGGACCCTCAGCGAGGCCGGCGACAAGGTGCCGGCGTCGGAGAAGGACGCGAACACCGCGGCAATCGCTTCGCTGCGCGAGGCGACCTCGGGCGAGGATGCCGAGGCGATCAAGAGCAAGACCGAGGC
>JAQGID010000055.1 GCA_028291405.1 Rhodospirillales bacterium | reverse complement strand
TCGCGCGGTCTTGATGGAGCGGTTTCCTCGGCCGGCCCGGAGGAGGTTGAAGGCGAGGCGTCGGACGAGCGCCATGTTCTGTGCGCCATGGCCGCGGCGCAGGCGGGATTGGTCCTCCTTGAAGGTGACGTCGAGGACCCAATGCAGGCTCTCGATGCCCCAATGGGCGCGGATCGCGGTCGCGGCGCGCTGCGGGGCGAGCCGGGCGGAGGAGATGAAGTAGCGGGTTTCCTCGGTGATTTTTCCGCGCCACTCGGTCCGGGTCGTGGTTTTGATCAAGCTTTTCAGGGCGGGGAAGCGCGGTTCGTCGGGATACCGGCGGTCGCCGGTCATCCAGTCGACCTCCTGGCTGACGCTATATCGCCTGGTCTCGATCCGGCCGTGATCCTTGTCGGTGCTCTCGATCGTCTCGACCGCCGTCGCTTTCGGATCGGCGAAGTATCGGGCGACCTCATCATGCAGCCTCGGTTGGTTGCGCTTGAGCGCCAGCATATAGTCGCCGCCCGCCTGGGTGATCGCTTCGGCGACCGTCGGATTGGTGGCGATGGCGTCGATGGTGACCAGCGCCCCTTTCAAGGTCAGGCGCGGCAGAATGGCCAGGATCGCCGTGCATTCATTCGCCTTGGCATCGACCGCCTCCTGGCAGAGCACGAGGCGCTGGGTGGAGGCCCAGGCCGAGACCAGGTGGAGCGGCTTCTGGCCCGCCGCGGTATCGCCGCTGCGGCGCAGCGTCTTGCCGTCCAACGCGACGAGATCGGCGCCGTCCGGCCGCAGCGCCGCGGCCCAGGCGGCGAAGCAGGCCTCGAACAGCGCCGGATCGATGCGGTTCAGGACGACGCGCAGCCAGTCTTCCTGGGGAACGCCGAAGAAGTACTCCGAAAACCCCCGCAAAAAGCCGAGATGGTGCGCGCCCCACGCGGCGATCTCGTCATAGTCGTCGCAGCCGGCGATCGTCGCGCAAGTCACCAGGAACAGAACCTCCGGCAACGGGTACTTGACCTTCGCCGCGTCGCGCGGATCACCGACCTCGCCGAAGTGATCCAGCAGAAGGCGCAAGCGGTCCTTGACGAAAATCTCGGCCATGGCGTCCGGCTCCAGCAATGAACCCGACCATCCATGAATCACGCATCCGAGCGCCGCGCCACTCAAACCTCACAAACCCGCGTTAACCTGACCTCGTCGCCGTGCCCGACATGCGCGGCCAGTTGATTGGACAGTGGAAAGCTGTAATCTGGCCAGTGAGCGGCTTTCGCCGCTTCTGACGATCACGATTTTTCAGCGGTGGCGAACCCGGTCAAAGGCAGCGGCAGCGATAATAACTCCACCAATAACAACGCGTTGCCAATACGAATCGACGTTCAGCAGATTCAGGCTGTTGCCCAGCACGATCATTATGAAGACACCGACGACGCTCTTGTAAAGCGTCCCTTCGTCGCCGTGCCACCCTGACTGCTAACAAAACTGCTAATAAACCCTGCTAATAATGTGCTATGACTTGCTCGCGAGAATGGCGGCTTTCTGCGGTTTTCGGCCAAAAACCTCGAATCCACGTCCCCCAGCCAATTTTTGTTAAGATATATCAAGGGCTTGTGCCCACTCTAGCGCACCAGTTGCAAGATTCGAGATCGCATGATTGAACTGATTTTGTAGAGATTTGGTCCGCTCCAGCAGTTTTTGGTCAATGGCGGCCATTGCGACCTCCCGTCAATGCATCAGAAAAAAGGCTACCCACAACCAGCCTGCCGCATCTCGCTAATCTTCTTCTCCTTCGCTTCACCCGAAAGCCCAGGATATTGAACACCTAGATCCTTGAAGGCCTTACACGCTGCGCCCTTGTCCCCGAGCCGCCCGAGAGACGTTGCGTAATTCAGCAATGCGAGAGGGTCATTGGCGCTCCGCGGATAGGTGCTGCGAAATTTCTGGAACGCGGTAGCGGCCTTCGGAAAGTCCCCCTGCCGGAGATAAATATCGGCCAAGTGATACTCGGCATTCTGCGCCACCGGATCGCTCGCGTAGCTCGCGAGGATCTGTCTGAGTGCCGTCTCGGCTGACGCGAAATCGCCCTCGTTGATCAGCGACAGCGCTTGATTGTAGAGATCGATGGGTTTGCCCGTCATCAACGTCTGGTCAGGGATCGTGCCGATCTGATTCTGTTCCAGCAGCGCGACTTCAGGTCCGGAGGCCGGGGACGGCGACTGCGGATACAACCGGGTCGGCATCTTTTTAGCATCGGCCCCCGGCTTCTTAGCCTGTTCGGAAAGATCGGCGATCGGCGTACTGACGATCGCCGGGGGCGGCGGCGATACCGGCAGCGGAGCACTGCCCGCGAGGTCATCCGGCCCTGGAGAACTTTGCGTTTCTGCGCGATTGAGCGATGACGTGGCCGCAACCTCATCGACGGGCTTTTTCCTTACGTTACGAGCAACGACTGGCGGCGGCTTGTTCTGCTCCGGCAGCTCCGTGCGGGCCAGCTGCTCTCGTCGCGCACTCAACTTCGTTGAAGCTTCGACAGAATGGCTGCCCTGGGGAAAATGCGCGATGAAGGCGGTCAGTGACGCGACGTCGTTGAGGTTGACGCGGGACCACTCTGCGTCCTCCGCGGCTTTTTCGTCCCGGATATTCGCAGCGGCGACCCAGCCGTCTTTGCCCTGAGCCGTTACGCGAATCCAGCCGGTCGAATCCCTCGCCGAAGCGACGACACGCTCCCATTGATGCAGCAGTGTGATCCGCTTCCCGCGGGAAGAGGGCTTATCCAGGAGCTGGGTCTGTCGCATCACGACGAAGGTGCCACTGAAAGGCTCGGGGGCGACCGCGGCTTGTGGCGGCGACGCCTTAACAGGTGGTTCAGGAACGGCCGCGGGCGCCGGAGCCGGTAATGGTGGTGGTGGAGCGACAGAAGTTTGCGTCGTGCGGCAAGCCGCGGAACCACTGGCGCACAACGCGTCGGCCGATGAGGTCGCACGTGCAATATCTTCGGCTGACATCCTACCGGCGAAGCTGCCGAGAAACTCCCTCGCTGCCGGAACGCCGCCGCGCTCGGCAAGAAGGAGCCATTTGTAGGCCTCGATCAGGTTGATCGGAGTCCCGAGCCCGATTTGCTGGTGCACGCCCAGCATGTATTGCGCGCCCGCATGTCCTCGCGCCGCTGCGGCCTGGTATAATTTGACGGCCTCAAGATCGCTTGCTGGGACGCCAAGTCCTTGCTCGTAAATGATACCGAGGACATAGCTTGCCTCGGCGTCGCCCGCTTGAGCGGCGGGCGTCAACTCGCGCAATGCCACGGGATAGTCGCCCGCCTTGTAAGCGGCGAGCCCGGATGCCGCATCGGCGAAGACCTGGGACGACCACGCGGCCACTGCGAATGAGACTGCGAGCGAGAAACTCCGGCGCATCAGCACCGCCGGAAGAAATGTCTTTCGGCCTTCCACGGTGCCGCCCCGACGCGGTTCTGCACCTCGGTCATCGCGTCGAGCGCGTTCGAGAATTCGCCGAATTCCGTCTGGTGCAGACGCTTCAGCTCGTCTTCCCACGATAATGTGACGCGGCCTTCCGAGAGGCCGACGTTGCTTACGCGAAACGTCTTTTGTCCGGGAGTGCCAGGATTCAACTTCACGGACAACGGCGTGATCGCCATGATTCCGTCATCTCCGCACCACGAGCCGTAAAGACTTGTCGCGCTGAGGTTCGGCGGCGGGATCGAGGGCGCAGATTTTGCGGGGGCTGATATATCCGGCGACTTCGTCAATGAAGCGATGTAGGGCAACGAAAAGGCGCCGGCCGCGATAAGGATGGCCGCACCGCCGCCGCCGAGCATCGCTTCGAGCGGAATCTTGCGGGGTCGCAGATCCGTCATGAATTGCGTGACCGTCGGCGTTCTGTTGGCGCGATCGAACGCCAGCGCCCGTTGCAGGCCCTTCCATTGCCGTGGGCTCAGGACACGCGGCCGGGTCGGCTTTACGGCGTTGCGGTTCGCCTCCGTGGACGGCATGCGGCCAAAAGGATGGCGACCGGTCAACAGTTCATAAAAAATAATCGCCAGGGCAAAGATGTCATCGCGCGGGTCGGGATCGTGCCCGCTTTCGATCATCTCGATCGAGGCATAGCTCGGCGTCAGCGCACTCAGCGATCCGGGATCGAAACGCGTCGAGTCCTTCGCATCGTCGCCGGGGTGCCGCACGGCTCGGGCGATCCCGAAATCGATTACCTTGACGCGTCCGTTATCCGTGATGAAGACGTTGCCCGGCTTCAGATCGGAATGAACGATGCCATTGCTGTGCGCGTACGAAAGGGCGTTGGCGATTTGCCGCACGATGGTAACGGCATGGTCCTTCTCAATACCGCTCGCATGCCTCTCGAGGAAATTCGCCAAGGAGGCGCCCTTCAGATACTCCATGCTCATAAAGAGCGCGGCCCCGTCACGGTCGCAGTCGTATACCGTCACGATATTCGGATGCGCCAAGTTCTGGGTCTTGCGGGCTTCCCGTTGCAGTGCCTTCAGCGATTCGGGAAAGTTGCGAAACTCATCATTGAGCACCTTGATCGCGACGTACGGATTGCGGTCCTGCGCCTCTTGATTGAACCGGTCGAGGGCCTTGAAGACGACCCCCATCCCTCCCGCACCGATCAGCTCTTCAAGGACGAAGCGGTTCTTGAGGATGTCGCCAACCCTCAGCGAGCATTGACGCGTTGCGCCGCGGCGCTGACCCACCGAGTTAGCGCGGCGCGATAGACTTGCTGCTTTCGCCTTCGCTATTCGACCGGCGAGCAGCTCATAGACGTCGGCATCAATCGCTCGAACGATTTCCGCGCGACGCACCATCGTCGTGAGGCTTTCCTGGCGCTGCTCGTCCTCGCTGTCAAAGGCGTCGTCAATTTCGCCAAGCACGGCATCAAGGGCGATCTTCCCATTGCAAAAGTCCTGAAGCAGGTTTTGCATCGCGCCCCTTCTCCTCCACCGGACCGCAATTTATACTTGATTTCTCTAACGCGGTCGACGGGAAAAGGGATAATGCGGCTTTGAATACTATCGGTTGACGAGATTTACAAATATTATGTCATCCATCTTTCCGAATATAATTGGCATTGTGACGTTGCGTCTTCGGCCAAAGGCTCAGCCAACTGTCCAGAACGCGTGCGACATGCGCGTGACGATCGGGTCGAAGAAAGCCTTCGACGCCGCGGGGTACTGGATGAGGAGGACGGCGATCCGCTTGCCGTCGCGCGATAGCACGCCCTTTTCATAGAAGATGTCGCTGCCATCGATGCCGGACACGACATACCAGCGATCGGCCGCCCGGCCGTAGGCGATCGAGATGCCCTTGTCGCGGTAGTATTGTTCGGAAAGCTTCTCGATGTCCTTTGCGGTGGCGGACAATTGATTTTCGCCCGTCGTCAGGTGGAACCGGCAGGCACCGTCCGGCGACGTGAACTTCCGGCCGTCGCCATACTCTTGCGCGTTCGGGAAAACGCTCGGCGGGTACTCGCCATCGACGCCGAGCCGCGTGTCGCGAAAGCTTTGATACCTTTCCGGCGGGCTGGCCCCGCACGGTGCGGCGCGCGCCCCATACGCGACAAGACAGAGCAGGATGGCGAGCAGGCAGCAGCGCATATGGTGCCAACACGATCGGGATCGTCAGTTCCCGGGTTCATCCTATCGCAGCAGTAGCGCCACCTCATTCAACCATGGCCAAGACGGTGCAACGGGCCCCCTTGCAGGCGGCGGCCGGAAAATTGACGACGCTCAACGCAGCGCCGCTTCGGAGAGCGATAGAGAAGCGGCGCGCACGGCAATCACCCTGAAAGCGCATCATGCTCAAGGCAACCAGCACGCCCGGGTAGCGGATTCGCGCGGCTTCCAGCGGAGGTTCGCGGCCGGCGGCCTGTCATTCGGCGTCTTCTTCCCGATCGAAGCCTTAAAGAGTCGAGCGGCGTTCGCGCGGATCCGGCCATGCTGCGAGCCGCGGTCCTTTCAGGCGGCGGTGCCCTCGCCCGCAATTGAAAATTAAGGAGTTTCGGCGACCTTCGCCCGCAAGGATGTCGCAAAACCTTAGCGATCTCAGCAGTCTCGCGGGCACTCGCTCCTCGCCTCATCATCGGACCTTGTCCAGCCGATACCAAGGATTCAGCCCATGCGTTTTTCGTTCAAGAACATGACCATCAAGGCGAAGGTGATCGCCGCCTTCGCCACCGTACTTGCCGTCACGGTCGGCCTCGGGGTCTTTGCCATCCTGCGCCTCGCCGCCGTCAACGAGCAGGCCGCGGACATTCGCGACAACTGGCTGCCGGGCACCTATGCGCTCGGCGACCTCGCGGGCAAGACCGAGCGCTACCGGCTCGCCGAAGCGAACTACGTCATGGCGCGGAGCCCGGAGGAGAGGCAGCGCCTCGAGAAGAATTTGCTCGATGCCGGGGACTTGCGGAACAAGGCATGGACGGTCTATGAGCCGCTGATCACGCCCGGGGTAGAACGCCAACTGGTCGACGCCTATCTTCGTCATTGGGCCATCTATCTCGAGGCCCAACAGAAGCTGCGATCGCTGCTGCGGGACGCCAAGAACGACGAGGCAATGTCTTTCTTCGTCCAAGACATGCGCGATCTATTCAGCTCGGTCCGAGACTCTTTGGCCAAGGACACCCTGCTGAACGCGACCGAGGGCCGGAAAGCGGCCGACCGAGGCGCCGAGATCGACGCCTCCGCGCAAACGCTGATCCTTCTGGCGCTTGCGGCGGCGGTCGTCATCTGCATTCTCTGCGGCGTCATGATCATCCTCGGCGTCTCGCGCCCGATTGCGGCAATGACCGAGGCGATGAAGCGTCTCGCCGCCCGCGACATGAAGGCCGAGGTCGCCGGCCTCGGCCGGGGCGACGAGATCGGCCGGATGGCGGACGCCGTGCAGATCTTCAAAGACGGCATGATCGAGGCCGACCGCCTTGCGGCGGAGCAGGCGGCAGAGCGGCAGGTGAAGGAGAAGCGGGCGGCGACGCTCGAGGCACTCACGCAAGGGTTCGAAAACAAGGTCGGGCAGTTGACGACGGCATTGTCCTCGGCCGCGACGGAGATGGAGGCGACGGCCACCTCGATGAGCGCCACCGCGGAGCAAGCGAACCAACAGTCGATGACCGTGGCCGCCGCGGCCGAGCAGGCCTCGGCCAACGTGCAGACGGTCGCGACGGCGGCAGAGGAGCTGTCCTCCTCGATCCAGGAGATCGGCCGGCAAGTGGCGCAGTCGACGCGCATCACGGACAAGGCCGTCGAGGACACGAAGCGGACGGATGCGGTCGTGCAGAGCCTGGCGGTAGCGGCCCAGCGGATCGGCGAGGTCGTAAAGCTTATTCAGGACATTGCCGGGCAGACCAATTTGCTGGCGCTGAATGCCACGATCGAGGCCGCCCGCGCGGGCGACGCGGGCAAGGGTTTCGCCGTCGTGGCCTCGGAGGTCAAGGCCCTGGCGAACCAGACCGGCAAGGCAACCGAGGAAATCTCCGGCCAGATCGGCCACATCCAGGCGGCGACGACACAGGCGGTGGAGGCCATCCAAGGTATCAGCGCGACAATCGCCGAAGTCAGCCAAATCGCCGCGACCATCGCCGCCGCGGTCGAGGAACAGGGCGCCGCGACTCAGGAGATCGCGCGCAACGTCCAACACGCGGCGCAGGGTACCGAGGAGGTCACGAGCAACATCGTGGGCGTGAAGGACGCCGCGACCACGACAGGAGCTGCCGCCACGCAAGTGCTGGGCGCCGCCGGCGAACTCTCCCGCCAGTCGAGCCAGCTATCGACCGAGGTCGGCGAGTTCCTCGCCGGCGTCAAGGCGGCATAGAACGCCGCATCCCCCGCGGGCGACCGGAGCCCTCGGCGGGCTCTTGTCGCCAACGCGGGATCCATCGGCCTCCCGGGCGGCGATCCCCGTCATGGCCGCAGTTCCGCGGCCCTCAGCCAAATCTGCCGCGCCGGAGTTATCCCGTGGGATGTTATTCGGTATCCTGCGGCGACGATACGACGCGGCTTCGCCCACCCGTGAAGCGCGTCGCCTTCTTGCCAGCCCACCCGCGCAGGCCATCGCACCGCCTATGGGCTCTCGAAAAGCTTCCTCGCCACATCCCGCAGGGCGCCAACCTCCTTCTGCAGGATCGTGACGACGCGCGCCGCGGCCTCGGTGCGGCTCTGTTCGGGATGGATATCGCACCACACATCGATGGCCGCGCGGTAGCAAGCCGGCGCATCGAGCTTTGCGGCTTTGGCTTTGCGGAAAGCCTCTAAGACGGCTTGCCGCATTGTCTCCTCGGTCGTGGGCTTTTTGCCAGCCATGGGCGACTCAACGTTACGTAGTCGACGTCGTTCCCCACCATCGTCTTCAGAAGGATTATCGGCGCGGTCGAGTGTACGGAGGCAGATCGCGGATCCTCGGCCACGCCACATCAACGATGTGCAAGCGCGGCCGCTGCCGCACACAAAAACCTTCTTCAGGCGACGTCGATCACTCCAACCGAAGGAGTACCCGCGCTAGAACGCGCATCAACTTGCTCGCTGCCGTGCGCAGCCGCTCCGTTTCGGGCGCTCCCTCACCACCCACCAACGCTCGAAGCGCGATATTGAATTCCCTGATCGCCATATCCGCCTGAGCGAGAAGCGCGGGATCACAGCGCGCGCTCTCGGCATTTCGGCAGGTGTCCACCAGACCCTCCTGTCCTAGCTATCAATATGCGGCGTGGGCGCCGTGGCCAGTTGCCTAGCTATTGTGAGTCTAAAACGAGACGCATCGCGGAAGGTTCAACCTTAAATGTCTGAAATCCGCGGCTTTTTAGCTATTGCTAAATTTGATCAGGATCAAAATTTCGCTTTAGTTGTTTAATGCCGGGAAAGAGCGGCTAAAGCCCGAACAAGCCTGCAATGGGATGGGAGTGCGATGAGGGCGAAAGAGCTTTACGCAGAGCGAGCGGTTCGAATTCGCCGCACCCTGGAGCACCTTAACGATCCCCTGGCACGCATCGTGCTGGCGGCGCTCGCCGACGCCCTGGACGAGGCTGCCGCTGAATATCTTCAACTTGCCGGGCAAAAGCCGTCGCCTGACTGCGACTCCTGACGTCTCCAAACGTGCCCATGTACAAGCACGTCGCCCATGAGCGTCGGTGCCGGAATGTGAACAAAACGTCTTGGATCGGATGCGCCGCCTTGGCAATGGCCCTGCTCGGCAGCATTCTCGTGGCCCGCGACGCGGCGTCTGCCGGGGAGCAAGGCGATCGCGAATTCCGGGAATGTGCCGATTGTCCAGCGATGGTGGCAGTTCCCGCCGGGAGGTTCACGATGGGCAGCCCGGCGACGGAGCGCGGCCGCTTCGACGCCGAAGGCCCGCAGCATAGCGTCGAAGTGAAGGCGTTCGCGCTCGGCAAGTTCGACGTGACGAACGCAGAATTCCGCATTTTCCTGGAGCAGACCGGTTATCGGCCGGCGCCATGCGATCCCATCGCAGGGCTGAGCTGGCAGTCGCCGGGTCGCGGTCTCGCCTATTCGCCGGGACGGACGGATCCGCCGCTGGATCCGGCCGTCTGTTTGAGCTGGAACGATGCTCAGGCCTACATCGCATGGCTGAACGCGAAGGTGCGTGGTCTCGCCTCGTCGGCCAGATCCCGTGGCGGGCCGTATCGGTTGCCGAGCGAGGCCGAATGGGAGTACGCGGCCCGCGCCGGGACGGTCACCGCGAGATGGTGGGGCGACGCCATCGGCGGCGGGAAAGCCAATTGCAATGGCTGCGGCAGCAAATGGGACGGAACACTCATCGCTCCGGTCGGCAGTTTCGGTCCCAACCCGTTTGGTCTCTACGACATGCTCGGAAACGTCTGGCAGTGGGTTGGCGATTGCTGGAACGAGAGCTATGTCGGAGCGCCGGTGAATGGCAGCGCCTGGAGGAGCGGAGATTGCAGCAGGCGCGTGCTGCGCGGTGGTTCCTGGAGCAACGTGCCCGTCTTCGTTCGTTCCGCCGCGCGCAGCAGGGGCGATGCCGCGGGGCGAGATTTCGACTATTCCAGCTATGCCGGATTCAGGGTCGCCCGGTCTCTGCCGTGACCGCTAGGCGATATGTGCCCGATCACTGCAAGACCTGCTTTGCTCTGAAATCGAGGACAATGTCCTTGGCAATATCGTATTCGCCGGTCGGCATGGTGAGCGGGGACGATAGCAGCACGGCATTGCGCGCGCTGAGCGCGAATTCGCGATACGCGCGGTCGGAGCGATACCGCGAATTATCGACGATCTCGGCTTGGCGGACGCTGCCGTCGGGGCGCAGCATGATATGGATGCCGACGCTCCAGTCCTCGCCTTTCACCGTGTTGCCGTCGAGGGTCCAACGGCGCTCGACCTGGGCTCGGATGAAATCCTTCACGCTGAGGGTCGCGTCCCGCGCCGGGGCGGCCTCGGCGCTGCTCACGGTCAGATTGGACGAGCCCGACCCGGCTTGCTGTCGCGGGCGGGAGGGGATCGGAGCTTCCGGCTGCCGCAATTTAGCCAGACGTTCGAGCCGGGCGCCGAGATCATCGGCCGGCAGCGGCTGATCGCGCAATTTGGCGCTGGGCGGCACGTTCGGTTTGGGCGCCTTTGCAGGCCGCGAAAACGCGCGCTCCTGGTCCGGCTGCATGGCGGTCTGCGACACGGGCGGCGATCGCTCATCGGCCTGATGCGGCGCAGCTTGAGGCGGCGGCGTCTGTTCGACAGGGACGGCATCCCTGCGGTCCGCTTCCGAGATTTCCTCGGCCTTGTCCTGCGGCAGCGCGGCGAGATTTAGCGACGGCAACGCGGCCGTCTTCTCGCTCAACCGAGTGAGATCGACCGGAAGGATCTGCGGGGTATCGTCAGGTCGCGCTCGGGTCAGCCACGGTAGAACGAAGACGAGAAGCAGAAGCAGTGCGACATGCAGCACCGACGAGCGGATCAGACCAGCCGTCAGCGATTGGACGGGCTGCCGCTCTGTCGAAGCGGGATCGATTTGCGCGTGCATGCCACTGCCCCGTCGTCGATCGGGCGGCCACATGGCCGGGTTGCACGCCGAGCCTCGCATTTTCGCCCCGCCTCGTCGAGACTCACGAAGCAGCTGGTGTTCATGCACCGGGCGCGGAACCTGTGGTGCTCTCATCGACCCGAATGCGAGCGCGACCGGCGGGGCGATCGTCCTGCACCCGACATCGACCAACCCGATGGGAGCGGATTCCGATCCGACGGCCGTCGTCGACGCCTGGGGCAAGATGCGTTGCCGAGATGTGCAGGTCGAGATCGCCAGGCTCCGCGTTCTGCGATCGCGTCCAGACGATTGCGCCCGAGGCGGGCTTCATCGCATTCGCTTCGCGCTTCAACGCGTAGACATTTTAGAAGAAGGGCTGATCCTGCAGCCGACCGCCCACCGGCAGGTCGGCGATTCGTCGCGATGCCGAGCTCGGACAAATGCCCGGAAGGTCCGACGCCGGGCCGCATGAGGATGGCGGGGCTGTGCGGTTGATCAGCCGGACGCCGAGCGACGTCTCTGGCTGCTGCAGGCGATAGCTCACCGTCGACTTCGATATGTTGAGATCGCGGCTGGCGGCGGTAAGTCCCCCGTGCCCGACGATGCGGACGAAATAGCGGAAATCGTTGAGGTCGAGCATCGCGCTTTCACCGGTCCAATCCTATGGACGATGAGAGATTATACATCGTTCAAACTTGCAGGACCCAGGTGCCCAAGCGGCAAGCCCTGGCCGGTCTCGATGCTTCTCGCGGCAGGCGCGGCGGGGACCGACACGCCGGTCATTCCAATGCGTTCGCTCCATTCACATCACGACGCACGATCATGAACGGCGGCGGATCGACGCGAGGGACCCGGGATCTTAGGTTCGTGCGAAATTGTCGTGATCGCTGTTCCCCCGCGCCGACCGGTATTCTTAGGCGGTGCGATTCCTTGCGTAATCGCGGACCTCATCGAGCGTCTCGGCCACGCGATTGCCGATCACGTTGAATGCCTCGGTGTTCGCCTTTATCGCAAGGTCGGCGAGCTCGCGAGCGCTTGCCATGCCCTTCTCGATCGCAACTTTGGAATGCTGTGCCTGCGTGGCGATCTTGTTCTCCGGCGAGGCGGCCGATTGCATAAAGTCGCGGAACATCGACGAAAAATCTTCAATTGCCGAACGAGCGATCTCTGTCTGCCGGCGGAAGAGCGCCTGCGCGCCTTCAATCGCCAGCTGATTTGCTTGGGTAATGGCGTCGACGTTCTTTTGCTGGCTCGCCACCACGGCCTCAACATTGATGCCGGGAACACCAAAGCTCTTCATTTGCTTGGTCAAATCAAGAAATTCGTTGGGAACCTTCGTCACCGCGTCAGCCTTTTTCAACATATGCTTTTCCTTCATCGGGCAGGTGTAACCACACATTGGCGCTGCCTTCGCTTATGTCGTTGCCGACCTAAATTGGAACGATCATCAGCAGCCGCCGAATCTAAACTACCCGTCGACTTCGACTAAATCGATAACTTGGATCAAAATTCTAGATTTATTCAGGTCGAAGGATAACGGCTATTTTCAACCTCTAAGAGTATTGCTTTTGTTGCCCTCTGGTCCCTGGTCCGCCATTTGGAGGTAGCCGGGGCTGAATTGAGCGACAGCCTTCAACCCCTCAGGATCGATAATCGTGACCGCACGCCGTCTGAGGACAATCAAACTTTCCGCGCGCAGTCGACTGATCACCCGGCTGACGTGAACCGGCGTGAGGCCGAGCGCGTCCGCCAACTCGGTCTGAGTCAGCGGAAACTCGAAGCTGTGGTTATCGGCCTGACCCACGGCCTTCAAACGTAGGTACACCTCGTATAGTATATGCGCGACCCTGCCATAGCCTTCGCGTCGCCCAATGTTCACCAGCCACTCGCGCAGGATCGCATTGTCATTCAACGTGCTGCGCCAGAGCGCCTTCGCGATCCTCGGACTACGCTCCAGGAGATCGAGCATGTTCTCGTGAGGAATGTAAGCGACCTGCGTTGGCCGAAGAGCCCCGATGGCATGATCCACGCGGCTGAGAATCCCATGGTGGATGTCACAGGCATGGCTCGGGAAATGCAAGGCTATGATTTGCCTGCCTCCATCCGGCAGGACCTTGTAGCAACATGCAATTCCGCTGACGATGATATGGATATGAGTCGGAGCTTCTCCTTCCCGGACGATATCCTCTCCCGCATGGACGCGCCGCGGTTCGGATAGGAGACGGCCCAGTTCGAGTTTGTCTTCTCCGGACAACGGAGCAAATTGCTCAAGTCGCGCTATCCAGGACTCTAACATGGGTTCCGCCGGACGAGGTCACCCCCCAGCTTCGCGGCGACTATAGAACCCAAGTCCAGGACCACCACATAGAATATGTTAAGCCCGAGAAAGCGCTTTCGAGACCGCGAGCCCAGCGAGAGATGGCTCGACGGCATTCTCGCGGCGTCCTTATCCTTGCAGAAGCTCACCCACAACAGACGTGAGCATCGCGCACATCCAGGCATTCGCGGGATCGGCAGTGTTGCGCCCATGCCAGACGGCCTGAAAGGATATGGGTTCGAGAGCGAATGGCGGCTTGTAGATCCGCAACCCGTGCGCCTCGACCGTTTGTTCAGCCATTCGCCGCGGCAGCATGGCGATCATGTCCGTGCGGCTGAGGATGAAGGGGATAGTAAGGACGTGCGGAACCGTGGCACCGACCCACAGCCGAAGCCCCTGCTCCGCCAGCAGTCGCTCCACTAGATCGAAATCGCTGAGATACGCGCGGCGGCGCAAGCCCCGTTCCACGATAAAACCGTCGACGACCCTTCGGTCGTCAACCCCGACCAGCGAGACGGTGACGTGGGGAATTTGCGCGAGCCGCTCCAAAGTGAGACGCTCGTCGCCAAACAGGTGCCCCGCTTTCATGACATAAACGATCTCCTCCTGGCAAAGGACGAGCGATCCAAAGCGCGCACTGATCTCCACGAACGAGCTGATGGCGAAATCGATCTGACCCAAGTCGAGCGCCTGGGAGATGTCTAGCGCGGTCGCTGCATAGATTCGGATGCTGACGTGCGGCGCCGCTCGGCGAAGACGTTGCAGCAACGGCGGCAGCAGAACGGATGACGCAAAATCGTTAGCACCGATCCTGAAGACGCGGGAGCTCTCGGTCGGGTCGAACGCGGGGGGGTCGAGGAGGACACGGAGTCGAACGAGGGTATCATGGATATCAGAGGCTATCTCCACTGCACGGTGCGTCGGCGAAATCCGATTCCCCGCCCGCACGAACAATTCGTCCTGGAGAGCATGGCGCAGGCGATTGAGCGCATGGCTAACCGCCGATTGGCTAAGTCCAATTCTCCTGCTCGCTCCCCGGACGCTCCGCTCCTGCATCACCGCATCGAAGACGCGGAGCAGGTTCAGGTCGAAGCCCGCGAAATTCATCCCGTTCATTGTCACACTGCAGTCATTTCACTTCAAGCGGCGCTCCGAGGAGGCCAAATTGAGAGGCCACAATTGATAGGCACAGGCGACCGGGGCGCGCGTCCGGCAAAGCTTGTGCAACAGATCACGGCAGATGTTTTTGGTCGCTGGCCGACCGCCTGAACCGCGCCGTCCGCACGGTCCGCTGTCGCGTCCGAAACCTTGAGCAGTGATCCTCTCACCCGCGAGTGTTCGATGACCATCATGATGTCGCCAAAAATTATGACAATACCGATCCGTGTCGATACAGGATCGGCGGATGAGGAAGGACGGCTGGTTCTGGCAGGGGGCCGGCTCGTGGCGGTGCTCCTCCGATTGGCGGACGAGATCCACGGCGATGACTGCGGGACGTGGTTTTTGGAAGTGGGATTCGGCGATCTCGCGGGTGAAAATCGGCTCTTTCCGACGCTCGAATGTGCCAGCCAGTGGCTGCGCCAGCGACTGGGCGCCAGCCATCAATCGAAAATGCGCTGCACGTCATTATAGGTCGACGGGATGCACTGGTGCCGAAGCGGCGTTGGACCATCACGGGAACCAGCGCACCGAGACTCGCGTTGCCGGTTGGATGGCGCTACGCGAGGGTAGGTGATGTGAGTCCTTCGGAACGATCTGCAGCTGTCCTGCTCGCCGCCTGCGTTCCTGCCGCCGGCTGTGCTTCGCTTGATCCGCGCGAAGCCACCATGACCGATCGCTGCGTCGCCGTCATGAAAGTTGCCTACGTTGGCGAATTCGAGATAACCTCGCGGCTCAGCCATGCTGAATTCACGAAAGAGCCCGGCACGATTGTCGTCGATCTCCAAGGGCGCGCCGCCAAGGGCAATCCACCGACCCTTGGGCTACAATGCACATTTCGGAATTCCATCCTGATGTCCATTCGTTGGACGGAGGCGCCTTCGTATCTGCGATGAGCGCCACGCGTGCGACACGATGGGCGGCGGATGACCCCTCGGGCTTCGGGTCGCGACCCGGCAAGGTCCTCGCGGTGATTGAATTTTCCTTCTCGGCCGCGAGTGGTTCTGTCCTCGACGCGACGCTCAAAGCCCGTGCAGGGCGGCGATTTGGAACGTGAGGCAAAGGATGCTCAGAATCGTAACGGCGCTGATCTTTTCGGACCTGCTCCAGCACTGCCAGTCCCGCTTCAGATCTTTCATGATCCGCCTCCTCAGAGCATGAGGAAAGGTTATCCGCTATTACACGGCTGAGCAGTGACCTGCATCACGGATTATGCCGTGGTTGCACTCGATTCCCGCATCTTCGAAAGCCCGGGCGAGCCGGAGACGGCCATTTCGGACGTCGAAAGCGCGCGCGCATCCAACGACACTTGCCCCGCGCGGCGTCGCGCGAGAGAGGTGTGATGTCGATGGCCGCCAAGATCCCGTCCGAAGCCGGCAGCATCTTGCTCGTCGTCGACGTGCAGAACGATTTCTGCGATGGCGGGGCGCTCGCGGTCGCGGGCGGCAGCGAGATCGTGCCCGAGGTCAACCGGCTGGCGGAAGGTTTCGACCATGTCGTCCTGACGCAGGATTGGCATCCGCCGCACCACGATTCCTTCGCCAGCCGGCATCCCGGCCGCAAGCCCTTCGAAACGGTCGACCTCGCTTATGGAACGCAGACCCTTTGGCCGGATCATTGCATTCAGAACACGGAAGGCGCCGCCTTCCACCGCAAGCTTGTGATCCCGCACGCCGAACTGGTCCTGCGCAAGGGCTTCGACCCCGGCGTCGATTCCTACTCGGCCTTTGTAGAGAACGACCGCTCGACACCGACCGGGCTCGCGGGCTATCTGCGCGAACGCGGGTTCGATCACGTGTATCTGGTCGGCCTTGCCTTGGACTATTGCGTCCACTATTCGGCAATCGACGCACGGCGGCTCGGCTTCGCCGCTACCGTCATCGAGAATGCGTGCCGCGCCATCGATCAAGGCGGTACGCTCAATGCCGCCATGCGGGAGATGCAGGCGGCCGGAGTGGCGATCGTCCGGCGCTGAACGCCCGAGCCAAGCCGCCTCACCCCGGGCTCAGATCTCCACCATCTTGAACTCCGATTTCGCCGCGCCGCAATCGGAGCATTGCCAATCGTCGGGGACATCCTCCCAGCGCGTGCCGGGCGCCAGACCGCTCCCCTCTTCGCCGACACTTTCGTCGTAGACGAAGCCGCAGACCGCGCATTCCCACTTCTTCAATATACCCTCCTCTTCGGCCGACGGCCTTGATCTCCGCGCACGGAAAAGGCCCCATCGAGAAGCCAACGCTCGCAGCCGGAGCCAAGCCCCGCGTCTGGGGAAAATCCGAACGTCCCCGCGCGGCCTGCGACTAACGGTCACGGACACCACGGGACCATCTCTCTGCGCGCAATACCCATCTCTAGCCGATGTGTAGGATCGCGCGGGCGCGCCGGGCTGGGCCGTGGCGCAGCGCAGAGTGGAGACAGTAGTTGCCGAAATCCGAAGATGCCGCGCGTCCCTGGCCGACCCTGGTGATCCTCGCCCTCGCGATGGGCGGGTTCGCCATCGGCACCACGGAATTCGCGACGATGAGCCTGCTGCCGTATTTCGGCGAGTCGCTCGGTATCGATGCACCGACGGCGGGACATGTGATCAGCGCGTATGCGCTGGGAGTCGTCATAGGCGCGCCGGTCATCGCGGTGCTGGCGGCGCGCATGGCCCGGCGGACGTTGCTGATGCTGCTGATGGCGATGTTCGCGCTCGGCAACGGCCTCAGCGCGCTGGCGCCGAGCTACGGCTGGATGATGGCGTTCCGCTTTCTCAGCGGCCTGCCGCACGGCGCGTATTTCGGTATCGCGGCAATGGTTGCATCCTCTCTCGTGCCTAGGAACCAGCGGACGCAGGCAGTCGGGCAGGTCTTCCTCGGGCTGACGGTCGCGACGGTCGTCGGCGTGCCGCTGGCGAACTGGCTGGGGCAGGCCGTCGGCTGGCGCTGGAGCTTCGCCGTCGTCGCCGTGCTGGGACTGACGGCCCTGGTCCTCGTCGCGCTCTTCGCGCCGCGCGACGTTCCGGATCCGCAGGCGAGCCCGCTGCGCGAGCTGGACGCGCTGAAACGGATTCAGGTGTGGCTGACGCTTGCGATCGGCGCGATCGGCTTCGGCGGGCTCTTCGCCGTCTACACCTACCTCGCCTCGACGCTGACGGCGGTGACGCGGGTTTCGGAAAGCCACGTCCCGATCGTCCTCTGCGTCCTCGGCCTCGGCCTGACCGTCGGCAACATCATCGTCCCCCGCTTCGCCGATCGCGCGCGCATGCCGACGGCGGGCGCGCTGCTGCTGTGGTCGGCGGCGGCGCTGGCGCTCTACCCGATGGCCGCCAGGAACATCTGGGCGCTGACGATCGACGTCTTCCTGATCGGCTTCGGCGCGGCGCTGGCGTCCGTGCTGCAGACCCGTCTGATGGACATCTCCGGACGTGCGCAGGCGCTGCCGGCGGCGCTCAATCATTCGGCGTTCAATTTCGCCAATGCGCTCGGTCCGTGGCTCGGCGGCATGGCGATCGCAGCCGGGTACGGATGGACCTCGACCGGCTGGGTCGGCTGCCTGCTCGCGCTCGGCGGCTTCGTCATCTGGCTTCTGTCGGTCGGACTCGAGCGCGAGACCGCACGCCGTTCAAAACGGCCGGGCAGCCTCCGGACCCAGGACGCAGGATAGCCCCCAACGGCAAACGACGGATTCGTCGCTGCCGATCGCTCGTGCCAAGTGTTCGTCGAGAGCCGTCGCGCGTCGCGCTTGCTCCGCGATCGTGACCCACATAGCCTGTGACCGGAATGCCGGGCAGGAGATGCCTGATGTCGATGCGCACGGTCGGCCTTGCGGGTGCGGCGGCTCCCGCAAGGATGCGGCTTCTCGCCGCCGCGATTCTCATGCCCCTTCTTCTCGCCGCGTGCGGCGAGAAGAAGGCTGCATCCGACGCGGCGCCGCCCCCGCCGCCATCGGTCGGGGTGACGCCGGCCGTGGTCAAGGGGGTCAGCCAGGCCTATGATTTCGTCGGACGCATCAAGGCGATAAACACCGTGCAGCTCCGCGCCCGGGTCGAGGGCTTCCTCGAGAAGGTGCTGTTCCGCGAAGGCGACGACGTCAAGACCGGCCAGCTGCTGTACCAGATCGAGAAGGACCAGCTCCAGGCGCAGGTCGACCAGGCCAAGGCCAATGTCGCTGCGGCACAGGCGACGGAGGTCAACGCCCAACTCCAGTACGACCGCTCGGTCGCGCTGGCGAGGAACCAGAATATCCCGCAGGCGACGGTCGATCAGAACCGCGCCGCTCTCGAAAGCGCCAAGGCGACGGTGCTGCAGACCCAGGCGGCGCTGACCCAGGCGCTGGTGAACCTCTCCTACACCGACATCAAGGCGCCGATCGACGGCCGCATCGGCCTCACTGCCTATACCGAGGGCAACCTCGTCAACCCAGCGAGCGGGGTCCTCGACACCATCGTCAGCCAGGACCCGATCTACGTCCTTTTCCCGGTCAGCGTGCGCCAGCTCGAGGACATCCGCGCGGCCCGTCAGCAAGAGAACGGCTCGCTGATCAAGATCGAGATCCTGGTGCGCCTGGCCAGCGGCAAGGACTATCCCCATCCCGGGGTGTGGAACTACACCGATCCGCAGGTCGACCAGACCACCGACACGCTGACCATGCGCGCGACCTTGCCCAATCCCGAGCGCCAGCTGATCGACGGCCAGTTCGTCACTGTCGTGATCAAGGAGCGCAAGGAGCAGCCGCGCCTCGTCGTGCCGCAGGCGGCGCTGCAGGTCGACCAGGCCGGCTATTACGTGCTCGTGGTCGCGCCCGATCACAAGGTCGAGCAGCGGCGCGTCACCACCGGGCCGACCCAGGACACCGACATCGTCATTCAGGGCGGCCTCAAGGAGGGCGACCAGGTCATCGTCGAGGGCGTGCAGAAAGTGCGACCGGGCCAGGTCGTGCAGATCTCCGGGGAGGCGCCGGAGCAACCCGGCAAGAAGCCTCCCGGCGCCGGAGGCTGAGCGGGTGATCTCCGCCATCTTCGTCGATCGGCCGCGCCTCGCCTTCGTCATCGCGATCGTCATCACACTCGCCGGGATCATCGCCATCTCGGCGATTCCGGTTGCCCAGTTTCCCGATATCGTGCCGCCGCAGGTCACCCTCACGGCGACGTATCCCGGCGCCGATGCCGAGGTCGTCGAGGCGACCGTAGCGCAGCCGATCGAACAGCAGATCACCGGCGTCGACAATGCGATCTACTATCAGTCGACGAGCGGCGCCGACGGCAGCTACACGCTCAACGTCACCTTCGCGCTTGGCACCGATCCCGACATCAACACGGTCAATGTGCAGAACCGTGCAGCGCTGGCGCAGCCGCAGCTGCCCGCCGAGGTGACGCGCGAGGGCCTGAGCATCCGCAAGAAATCGGCGGCGCTGCTCCAGGTCATCGAGCTCTACTCCCCGAAGGGGAGCTACGATGCGCTCTATCTCAGCAACTACGCGACGATCAACGTCATCGACGCCTTGTCGCGCATCCGCGGTGTCGGCCAGGCGAGCCTGTTCGGGCCGCTCGACTATTCGATGCGGATTTGGCTCGACCCCGACAAGCTGACGGCGCTGAGCCTGACGCCAAGCGACATCATCGCGCAGCTCGCGAACCAGAACATCCAGGCGGCGCTCGGCCGCGTCGGCGCCGCACCGGTCGAGAAGAACCAGCAATTCCAGCTTACCATCAAGACCAAGGGCCGGCTGACGTCGACGGACGAGTTCAATTCGATCATTCTGCGCGCCAATCCCGACGGCTCGTTGGTGCGCGTCAAGGATGTCGCCCGTGTCGAGTTCGGCGCCAGATCCTCCGACCGCTACACCAGGTACAACGGCGCGCCGGGCGCCTCGATCGGCATCTACCAATCGCCCGGCGCGAATGCGGTTCAGGTCACCGAGCAGGTCCGCAAGGTGATGGACGACCTTGCCAAGCGCTTCCCGCAAGACCTGACCTACAACGTGTTCTTCGACACGACGGTGTTCGTCACGTCGACCATTTCCGAGGTGATCCGCACCTTGGGCGAGGCCTTCGTCCTCGTCGCCATCGTGGTGTTCCTCTTCCTCGGCAAGCTGCGCACGACCATCATTCCGCTGGTCGCCGTGCCGGTCTCGATCATCGGCACCTTCGCCGTGATGCTGGCGATCGGCTATTCCGCCAATACCGTGTCGCTGCTGGCGCTCGTGCTGGCGATCGGCATCGTCGTCGATGACGCAATCGTCGTCATCGAGAACGTCGAGCGCGTCATCGAGGAGGAGCCGGAGCTCTCGGTGCCGGAGGCGACCAAGAAGGCGATGGCCGAGATCACCGCGCCGATCATCGCGATCACGCTGGTGCTGCTCTCGGTATTCGT
>JAQGID010000049.1 GCA_028291405.1 Rhodospirillales bacterium | reverse complement strand
TGAGCAGCGCCCGCACTACGATGTCGAGCGCCTGTTGTGCCCCGGATGTCACGAGCATGTCGGCCGGCGCGGCGGCGATCCCGTGGCGCGCGAGAAAGCCCGGCAAGCGGGCAAGCAGCTCCTCGCGTCCGGCCGGCGGGTCATATCGGAACCAGGTTTCGCAGGGCCGTGCGGTGAGCCGCGCGAGCGCGGCGCGGAATGCCTCGGCGTCCGACAGTTCCGGGGCTGGGTAATTTCCGGTGAACCCTATTACGCCGGGCGACCGCGCGAGTTCGAAGAGGAGTTGGCTGAGGTTGCCCGGCGCCGAGGGCCGAGTGGGAAAGGGACCATTCGAGACATGCCGCGGCTCCCCGAACGGTAGCTGGACGATGGTCCCACCGCCCGTGCGCGCCTCGGCGTATCCAGCCGCGCCGAGCAGCTTGTATGCCTTTGCGATCGTCATCGGGCTTATTGCGAGCTGCGCCGCGAGGGCGCGGATTGGCGGTAGCCGCGTGCCGGCCCGCAACTCGCCCCGCCGTATGCGCCCCACGAGCGCGTCTCGGATGCGGACCGGCAGCGGCTGACGGCCCGCATCCGAGCCACCGCCCAGCGCGGTGAGCAGGCCAATATCGTCGGTCACAGGGGGCATTGCGCGGGAGGAGGTCATCGCTCTCGATATGACGAGGGGCCTGCTGGTACAAGCGGCGACACGCTCGCGCTGGCTTCAGGCGGCAAAGCGCAACGCGAACCCGAATCGCTCGGCGAGCATTGAGTTCTGGTGATCGACCTCATTGGTGTCGGCGAGTTCGAGGTTTACGAAGTCGATCTCGCCTTCGGCGAAGGACGGCCCGGCATGCCACGTGCCGCGATGGAGCTTTATCGCCATGTTGCCGGGCACGCGGAACGCCTTGATCTCCTCAAGCGTCGGCTCGGCGGCCGGGTCGTCGATGTCGCGTGGCGGCGCGACGGCGATGAGCCACGACTTGCCTTCCAGGGCGGCGAGGCACTGGGTCGTGCACCGATGGCGTGTGATGCGGCGAAATACGAGCCCGCGCGCCGGCAACCGCATGATGTAAAAGCGCGGCGTTCCCTGGCTGAGATCGAGACAGGCGTCGTCCGGCCCGAACGGGACGCCGTCCTCGGTCGGCTCGATCAGGTCGCCGAACGGGGCGAATGCGTCTCGCGTGAGCGGGGTCAGCGCAAGCTCGACCACGCGTTCTGCCTGCGTCCGAAGATCGCTCATAGTATCCTCCCAACGTGTCAATCGGCCGCGACGGCGAGCGCCGCGGGGATCTCGAGATCCGGCTCGTCGTAGGCGCACAGGGCCGGCATAAGCCAGCCCGTCTGCGCCGTCATGAGATCCCGGGTGAGGCCGTGGACCAGCCGGGGCACCGAGTATTTGTGACCGCTGATCGACGTCGAATGCGGGCCCATGCTCACAATCGCCGAGAAATTGAATGCGTGCATGTGGCGCAGCCACGGCGCCGCGCCGGGGCGACGCTCTTGGAAGCCATACCAGCGGTCGAGGTAGGGAAACTCGCCCAGGCCCGGATGACGCTCGTCGGGTGCCGGGTCGAAGCGGTCGCACCAGCGTGCGATGTCGTTGACGAAAGGGCGCAACTCCGGACGATGCGCCAGGTCGAGAACCGAGCCCGTGGCGGTGATGACGAAGTCGAAGGCGAACTGTCGCCGCGGGGCAGTAACGCGGATCTCTTCCGCCTCGTAGCGGACTGCCAGCCACGGGCTCGCTCCGTGGAGCTGATAATTTCCGAACGACTGGACGCGCTCGAAGGAATTCCGGGCGGGCGGCTGATCGACTTCCTTGAAGCGGCGGTTGACGTTCCAGCGGGTGCGGTCGTCGAGGTCTGGAAAGTGCTTGAGAAAGCCGGCGAACTCGATCCAGCGATGCGGGTTCACGATGGGAAGCTGCGGGCGGCGGAAACAGTGATCGACGCTCGCCGCGCCGCTCTCGAGGCAACGCAACGCGTTGTCGAAGGCGGAGGCGCCGTGACCGAGGACGCCGATACGCTTGCCGCGCAGACGCTCGAAATCGATCGTCCCGTTCGAGTGCGCATAGAGGCCGCGCGGCAGCGATTCCGAGACGACGCGGGGCACGCGCCATTCACCGCAGCCGTCGTAGCCGGTGGCGAGCACCAGCTTGCGGGTGAGCTGGACCTCTCGTCCGCTCGGTCCGGCCAGGGTCAGCGCGAGGAGTTCGCCGTCCGGCTCGATCGCTTCGATCGTGGTTTCGTTGTGCACCGGCGCCTCGGTCACAGCACGGAACCAGCGCAGATAGGCCGCCCAGTCTGTGCGGGGGATCCGGTCGATCGCAGCCCAGCGATCGCGCCCGTACGCCGCCTCGAACCACGAGCGCACCGAAAGGCTCGGGATGCCGTTCTCGAGCCCGACGAGGAACTTCGGCGTGCGCAGCGTCCGCATGCGGCCGAAGGTCTCCCAGACGCCCTCGCGGCCGGGCGGGTTGCGGTCGACGATCAGGACGTTGGAGACCCCGTCGCGCTTCAGCCCGAAGGCAACCGCCAGCCCGGACTGGCCGCCGCCGACGATGACGACGTCGTAGACGTGCTGGCCGTCGCGCTGAGCTGGCTGCACCCAGTTCACCGCAGGGTAGGCGAGAGTTGCGAGATCGCGGTGGACCTGCGCCGCCAAGCCATCCAGCGCATCGGTCGCACACTCGGTCTGCATGGTTCGGGCCTGCTGAATTGCCGACGGGGCGAGCGCGAGACTAAGTGCGGAAGCCGCTGAGATCAATACAAAAGTACAAATCGAACAATTGATCGACTTGTGTGCATCTGCCTCAAAAAATGGCGTCGAACCGAGCATTTGTCATGTCACTAGGTGCTGTCGTAACGGCGCTGGATTAGAGGGTCCACGAGCTCTTGTATAATGAAGCAGTACAATTCGATGCGCGACGCGGCTGTGGCACGGCTCTTGCGACATCATTCGCCATGCAGATGGTAGATCATGCGTCCGGGACAGAAGGGGCGGAGGGGCCCGACGTAGGCGTGCTCCTGCTCGCCGGCGGTACCGTCTGCGATCCTGTTCAGCGGTGGTCGGGCGTGGCGGATATCGCGGTCCGAGCCGGTCGCATCGCCGCGATCGGCACCGGGATCCGCGCCTGCTATCCGGCGGCGGCGATGCTCGATTGCGGTGGCGCGGTCGTCGTGCCGGGACTCATCAATGCACACACGCATTCGACGGAGGCGCTTGGCGCCGGTTTCTGCGATGGGATGCGCCTCGAGGAATGGCTCCCGGCGCTCTGGAGCGTTCTCGACCGGCTTTCTCCGGAGGCCTTGCGGCTTTCGCTTCTGGCCGGCGCCCGCGCCATGATCCGCGGCGGCTGCGTCGGCGCGGTCGATCATTTTCGTCAGACGCCGATGACGCTCGGTGCCGTCGAGATAGCACTCGATACGTATCGCTCGGCGGGGTTTCAGGTCTTGCTCGCGCTGATGGCGCGGGACCGGGTCGGCTCCGACGGCAGCCTCGTCGGCGCGCCTACCGGCGGTCCGGCGCTGGGCGCCGGGGAGCATGCCGCCCTCTGGCGGGGGGCGATGGCGCGCGCCGAACCGCCGGCAGGTCTGATGGTGGGGCCCGGCCCCTCGGGGCCGGTGCGCTGCTCCGACCGGCTGCTCGAGGCCGCGGACGGCCTCTCGGCGGAATTCGGGATGCCATGGCATCTGCATCTCTCGGAGACGGCGGACGAGCGCCGGGTCGCCGATTTGCTCTACGGCAGGCCCGCCGCGGTCCATCTCGCGAGGCTCGGCCTGTTGTCGCCCCGCGTCTCGCTGGCGCACGGAGTCTGGCTCGACGCGGACGAGATCGCGCTGATTGCCGAGGCGGGCGCGACCGTCATCCACAATCCGGTGAGCAACATGGCGTTGGGGAGCGGGATCGCGCCGGTCGCGCGGCTGCGCGCCGCCGGCGCCTCCATCGGCATCGGCACCGACGGCGCCGCCTCGAACGGCGGGCAGGATTTGCTCGAGAGCGTCAAGATGGCGGCCTTTCTTGGCCGGCTCGACACGTCCGATCCGAGCCGATGGCTCAGCGCCCAGGATGCGCTCGCGATGGTGATCGCAGGCGGCCGGCGCGCGCTCGGCCTGCCGGGCGATGGCCGGCTGGTCGTCGGCGCGCCAGCCGACATCGCAGTCTTCGACCAGGGCAGCAAGCGACTCGACGGCTTCGCAGATTGGGCCCGCACCCTCGTCTACGACCGACGGCGCGGCGCCCGCCACGTGCTCGCGCGGGGCCGGGTGCTGCTGGAGGGCGGCGTGCTGCGGACGATCGACGAGGCGGCGCTCGACGCCGGCCTCGAGGCGATCGCGCAGGGCGGACCATGATGGTCGATCGATGCGATGCGCGACCACCGGTTGCGGCGGCGAAGGTCTGATGGATTTTGAGTTCGGCCTCTTCGTGAAATCGCTGCCGGCGCTGCTGAGTGGTGCTTGGATGACGGCGGAGCTCTCCGTGCTGTCGATTGCGGCGGGGCTTGTCATCGGCCTCATCGGCGGCCTCGCGCGGGTGTCGCGCGTCGCGACGATCCGTGCGATGGCGAGCGTCTACGTGACGCTCATGCGCGCGATGCCGCTTTTGGTGACCTTGCTCTTCCTCTACTACGGTCTGCCGAGCGCCGGTCTTCAGCTCGACGCCTTCACCGTGGCGCTGCTCGCGCTCTCGGTCTCGTCCGGCGCCTATCTGACCGAGATCGTACGCGCGGGCATCCAATCGATCGACCCCGGGCAAATGCGCGCCGCTCGCTCGCTCGGCATGTCCTACGGGCGCGCGATGCAGCGGATCATCCTGCCGCAGGCTATCCGCAGCGTACTGCCGCCGATCACCAACGAGGCGATCACGCTGCTGAAGAACACGTCGCTGGTGTCGACGATCGCGCTGACCGACCTCCTGCGCTCGGGGCTGGAGGTGATGACGTGGCAGGCGAACACGTTCAGTCCGTTCGCCGGCGTTGCTCTCTTCTATCTGCTGATGACCTTGCCGCTGCTGTGGCTCAATAGCTTCCTCGAACGGCGCATGCGACTGCGGTGATGGAGAAAGCAATCGCACCGTTGATGGTCCAGGTGAGCGACCTCAGGAAGAGCTTCGGGCGGACCGAGGTGCTGAAAGGCATCAACCTCGACGTCCGTCGGGGCGAGGTCGTCACCATCATCGGTCCGAGCGGGTCGGGCAAGAGCACGTTGCTCAGTTGCCTCAATTTCCTCGAGCCGTTCGATCACGGCGAAGTCCTGGTCGAGGGCCAGCAGATCGGGTTCGTCCGGACCGGGCGGATGGTCCGGCGCATGTCCGAGCGCGAGCTCAACGACGTCCGCCAGAAGATCGGCATCGTCTTCCAGCAATATAATCTTTTCGCCCACATGACGGTGCTCGAGAACGTGATCGAAGCCCCGATCCACGTCAGGAGGATGGCGCGGGTTCAGGCGATCGAGCTGGCACGGCGTCAGCTGGCCAAGGTCGGGCTGGCAAACAAGGAGGGCGCCTATCCGTCCGAGCTCTCCGGCGGACAGCAGCAGCGCGTCGCGATCGCCCGCGCTCTCGCGATGGAACCGTCGGTCATGCTGTTCGACGAGGTCACCTCGGCGCTCGACCCCGAACTTGTCGGCGAGGTGCTCGCCGTTCTGCGCGGTCTCGCCCGCGACGGCATGACGATGCTGGTCGTGACGCACGAGATGAGCTTCGCGCGCGAGGTCTCGGACCGTGTCGTCTTCATGGATGGCGGCCTCGTCGTCGAGGAGGGGCGGCCCGATGCGCTGCTGATGCACCCGCGACACGAGCGCACCAAGGCCTTCTTACGGCGGACCCTCGAGCCCGCGCTCGAGCCCGGCGCCATTGCGGAATTCTGAAGGAGAAACTCGATGAGCAGCATGAAGAGTTGGGCCGGCGCGTTGCTTGGCGTTCTGGTGGCCGTCGCGACGGTGCAGGGCGCCTCCGCGGAGACGACGCTGGAGAAGATTCGGCGGACGGGCGTGATGAGTTCGGCGAACAGCTTCGAATATGCGCCGTTCGGCTACGTCGAGGATGGCAAGACGACCGGTCTCGACGTCGATCTCGCGAACGAAATCGGCCGCCGCATGGGGGTCAAGGTCACCTTCGAGAAGATCGACTTCAAGGGGATCATCGCGGCACTGATCTCGGGCCGCGTCGACACGCTCGTCACGGCGTTGACCTGGGCCCCCGATCGGGCGGAGCGGATCCTGTTCTCCGTGCCCTATTTCGACGGCGGCGTCGGCGCTGCCTATCGCGACGGCGAGCCGAAGATCGCGGTCCTCGACGACGTCAAGGGCAAGAACGTCGGCGTGCAGCTCGGCAGCGCCGGCGACCACTATTTCCGCGAGCAGATCGGCCCCGACAAGGTAAAGAGCCTGAAGAGCTACGACACGATCCTGCTGGCGCTCAAGGATCTCGAGAACGGCCGGTCCGACGTGGTCGTCTCCGCCTTGCCCGCGGTGCGCTACGCGATGCGCACCATGCCGACCATCCGCGTGACCGACGCGTGGGACAGTCGCCCTGTAGGAATCAACACGCGCAAGACCGATCAGGACCTCATGGACGAGATCAACCGCCACGTGGTCGCGATGAAGCAGGAGGGCGTCCTCGATCAGCTGATCGAGAAGTGGTTTGGGAAGAAGCCCGGCGCCTGACGGACGCGCACATTCGGGGCAGATCGGAATGGCGTCGACCGGCAGGAGGGCGGAATGACACGGACATTGCTGCGATCGATCGATCACCTCGTCACCTGTAACGAGCGCGACGAGATCCCGCACGGTGGATTCTCGTGGAATCCGGGAAGATCGCGGCGCTAGCCGCGAGGGCCGGCGCCGGCGGTCGATGTTGACGAGACGATCGAGCTCGACCGCTGCGTCGTCGTTCCCGGTCTCATCAACACGCATCATCACTTCTTCCAGTCGGTTACCCGCGCCCTGCCGGCGACTCAGAAGGCGTTCGTCCTCGACTGGCTCGTACGGCTCTATCCGACCTGGGAAGGGCTCGATCCCGAGAGCATGTATTGGGCGACGAAGCTTGCCGCAGCCGAATTGCTCCTGAGAGGCGCGACGACCAGCGCCGATCACAGCTACATGGTCGGCGGCGTCATCGCCGTCAGAGGTGGGCGTCTCGTTTCCGACGACGAAGAGGTGATCGTGAAGGCGAACGCGGTGAGCGCCGCACTGATCGCGCGCGAAACGACCGATGAGCCGAATGGCTGATCCGCGCTGACTGAGGTGCCTCGTCAGCGGATGCGCGCCGGCAGAGGGCGCGCCGGCCTTGGGAACCGACGAGCCGCGATTGCCCGCGACCGGCATCCGTGCCTTCGAAAGCATCATCGACAAGAACCGGTCATGGCGGGACTTCGCTGTCGGCGCCGAGGAGAAGGCCGGCTTTCGTGACGGTGCGGCCGCGCCGCAGCGGCGCGTCGCGGTCGGCGCCTGACGTCGACGGCAGACGATCCGGCTTTTTCGCAACGGCCGCTCGACCGCTCGCAAGTCGATCGAGACAAGCGTTCTTGGAACGCGTCATAGGGACGGTTCTGCGCAGATGGCCTGGATGATCGGTATCAACACCGGCGGTACGTTCACCGACGTTATCGCGCTGAACCGGGATACGGGCCACCTCCGCACCATCAAGACGCCCTCGGTACCCGAAGCACCGTCTCTTCCGAACCGGCTACTCGACGATTCTGCGGGAATCCTTCGATGGCAGCGCCGGTATCGTCGACTGCCGCGGGCGCATCGTCGGGGCGGCCGACATGACCACCCATACCATCCCCTATGCCAAGCTGGTCGATGGCATCCTCGCGGCCTATGCGCTGGCCGACATCCATGAGGGCGACGCCTTCATCTCCAACGACCCCTACCGCGGCGGCGTCTCGCACACACCCGACGTTGCGGTCGCGACACCGGTCTTCGTCGATGGCAAGCTGATCGCCTTCTGCACGAGCTTCGGCTGCCCGTTGCTTGCGAAGGTGCCGGCCCCACGCGAAACAGGAAGCAAGGCACCTCCGTGATCAGAAAACATTTGCGACTGCCGGCGATCCGATCCTCGTGCCATGGTGACCGTGCTGCCGGCGGCAACGATCAACGCTGCTGATAGTGGGGCAACTAACGCGTCGGTCAGGACAAGGTCGGTAGCGCGTTGCGCTCGCGTACAAGGTTGATCAGCTGCCGCATGCCGGGCGGCGGCTGTCGCCGGCTGGGATAGTAGATTGCAAGCGGCGGCCCGGTCGAAGCCCAGTCGGGCAGGACAATCTCGAGCCGGCCGTCGCGGATCTCTTCTTCGACACGCCGCTCGAGGCAGTAGGCGAGGCCCACGCCCTGGAGAGCGGCCGCCACGGAGGTTTCCGTCTCATTCGCGCAGAGCGCGCCCGGGACGTCGACGCGAACCATAGCGTCGCCATCTCCGAGTTCCCAGGGGAAGCGACTGTTGTCGCCGACACGCATCTGTACGCAGGGAAAGCGATGAAGGTCCGTCGGCCTCTCCGGACGGCCGTGAATCTCGAGAAACGCGGGGGCGCCGACCACCACCCAGCGCAGCGATGATGTGAGCGCGGTCGCGATCATATCGCTGGGAACCCTCGTGCGATAGCGTATGCCCGCGTCGAAGCCAGCCGCCACGATATCGACGGGCTGGTCATCCACGGTTAGGTCGAGATGGATCTGCGGGTAGCGTACGAAGAAATCCGGCAGCACTGGGGCGATGAGAAGCCGGGCGGCGTCTCGCGGCACGTTCAGCCGGAGCCGGCCGACCGGGTAGCAGCGTAGCGGGTCGAGGGCGGCGATCGCGTCCTCGATGGTCTGGAAACCCTGCTCCAGGTGCAGGGCGAGTTCGGCACCCGCCTGCGTCGGCATGACCGACCGGCTGGTGCGATTGAGCAGCCGCACCTCCAGTCGGGCCTCGAGCTTTTTCATGCGATGGCTCAGCGCGGAGGCCGTGACGCCGAGTTCGATGCCGGCCTTCCGGAAACTTCCATGTCGGAAGAGGGCCAGGAACACACGCAGGTCGACGAGATCGGGAGGCTCCAAGCCCGGCATGTTGGTTGTCCGCTGCTCACTGCGTCGTTGAACAACGCTCAACGATCGAAATGGGTTCGGAGAGCGTTACCGGGCTTAGCGAACGATTGGCGAGCGGCAGCGTCAGCTCGGCATGGATCGGCCGAGCCCAGCAGAGAAGGGCTGCTTTCAGGGTTGGCGCAAGTCGCAGGGCCTGGACCCCGCCTGAAGCAGCGCGACGGCCGCAGGCGTCGCGCCACCCGCGTCGTGACGTTGGGAGAACGGAATGTTGAAAACACTGAAGGCTGCAATGCTCCCGCACAGCCGCCGAGATTTCCTCGGCTTGGCCATCCCGGGAGCGGCAGTCGCGTCAGCAGCGACCTTGCCGGGCATTTCCGCCGCCGCGCAGACAGAAGGAGAAACCAGCGTGCAAACAGCTAATTCGGGACTCTACAAGCCCCCGGTCCGCTTCGGCCTGGGCGGCGTGCCGCTTGGCAATGAGTTCGCGGTCATCACGGAGAAGGACGCCTATGCGACGCTCGATGCGGCGTGGAGCGCGGGCGTCCGCTACTACGATACCTCGCCCTGGTATGGTCTCGGCCTGTGCGAGCGCCGGTTCGGCAATTTCCTCCACACCAAGGACCGCAGCGACTATGTCCTCTCTTCCAAGGTGGGGAAGCTGCTCAAGGCGTCGCGGCAGAATAAGGCCAAGGAGTATTTCCCCTTCACGCCGTCTCCGAACAACCTAGTGTTCGACTACACGGCGGATGGCGTGAGGCGCTCGATCGAGGACAGTTTGCAAAGGCTCGGCGTTGATGCGCTCGACATCGTCTTCGTGCACGACCTCTCGCCCGACAACCCCTATCTGCCAACACCGTGGGAGGAGCAATTCGAGATTGCGCGCAAAGGCGCTTTCCCTGCTCTCACGCGGATGCGCGAGGAAGGAATCATCAAGGGCTGGGGCCTCGGCGTGAACAGGCCGGAACCGATCATGAAGCTGCTGGACGTCGCAGACCCCGATGTCTGCCTGCTCGCCTCGCAATATTCGCTGATCGATCACAAGAACGCGCTCCGTCAGGTTTTCCCGGCCGCGCGCGCCCAGGGCGTTTCATTCGTGGTGGGTTCGTCGCTCAACGCCGGCTTCATCAGCGGCAGTCCTCGGTACAATTACGGCAAGGAAAACTACCAGATCCCGCAGCCGATCATCGAAAAGCGCGAAAAGCTCCGCGAGGCAGCGGGACGGCACGGCGTCGATCTGCGGACGGCGGCGCTGCAATTCTCCGCAACGCCGGATGTCGCTTCGGCCCTGGTTGTCGGCGCCGCCAGCGAGCAGCAGATTGTCGCTGACTACAGCTCCATGCAGGTCAAGATCCCGGCGGAGTTCTGGGCGGAGCTGAAGGAGCGCGCGCTCATCGAACAGGACGCGCCTGTTCCCGGCTGACAGGATAGCGTGGGGCTCGCCCGGCGCGAGCCCGATGCTATTCTGCGTGATCCGAACGACCGTAGCGGTGGGTCGCGCGTCCCGCTCGGCGCGCGCAATCGACAAGATCACCGGCGGATCGTACCAATGACGGGCGCGCCAAGGTCCAGAATTGGCACTTCTCTGAAAATCCCATTGACGTCGAAGCCCGACATTCGGCGCCGCAGCTTGGATGATCGATAGCGGACAGAATGATGGGAAATGAACCCGCTCATGGTCCCGGATGCATGACTGGCTCGCCAGGTATTGCGTGTGGCCGGCGGGCGACAAGACGCGGTGCGTCATCTCGCGAATGGCGAAGTCGACCTTGTGATCCTCGACCTCCTCCTTGGCCAGGAGGACGGGCGGCTACCCACATGCACGAGGAGGTGTTCGACCGCAGTGTCGACGTGCAGATCCTGAGGCTGCGGCGCAAGTTGAGATCGACCCGTGTGCGCCGCGTATCATCAGACCGAGCGCAGCGTCGGCTACTCGTTCGCCCTGCCTGTCGAGCAGCTTTGACGAGAGCGCCAATGCGCGGCGCCACAACTCAAATCATCCGGCTGAGCGGGTGGGGTACTAAGGCGCGCAGATCGCCTTGATCCGCGGTGTCTTTCCAGTCACGCGGTCGAACATTGGTCGCCCAGGCTAGGTGATCACGCTCGGCGATCGCCGCGTCGCGCTCTGCAAACGCCGCCTCGCGGGTCGCGGGTCGCGAGACGTCGCAAGATCGAGGGCTGCCGTCGTTGGTTTAGCTGGCCCACAATCGGGTAGTTGCAATGCGTGCGCCCTCCGCTAGCGCACCCAGCTTCGCCCAGGCGATCGATGGGTCGATCGGCAGATATGCGGCGAAGGTCGCGAACCCACAGTCGGTGCCGGCAATGACCCGCTCGCGGCCGACCACCTCGCCGAAGCGGGTGATGCGTTCCGCCACGAGCTCCGGATGTTCGATGTAGTTGGTGCAGGAATCGATGACGCCGGGTATCAGCACCTTGCCCGGTGGCAGCTCGACATCCTTGAAGACGGCCCATTCGTGCTCGTGACGCGGGTTGGACGCCTCGAACGAGATCGCCCCTGCCCGCGATGCGAGAACCGGGGCGAGGATGTCGCGCAAGGCGACGTCGCGGTGATGCGGGCCTTCGTAATTGCCCCAGCACAGATGCAGCCGGATGCGATCGGGCGGAATGTCTGCGACGGCGCGGTCGATCGCGGCAACATGCTGCTCGACGACTTTGACAAACTCCGCGGTCGACGCCGCCGCGAAGCGCGTATGGCGGCCGACCGCGAGATCGGGACAGTCGAGCTGTAAAACGAAGCCGGCGCGGTGGATCGCATCGTACTCCACCTTCATGATGTCGACGAGGGCGTCGAGGTACCGCTGGTGGCTGTCATAGTATTTGTTGTCGAGGAACAGCGCGATGACGCCCGGCGAGGCGGCCGTCATGAAGGCGTCGCGCGGCCGCTGACCAGCAAGCGCCGCCTTGAAGCGGACGATGTCGCGATCGACCGCCTGACGGTCTTTCCACGCGATCGGACTACCGCAGGCCGGCGTCTTCAGGGTGCGCAGCCCTTCGGCGGTGCCGAGGCGCAGCCCATAGTCGGGAAAATCGGCGATGTCGGCCATCGGCGGAAATCCGCCTTCAGCATCGAACCCGGACAGCCGATCCTTGACGTAAGTCGCATAGCCGATCTTGCTCATCTCGCCGTCGTTCACGACGTCGATGCCACAATCGATCTGTTTGCGGACGATCTGTCGCGTCGCTTCGGCGACCGACGTCTCGAAGTCCGCGGAATCAGCAAGCGCTGCGTCATCCTTGGCCTTTAGCAGGTCGAGCAGGGCCGGCGGTCGCGGTAGGCTGCCGGTGTGGGTCGTCAGGATCCGATCGGTGCTGAGTTGCATCGCTGTCCTCCCGTGAACTTGCCCCCATTCAGAGGTCTTGCTTGGCCGAGCGATCATGCGGCTGCTGTCGCGTTCTCGCCAAGGCTTTATTTTTCGCGATGGCCGTCGGGCGGAAGGGCCGCGAGCTCCCCATGCGGAGGGGGATGTGTTTCAGCGCCGAAAGGGGGCTCTGCCTCACTTTGGGCGGCAATCTCCTGACTCTTCCAACTGAAATGTAAGCAGTTACCGTTCCAGCGCCGCGTGGACCGACCGGCAATGCGCGACGATGTTCTGCGATACGAGGAAGTCCTTCAGGGGCGTGTCGATCTCGTAGAAATAGATGTTGGCGATGAATCCATAGATCCCCGCATCGGAACTGCTTGGTTTCGGACCGAATAAAAATCCGCTCTCTGGCAACAGGTTCGCCAAGACCTTCAAGTCCGCGAGACCCCTGGCATATACGGCGGCGGGCTCGTAGCGCCCAATTCCCTGGTAATGGTACCGCTTGAAGTTGTAGTCCCGTGCGGTTTCCAACGCGGCCGCGGCGATGGCCGGGTGGCTGCGGAGAATTGCGTCCCTAAAGAACGGCCAAAAACGCGAGTCCTTCCAGCGTGAGAAGGACATCACCCAGTACAGATCATCGAGCATCCGGCTGACGAGAAGGTCGGTGTCCCTCTGGCTCGGCGTCAGGCGGTCATCGATCGACAGGCCATATCGCGTGATCAGGTGGGAGATGATCGCGTCGCTGTCACCAACGGTCTGATCGCCGTCCACAAGGAAGGGCAGCTGACCCCGCGGGGCGTCCTTTGCCTCTAAAATGTGTTCATGCCGAAAGGCGAGATGGCACAGTTTCAGAAAGGCAAAGACCTTTAAGCCATATGGGTTGTTGTCCGCGACGCCGAATAGGTCGGGGTAGGAGTAGAGGGTCAGCATTCCGGTTTCCTTCAGGGTGGCCTGACTGACTTCTTCTCTAAACGGGCGATGCGTTTTGTTCCCGGGTAGATGCCCGGCGCGGTTTTAAAGATGGCTGCGAATAAACGCTCCAGCGCTGACGAGCGCAGTGCGTCCGGGCGCCAGACGCGCGTTCCACAGATGCCATGCGTGGATCATGTGCGGCCAAATCTCGAGGGTGACGCGCACCTCGGCGGCTCCCGCCGCGGCCGCAAAGCGAGTGGCGTCCTCAAGCAGGGTCTCGTCCGACCCGACCTGGATCAGCGTTGGCGGGAGGCCTTTCAGATCGGCATAGAGAGAGGAGACCCGCGGGTCATTCCTGTCTATCCCGCCGGGAAGGAAGGCACTGGCGAGTTCATCCAGGTAGCCCTTGTGGATGAGCGGGTCGATGGCGTCTTTGGTGACGAGCGTCGAGCCCGACATCGTCAAATCGGTCCAGGGCGACACGAGCCAGGCGCAGCCGGGGAGTTCCTCCAAGGCGTCGCGCAGCTGGGTGATGAGCGCCACCGTGAGGCCGGCGCCCGCACTGTCCCCGCCGATCGCGATATGCGAGGCTGCAATCCCATGCCTCCGGAGGGAGCGCCATGCCGTCAGGGCGTCGTTGAGCGCCGCGGGGAATGGGTGCTCGGGTGCCAGCCGATAGCCGACCGTCAGCGTCCTAACTCGCGCCTCCCGACCTGCCTCGGTCACCATGCGGCGATGGCTGAGGATGGAACCGGAGCAATAGCCCCCGCCATGGAAAAACAATAGAAGGCGGGACGCGTCACTGCCGGGGACAAGCGACCATTCCCCCGGCACACCATCGAGATCGACTGGATCGAGCCCCACGTCGTCGGCGACGGGCCATATGGAACCGACCTCGTCAAGGCGCTGCCGCCGCTCGGCCCACCCGACGGGTCGCGGCTTGGAACTCAGCAGGGCTCGGACAGCATCGATTTCGCTCTGGCCCATCGGCTGTTCCTCCCGTGGGTCGAAACAGTCTAGCTCACGCGACCGAAACTTCCAAGCAGGCGGCGTCAAGCCAACTCCGGCCGCTCTATGCCAAGCGATGAGGTCGGCGACATCCGGCGAGCGGCGAGACCATCAAGAGCTTCACGATCATCACTGGGGCGCCCATCCCGATCGGTGAGCTTAGCGAGTTACCTTGGGCTCTCAATGAACGCGCCCGTTCCTTCGGGCGTTGTCGCTTTAAAAGGCGCGAGCCGCCGCCGTGTTCCGCACGCCGCCATCCACGCTTGGGCTGCCGAACTCCAAGGGTTCAGAAGCCGGCTCATGAGCGCTCGCGCGGTAGCAGTCGGAAGGCTTTGGCGCTCTCTCTGTCGCAAGGGTCAATGCGTATGAACGTCGAGCCCTATGCGCGCAAGTTCCCTAGGGGAATGCAGGCCGGACCGGCCGATGCACCTGCGCGCCTGTGTCGCGAGCAGCACGATCCCAGTCAGCCCCGCGACCGGCAGCACGCGGGTCCGCTTTCCGGAGGCCGGGCGCGGTTTTGACATGCGGCTTCGCACCTGGATCGGCATCGGTGCCATCGTCCTGATCGCGGCAAGCGGCTTCGCCTTGCTGCGTCGGCCGGCGGAGCCAGTCAAGAGCGGCTCAAACCCATCAGCGACACCGGTGACGATCGCAGCCGTCGTGCCGGCCGACGTCCCGATCGAGCTGGATGCCATCGGCCGCGTCCAGGCCGCCAACACGGTGATCGTGCGCACCCAGGTAGCCGGCCAAGTCCAGAAATTCGCGTTCCAGGAAGGCCAGCCAGTGGCAGCCGGCCAGCTGCTCGCGCAGATCGATTCCCGCCCCTTTCAGGCTACGGTAGAGCAGGATCAGGCCACTCTCGCGCGCGATCGCGCGAACCTTGCCAACGCCGAGGCCGATCTTCGCCGCTACATTCCGCTCGTGGGCAAGGGGCTCGTTTCGGCACAGCAGGTGGACACGCAGCGCGCGCTAGTGGCGCAGCTGGGGGCAACGATCGCGGCCGACCAGGCGGTGCTGGATCGCGACCAGGTGCAGCTCGGCTATACGTCGATCACTGCGCCCATCGCCGGTATTGCCGGGTTGCGGTTTGTCGATGTCGGCAATGTGGTGAGCCCAGCCGATCAGCAAGGATTGGTGGTGATCAACCAGGTGCAGCCGATCTACGTGTTGTTCGCCCTGCCGCAGGCCGACCTGCCGGAGATCAAGACGCGTGCAGCCGCGAGCGGCAAGGACGGGCTCACCGTTGAGGCATGGTCGCAGAACAATTCGCGTAAGCTCGATACGGGGAATCTCGCGGTCATCAACAACCAGGTGGACGCGACCAGCGGCACCGTCACGCTACGGGGTACCTTCCCGAATCCCGGCGACCTGCTCTGGCCGGGCGCGTTCGTGAGCATCCGGCTGGTGCTCGACGTGCAGCATGGTGGCCTGACGATTCCCGCCACCGCCCTGCAGCTAGGTCCACAGGGCACGTATGTCTGGACCGTCGCTGGCGATGGCACGGCGCAACCGACATCGATAACCGTGCGGCAATCGCGACATGGGCAAGTGCTGGTGTCGTCCGGCCTCAGCGCGGGCGAGCAGGTCGTCACCAACGGCCAGTACGGGCTCGTGCCGGGAGCGCATGTCGCCGCGCAGAACGCTGAGGCGCAGCCGGAGAATGCCTCGG
>JAQGID010000009.1 GCA_028291405.1 Rhodospirillales bacterium | reverse complement strand
GAAGAGCCGCCGATGTCGATCTACACCGAAGGTCTGACCCGGACGATGGCAACAGTGCCAGGCGAGCAGAACGGCATCGTCATGTGCACCTTCACGCCGCTCAAGGGCATCAGCGAGGTGGTGAAGGCCTACCTGCCGGGCGGCAAGATGAAGGAGGCGGCATGAACGAGATGCTCGTGCGCGTGCGCGAGGCGATCCAGCATGCGGAGCGCTTCGGCAGAGATCGCGCCCGCGCCGCGGTCGAGGCTCTGCTTGAGCCGACCGAGACGATGATCGCGGCCGGCGAGAAATGCGATGAGGGGCACTGCTTAGGCGAGGGATGCGCCTCCTGCGAGGATCATTGGCGCGCCATGGTCGCCGAGATCCTGAGATGAGCCGCGCGGCCTGGAAAATCTACTGGCGGCAGCTCCGCATCATTCGCCGCGAATCGGCGAAGGCGATGACGGACTGCGTCCTGTTCGGCACCGGCGTCGTCGAGTGCGGCCCCGACGTACCAGATTTCGTTCGGCATGTTCCGGTGGAAAAGGTGGTCTTGAGCCCGCCGCAGAACAAATGGTTCACCCTGCGATGACCAAGCACGTCGTCATGGCCGGGTGGGACGATGTCCCGCACCTCTCGCCCGAGGCCAAGGCCGAGCTGATCGCCTCCTACCCGCCATACCAGCGCGACGCGAGGACCAAGGGGATCCCCCAGCTCGGCAGCGGCGCGATCTACCCCGTGCCGGAATCCGAGATCATCGTCGACCCGTTTCAAATCCCGGCCTATTTCCCAAAAGCCTACGGTCTCGACGTCGGCTGGAACAGGACGGCAGCGGCGTTCGGTGCGCTCGATCGCGAGACCGACACGCTCTACCTCTACAGCGAGCACTACCAGGGGCAGGCCGAGCCGCCCGTCCATGCGGCCGGCATCAAGGCTCGAGCAGGCGACTGGATGCCCGGCTTCATCGATCCTGCGTCGCGCGGCCGAGGGCAGAAGGATGGCGATCAGTTGCTGGTCATCTACCGCGAAAACGGACTGATCCTATCACCGGCGATCAACGCCGTGGAGGCGGGGCTTTACGACGTGTGGCAGCGGCTCTCGACCGGGCGCCTCAAGGTCTTCAAGACCATGCAAAACTGGCTCGCCGAGTTTCGCATCTACCGGCGAGACGAGAAAGGGCACGTTGTGAAGGAAGGCGACCATCTGATGGACGCGACCCGATACCTCGTCATGAGCGGCCTCGACGGCGCCGTCGTCGAACCGAATTACCTGCGGAAGATGGGGCACGTGCCGCAGGTGCTCAGCGACTTCAATCCATTTCCCGTCGAGGATGCCTGATGACCGACGTAGCTGACGACATGATCAAGGGCGTGAAGGGCATCGCCGCCTATATCGGGTTCTCCGAGGACGCGACGCAGCGGCTCCTCGACAAGAAGGCAATCCCCGGATTTAAGATCGGGCAGCGCTGGCACATGCGGCGATCGACCTACATGGCGATGATCGAGGCCCGCGAAGCATCGTGAACGCGCCTACTTCGCGGGCTCTCGCGCCTTCTTTGCGGCTGACTTCTTACCGCCCGACTTTTTAGCCACCTTCTTGGCGGGCACGGGCAGCTCGCGCATGTTTTCCAGTTCGTGCACACGATCCATTCCGGCACGCAATTCGTTGATCACCTTGGTCCAGTTTTCGAGCTTCTTCAGCACGCGCTTCGCCTGCTTCTCGAACAACTTGCGGCCGGATGCGGTACGGGGTAGCTCGGCGTTCTGCAGAGCGCGCAGTATCTCGGCGCCAGCCGCGTTGCCCTCGGCGGCAGCGACCGCGTAGGCCGCCTGGAGGCGTTCCAACTTTTCGGCGGGCGACGCCCGCAGGGAGGTTTTCTTTGCCATGGTGGCAATATGGCAGGTCTTGCTGCTGCCCGCCAGGGGACTGGGCCTCGCGGCTATCCGCGGCCAGCGCCGGATCAGCGCGGAGGAGCGCGGAATAAAGCGGTTTTCACCGCCTAGCTAGAAAATCGACATGCACGCAGGGTGCGCTTGGCTGATCAATCACCGAGCGAGTGAGCATGTGCTTTTCGGGAGCCGCATCCGTCCCGGCCCCACCGGCACCGCCGCCTGACCCGCCGCCTCCGCCGCAGCTGCCTGACGCCGCTGTCCAGGGCGCCGGCGCCGCAGCTGCAGCCCGTGCCCGCGCTTCGGCCGGTCCCGCTGCAATGATCGCCAACGCCGGCGGGCCGCCTGGCCTCACCACACCGCCTCAAACCTCGGGAAAGGCGCTGTTGGGGTGAGCCATGCCAAAGGGTAAGCGCGAAGATCTCGTTGGCTGTCGTTTCGACAAGCTTCTCGTCGTCGGTATCGCGTCGAGCGGTGGTCGAGGCAACAAGCTTTGGCAATGCGCGTGCGATTGCGGCGAGATGATCGCGCGATCGACCGGCTATCTTCGTCGCCATCCTCGGGTCGGTTGTCGCGCGTGCCGCCCGATCACAAAACGCGCCGTCGCCGTGCGGCACGGCGACGCAAAGACGCACCTGCACAAAGCATGGTCGTGGATGCGCCAGCGCTGCTACCAACCGTCGCATCCGAGCTACCCGTACTACGGCGCGAAGGGCATTCGGCTGTGCCACGACTGGCTCGTCTATGAAAATTTCCGCGATTGGGCGCTCGCCAACGGATACCGCGAGGGGCTTACGGTCGACCGCCTCGACAGCGCCTGCAACTACGAGCCCGGCAACTGCGAATGGGTGACGCTCGCTGTGAATATCGGCAGGCGCAACACGCAGCATGCCGCTTCTCAGCGCAAGGCCCTCCTCGGATGAAGGACTGGGTCATCACCGATGCGGCGATCCCAGGCCTTTATCTCGGCGCCCTGGCATGGCTTCGATCGTCGGCGGGCGCTCTGCGCTTCCCGGCGCAGGAAGCTGCCAACGCGTGGCTCGACGAGATGCGCCGGACCAATTCGCCGCTCGTCCGGAACCGATCGCTGAAGACGGTCGAGGTCGCGAGCAACGAGGAGGCCGAGGGCTACATCCACACGCCAGGAACCGCACAGAGCGACTGGAATCCCTTCGGGCTGGATCTCTGATGGCGGCCGTCGCAGCGATCTCCAGCGGCATGTCTCGCGCGGCCGCCCTCGGCGTGACCGAGGACGAAGCCGGCAAGATCCGCAAGGTAGTCGAGCAGACGCTCAGCCAGCTCGAGACCGCCCGCTGGTCATGGTGGACCACGTGGCGCGTCCTCGCCCGGTACATCCAGCCGCGACTCGGCCGCTTCTTCCCGACCGCGAACACCAACAACCGCGGCGCGCGGCGCGACCAGTCGATCGTCAACAACACGGCGACGATCTCCTCGCAGCGCTTCGGCGCCGGCATGCTCTCGGGTGCGACCAGCCCGTCGCGGCCGTGGTTCAAGCTGCGGATCGGAGATGGTCGCGGCGAGCAAGATCCGGACGCCGCGCAGTGGCTCGACGAAGTCACCAACCGGATGATGCACGTCTTCGCCGAGGGCAATTTCTATCGCTCGGTTGCGGCGATGTACGAGGCGCTCGGCGTCTTCGGCACGGCCGTCATGCTGATGTACGAGGACTATGAGGACGTCGTCCGGTTCTACCCGATCGCGACCGGCGAATATTACCTCGCGAACGACTATCGCGGCGAGACCGGCAGGCTCTATCGCAAGTTCGTGATGACGGTCTCCGAGATCGTCGAACGGTGGGGCGAGGAGCGGTGCTCGGACGCGGTGCGGTCCGCATACCAGAACAACAACCTCTCGGGCGAAGTCATCGTCTGCCAGGCGGTCGAGCCGAACGACGATCGCATCCCCGACGTGCCGGGCTTCAAGGGCATGCCCTGGCGCGAGGTCTACTGGGAATACGGCTCCTCGACGACGCAGCTGCTCGAGATCAAGGGATTCCAGGACAAGCCGTTCATCGCGTCACGCTGGAATGTCGAGAGCAACGATCCTTACGGCCGCAGCTCGGGCATGGACGCGCTCGGCGACATCATCGCCCTGCAGACGCTCGAAAAGGAGATGGCGAAGGCGACGCAGAAGGTGAACAACCCGCCGATGACGGCGTCGACGGCGCTGCGCAACTCGCCGGCCAGCGTCGTCCCCGGGCAGGTAACTTGGCTGCCGCCGGGTGCGGAGACGGCCGGGTTCAAGCCGGCCTACCAGATCAATCCGCGCATCGATCACTACTCGCAGAACATCTCGCGTCACGAGGGGCGGATCAAGAGCGCGTTCTACGAAGACCTGTTCTTCGCGATCTCGCAGATGGACGGCGTGCAGCCGCGTAACGAGCTTGAGCTGACAGAGCGCAAGGCCGAGAAGCTGGTGATGCTCGGGCCGCCGCTGCAGCGCCAGCACAACGAGCTGCTCAAGCCCGCGATCGAGCGCACCTTCAACACGATGGACCGGGCCGGGCTTCTGCCGCCGGCGCCGAAGAGCCTGCACGGCAACCATATCAGCGTCGAATTCGTCAGCGACCTCGCGCGTGCGCAGAAGGCGGCTGATGGCACCGCGATCGAGCAGGTCTATGCCTTCGCCGGGCGCATCGCGGCAATCCGGCCGCAAATCATGGATGGCCTCGACGACGATCAGGCGCTCGCCGACTACGCCAACGTCATCTCGCTGCCGTCCAACATCATCGTGTCGCCCGACAAGGTCGCGGCGATCCGTCAGGCACGCGACCAGCAGGCCCGGCAGGCGCAGCAGATGCAGACCGGCCTTGCCGCGGTCCAAGGCGCTCAGACGCTCAGCCAGACCGATGTAGGCGGCGGACAGAACGCGCTCTCGCGCATGATCAACGGTCCCGCGCAATGACCCAGATCATCCGCTGCCCGCTCTGTCAGGCCGGAGACGCCTGCGACCACGATCAGGACGAGATCGCCGCACTCTGGCACACGCAGCGCCCCGGCGAGGCCCCCGAGATGGTCGAGGAGTCCTATGACGCCAGCGACCCCGCACAAACGGCGAAGCGCGAGAAGGCCGCCAAGCGCGCTCGCAACATCTATGTCGACGACCTCGCGTGGCTGATGAAGCAACGCCAGTTCCGCAACTTCATGATCACGTTGCTCGACCGCTGCGGCGTCGAGCGCATCCCCGACTGGCAGCAGTGCGAGTCGACGCACACGACGGCCTTCAAGGACGGTTCGCGCGCGGTGGGCGCCGCATACCTCGCCGAGATCAAAGCCGCCGACATGCCCGGCTACCTGCTCATGCTCAACGAACGGATGAAACAAGATGTTTCGTAACGGATTGATGATGTCCGGCTCCCGCGCCGTCTTTGCCCCTGCCGACGAGGGGACTGGCGGCTCGGCGGTAGGCGCGGCGGCGGCTGTTGGCGGTGCTGCGCCTGATGCCGCTGCTGCTGCCGCTGCCGCGGCGCCGACCAGCATCCTCGAGACCCCTCCGGCCGAAGGGGCTGCCGCTGCCGCAGATGCGGGCGCAGTCAAGACCGCCGAGGAGGATAAGACCGGGACAAAGGAGGGCGTGCCGCCCGCCGACGAAACCCCGGAAGCGAAAGCCGAGCGAGAGAAGGCCGAGACCGAGGCGAAAACCGCCGAAGTCCTCAAGACGTACGAGGCGCTCAAGTTGCCCGGCAACATGCCGGTCGACGCCGCAAAGTTTGACGCCACGAAGCAGACATTCGCCAAGCTTGGGCTGTCTGCCGAGCAGGCGCAAACGCTGCTGGACGAAGTCTCCCCGACGTTCCGGGAAGCCATCGAGGCTCCCATGAAAGCGTGGGGCGACACGCAAGAGAAATGGATCGGCGAAGTCAAGTCGGACAAGGAGTTCGGCGGTGATATCCCGAAGGCCGCTGGCGTCGCGCGGAGGGGCATCGAAGCCCTGATGGGCGACCGGGCGCAAGCCGTGATCCAGACCCTCGCGTATACGGGCGCCGGCAATAACCCGGACGTGTTCCGGGCCTTCTTTCGCGTCGGCAAACAGCTTGGCGAAGGCAGCTTCGTGGGCGGCAAAGGCGCACCGGCCGACAAGAAATCGGCGGGCGCGATCATGTACCCCAACCTTGTGAAGGAATAGCGAGCGATGGCCACCATTGGCGCGATTGCCCTGACCTATGCCGATTGGGCTCGGCGCACCAACGATGACGGCAAGACCGCCATCATCATCGAGCTGCTCAGCCAGACGAACGAGATCCTCAACGACATGCTGGTCGTCGAGGGCAACATGACGGCCGGTCACAAGACCACCGTCCGCACGGGTCTGCCGCAGGCCACCTGGCGCCTGCTCTACCAGGGCGTCCAGCCGACGAAGTCGGTGACCGCGCAGATCACCGATTCGTGCGGCATGCTCGAGACCTACAGCGTCATCGACAAGGCGCTGCTGGACCTCAACGGGAACAGCGCCGAGTTCCGGCTCAGCGAGGACATGGCTTTCCTCGAGGGCATGAACCAGCAGATGGCGCAAACGCTGTTCTACGGCAATACCGCGCTGAATCCCGAGCGGTTCACGGGCCTGTCGCCGCGCTACTCGACGGCGACCGCGGCCAATGCCGCCACGGCGGGCAACGTCATCGACGCCGGCGGCACCGGCTCGACGAACACCAGCCTCTGGCTCTGCACCTGGGGCCCGCTCACCGGTCACGGCTTCTTCCCGAAGGCGCAGACCGGCGGCTTGTCCAACGATCACATCGGGACCCGCGTCGCCTACGACACCAACACGCCGCCCCGGCCCTATGAAGCGGATTGGTCGCACTACAAGTGGATGAACGGCCTCAGCGTCCGCGACTGGCGCTACTTCTCGCGCATCTGCAACATCGACGTCACCACGCTGGCCGGCGGCTCGCCGCCGAACCTGATCGTCCAGATGATCCGGGCGCTCTACCGCCTGCCGACGCAGCCGGCGGATGCGGGTGCGGTGCAGACCGCCGACGCGCCGACGGTCGCGGCGATCACGCTCGGGAACGTCCGCTTCTATGGCAACCGGACGATCCGCACCTGGCTCGACATCCAGGCGCTGAACAAGACGAACGTCCTGCTTCAGATGACGCAGTTCGCCGGCAAGCCGGTGACCACGTTCCGCGGCGTCATGATCAAGACCTGCGATCAGATCCTCAACAGCGAAGCCCGCGTCGTCTGACGCCGAAAGGACCAAGTCATGATCATCGACTCGCTTCTCCTCTTCGATCCGTCCGGCACCGCGCTGACCGCGTCGGCGGCATCGACCAACGTGCTCGACACCGTCGGAACCGGTATCCCGGCCTCGCCGCAGGGCAACGATCTCGGCATCGGGCCGCAACTCAAGGCGCGCATCTGTATCCAGACGGCGCTTCTCGCCTCCGGCGCAGCGACGCTGCAGATCCAGCTGCAGGCGGCTCCGGACAACGCCGGCGCGCCGGGAACCTACATCACCATCTCGCAGTCGGACGCCATCCCGAAGGCTTCCCTTGTCGCCGGCGCCTTCATCGACCTGGAGGTCAATCCGCTGCCGCCGCAGGGCATGACGTCGCCGCCCACCGAGGCGCCGGCGAACATTCCGCGCTTCTACCGCCTCAACTACGTCGTCGCCACCGGCCCGTTCACCGCTGGCACGATCGAGGCGTTCCTCACCGACCAGGTCCTCTCGGATAACCAGGTCGGCTATCAGCGCAACTTCGTGGTCGTGTAAGGAGCGCCGAGGAAATGCGCTTCAGGATCATGCTGCAGAGCCTCATCAACGGGGCTCTGATCGATGCGGGGACCGAGATGGAGGTGCCGCCCGCCGGCACCGATGCTTCGGGCAAAGTCGTTCTGCACGTGCCGGGCCCGCATTGGATCGCGCTCGACCACGAGGCGCGAGAGGCGGTGAAGGCCGCCAACCTCGCTGCTCCCGCGGAGCCGGGGCAACACGATTCGCAGGCCGCGAAGGTCGGCGCCATCCCGACGAACGACGGCGTCGCGGAGGACGGTCGCACATTGAGCGGCCGTCCCGAGCCGACCGTCTTCGGCGGACAGCCGATCGACCGCCCAGCCGAGATTGACGATGCAGACCGCCATGACGGCGCCGAGGGCGCCCAGGCCAGCCAGGAGGGCGTGCTTTGAGATACCGGCTCCATCAGGACACGTACATTGGCGATCGGCTGATCGTCGCGGGCGAGGGCGGCACCGAGATGGAGATCCCGCCCCTGGCCCGCGCCGGGGAGATGGTCACCAAGATGGTCTCGGCTTCAGTGCCGATGTCGTCGCAGATCGTTCCTTCCGCCAAGAAGGTATCGGTCAGGCTCGACCACGACCTGCACCACATCCCGGGCCCTCATTGGGAGCCGCTCGACGACGAGGCCAAGGCGCATTGCAAGAAGGTCGGGCACGAGTTCACCGGCGAAATGCCGGATGTGCTCGACGGGCTCGAGGAGCATCTCGCGAACGCCCTCGCATGCGCCCCGACGACGTCGCGATGATCGCCGCCGGCGTCATCACGGCGCTCCAGACGGCGGGGCTTCTCACCTCGTCGCAGCCGAAGAAATGAGGTCTGCCATTAGGCTCTGCAGCATCGCCGTGGCGCTGCTCGCAATCGCGAGCAGCTACTCCGCGTTCGCGCAAAGCTCTGGCGGGTCCTCTAATACGGCACAGGCCGTCGTCACCCCGAGCACGTCTCCGTATGCGGCGGGCAACTGCCTTGGAGGAGTGCTAACCGTCCCAAACATGGTGCGCCCAGGCGGCACCGGCGGGGCTAAAATCTCGCACATAAGCGAAGCCGATCCGAGTGGCATCAGTGGTGCTATCAACAGCGCCAATAGCGCCATCTCCCTGCTCATTTTCCGCGCCCCGCCGACCGGCGCCTATGCCGACCGCTCGACGTGCGTCATCGCGGCAGCTGATGCGCCCAAGCTCATTGCCAGAGTGACACTGATTGACTGCCCGGTGCCCTTCATTGCGGGCACTACAAGCCTCTGCCAGGCCAATAACCTTTCGCTGCCCTTCAATACGCAGTCGGGCGGACCTGTGAGTTCCTCAAGTCTCTGGGTCGTCCCATACGTCGGTGCGAACGCGACCTTCCCCGGCGGAACGCCCTTGTACTTCAACTTTGGCGAAGTGGTGGATTGATGTTTATGCGGCACTTCCGGGCGGCACTGCTGCTGATCGCAATCGTCATCCTCGCCGTTGCGGCGCCTTCGATCGTTGGGGCTCAGAGCCCGGGGACAGGGTCCTGCTATGGCAACGACTCGCCGATCGGCCTTGTCAGGTTCATCGGGATCGTCACCGGCACCTGCACGCCGGTTTCGCAGACTGCGCCACTGCCGGTCGGGCCCCCGATGGGCACGCCCGCCGATGCGAGCGTCAATCAGCAGACCATCGGCGGCCTGAATCTTCTTGCGACCGTCGCGCCGAGCACGTCTCGCGCTGGCGGCTACTGGATCATGAATGAATCCGCCGCAACCATCACAGTCGTGCTCGATGACGGGGCTGGCAATGCAAGCACGCAATACCTTATCGGCCCTGGCGCAGGGGCGAACCAGCAGGGCGGCTCGATCGACAGTTCAACCGGGCTCTTTCAGGGTCGCATCCGCGTCTATGGGATAGCTGGCTCAAACGTCGCCGTCCGGACGTGGTGAGCTGAGATGAGGGTCTCGCGCTGGATTGCGGCCGCGATGCTGCTTGCGGCCGTCGCCCTTTATGCGTCGCCCTCGCGGGCCCGCGCGTTCCCGGCGCCGCCCGCTCGCGCGGCACCCTCGCCCGCATCGGATGGGGCGTACAGCTACCCCGCGGATAAGCTCACTGGCGAGATTCGTGACCAGCGCAATTTAGCACTCGACGCGCTGGCCGCGTGTCAGGCCGGAAGCGCAGAGGCCGCTCAAAAGATCGCCGAGCTGTTGCGCCTGAACGCCGAACTTCAGCAGCGGATCGATCGGGTCCAGCAGGCCATTGGCGCGGCCCCCGCTGCGAACGATCCGGCGGCTCGGTAATCGCATGTCAGCGGACATCGACCTCGTGAACCAAGCGCTCTCGGCGATCGGGACGCAGTCGACCATCCAGTCGTTCACCGAGAACTCGACCGAGGCGCTGCACGCCGGTATTCACTACGCCACGACGCGCGATGATCTCCTGCGCTCTTATCGGTGGGGCTTTGCCAAAGGTCAGATAGCGCTTTCGCTGCTCGCCGCTGCCGCCGGCACGCCGGAGAACCCACAGGGCACAGCGCTGCCCCTCGCACCGCAGCCATGGCTCTACGCCTACGCCTACCCAACCGATTGCCTTGATGCTCAGCGCATCGTGCCCTCGCAACAGCTGGGCGGCACCACCATCCCGATTTTCCCGGTGAGCACGTCGCCGGCTCAAATGTTCAGCGGGCCGCCCGTCCGCTTCGCCAAGGGGCAGATGAAGGATAGCGGCGGCAACCCGATCATCGTCATCCTGACCAATCAGGCGCAGGCGCTCCTCGACTATACAGTGGCGACGCCGAACATGGCGCTTGCCGACACCCTTTTTACCTCGGCGCTCGTCGGGCGCCTCGCGGCGAAGCTGGTCAATCCGCTTTCCGGCGATAAGGGTCTCGCCAAGATTGCCGCCCAGGATGGGCAGATTTCGGAGGGCATCGCCGCAGCGCGAGATGCCAACGAGAATTACGGCGACACGATCAACCGGCCCGCATCCTGGATCGCGGCGCGCGGCGCCGTCGATTACGAGATGGTCGACGGCAGCGATCTCGACATGTGGCCGCCTCGCTGATGGGCCTCAAGATCTCGGCCATCCAGACCAGCGGCGGCGCCGGCGA
>JAQGID010000455.1 GCA_028291405.1 Rhodospirillales bacterium | reverse complement strand
CCGGACCGGTTCCAGACTAGCTCCGGCACTTGACCCCGACATAGCCCCAGGCCCTCACCATCACGAAAGGACCAGAACCTCGCAGCCTATCTCACCGTCGGCAATGTGGAGCGGGCACAGCGCTTACCAACAAACAACGAGGACATCATGTTCATCGAAACCAGCCCGCCCCCTAACCTGGGCGGCGGACTGTCCAGACGCCCAACATTCACAACGGCCTGAGTCGGTGTCCGGCAGCGGCTATCCGAAGTTCCGGAACGACCACGGCGTCCCGGAAATCTCGATCGGGGTGAGGGAATTCGAGTGCATCGGCATGTCGCCGCCCCAGGACCACCCGCACGTCTACATCAATATGGGCCAGGCGGACACGATCCTCTGTCCTTACTGCGCGACGCGGTTCCGCTTCGATCCTCGATTGACCCCGCTCGATGCCGACCCGCCGGACAGCTTCTTTGCTGTCGACGCAAATCCCGGGCAATGACAACTAAGGACTGCATGCATGTTCTTGGTCCGCCGGTAGATGAGCGACGCCTTCGTGAGGCGCATCGAGTGTGTCCACCAGAATTGAGCCCGGTTTCCTCGACCAAGGAATCAACGATGCGGGTATCGGGCATACTGCCCGGTGCCCAGATGAAGCGATTCGTGTAGGCGGCTTGGAAAGAGGTAATCATCCGAGCGCAAAGCTCCCTCTTCAGCTGGAACCGGGGACGGCGGATAATGATCTCGCGCATCACGGAGCACGAGCGGAAATCGAGCCGCGCCCTGATGCACCGTACTTTTCCTTCAATACCGAAAGAAATTCTCCGAGAGGTTTCGGGTGAATACCCAGATCGGCGAGCGTCTGTTCCCTTCCGCTGACCACTTTGTCGGTCTTCAGCAGCCTGACTTGATCACGGGTCAATGGCGGACTCGGCAGGAACTCGAGCAGCGCCGCCTGGATTTCGGCGACTGCGAAGGGAATCGGCAGCAAGAGGCGCCGCCGATTCAACGTCGCCAGCAAGAATTCCAGGAGTTCCCTGAAGCTGTAAACCTCCGGGCCCCCGAATTCATACGTCTTTCCGGCCGTGTCGGGTCGATTCAGAAGCTGCATAAGACCCTCCGTCACGTCGACAACGGCAACCGGCTGGAACTTCGTCGTGCCGCCGCCGATCAAAGGCAGGACCGGGCTGCGCCGGGCCAGGGCGGCGAACGAGTTGAAGAAATGATCATCCTCTCCAAAGACGAGGCTCGGTCGGACAATCGTCGCCTCCGGGAAGATCGCACGCACCGCCAACTCGCCCTCCGCCTTCGTCCGATCCGAGTTGGCAGGGGAATCCCGGCTGGCGCCAAGTGCCGAAATGTGGATTAGCCGCGTCACACCTTGCCGCTTCGCGGCCAGCGCAACGCGCCGAGCGCCCTCGACGTGAAGGGTACGGTAGGTCTGCGTGCTCGTCTCGGTCAGAATGCCGACAAGATTGACGATCGCGTTCGTTGTCTTGGTCGCAGCAGCTATGGCGCTCTCGTCGAGCACATCGGCTTGAATCGTTTCGATCGTCTGGGCTGGACCAGTCGCCACATGACGCTCTGGATGGCGCACGGCCACGCGCACGATTGCGCCGTGTTGCACGAGCAGCGGCACGAGATGGCGGCCGATGAAGCCGGTCCCACCAAAGACGGTGACGCTGCCGGTTGCCATGCTCGCCCTCGTTTGCGTCAGCCAGAATGCCGCAGCTCGTCACTGACGATACAAATCTATACCGCTTGGCAGGCTCCGCAGAGGATTGCCTGGATATGTATCTTCAACGCAAACCGCAAAAGGCCGAGGCATCGACACCAAGCCTGCCTTCACCGGCCCTTGCGCGCAATGTCCTTCGGGCAGGTGAATGCCGAGAGGGCCGCCCCATTCGGGCGCAGCTCCTTCCACGTTCCGTCAAAGCGGAACGTCGCCATCGCTCCCGTCGGAAACTTAGCTTCTATCGAGGGCAAGCGTGCGCGCGATTTGGGGGTTGCAAGCGCCAGCGCAAGGTCATGCAAGGCCGGGTTGTGGCCGATCAGCAAGACGCAGTCAGCATTTTCGGGCAGGGTCGAGATGTGCTTCCACAACTTTTGCTGCGGCACTGCGTAGATCGCCTTTTTGAGCACAACTTTTGACGGCTTTATTTCCTTGGAAATGGGCGCGAGCGTCTGTCGCGCGCGGACGGCGGAGGAGCAGACCACCACGTCGGGCCTGATTTTCTCTCGCCGCAGATACGCTCCTATCATTTTGGCGGTCTCTCGGCCACGCTTGCTTAGGGGTCTCTCATGGTCATCGAGAGCCGGATCCTTCCAGCTTGACTTCGCGTGGCGCAACAGGTGAAGCGTCTTCATCCCTGCCCTCCCAGAGTGGCACTGAGGCGTTTGCCACGACGCGACCGATGGCGGCCTTTTGGTTTATCGGGAGCCATCTTAGTCCTAAGCGCGAAGGAGAGCAGGGATCCCATGCGGTCGCAGCCAACCGGCGCCTCTACTTGCTTAATGTGTCAATGCCCTCTGGCGCGTCCTTTCGCCAGCCGCTTATGCCGCGCTGGAGATCCCGGATGGCGCGCCGCCCTCGCTGATAAAGCGAGAGAGCGCCTCCTCGTCGGCGATCTCCGTTTCGGCGCGCGGCCAATTCTCCCGGTTCCAATGCGCGTCGGCATGGGGTCAGGACAAACTGTTCTTCTCCCGGCGACATCAAACTCAGGTAGCCCTACGTAGCGCGTCTTTCACCTTGTCCGGCGTGAAAGGAACCGAGCGCAGCCGCGCCCCGGTCGCGTCGAACACCGCGTTCGAGATCGCGCTCGGAACCACGGCAGCGGATGGCTCTCCGCCACCCCAAGGAGGCTCGGTCGGACGATCGATCAGATCATAGGCGATCTCGGGAATCTCGGGGAACGTCAGGATCGGATAAGACACCCAATCGAGGCTGGTCACCGCCGAGCGGTCGAACGTGACCTCCTCTTTCAGCGTGCGGCTGATCGTCTGGATGGTGCTCCCGTCGATCTGGTTCTCGAGGCCGTGCGGATTGATGATCTGTCCGCAATCATGGGCAATGAAGAATTTCGTGAACCTGACCCGGACATTCACCACCGCCACTCGCACTGATTGACCGGGGGTCTCGGTCCCACCTAATAGCACAAACCGGCATCGTCCAAATACCATACCCGGTATTATATATGGCGTGAACCTGAGAGGTTGGAAACATGGGCCACACAGTTCGCGACAAGACCAAGCTCCTGAACCGCGTCCGACGCTTGCGCGGGCAGGTCGAGGCCGTGGAGCGCGCCCTTGAGAAGGAAGCGGGGTGAATCGAGGTGATGCGGCTCGTCGCTGCAATCCGGGGGGCGGCCAATGGGCTGATGGCCCAGGTGATGGAGGAACACATCCGCTTCCACATCGCCGACCCGGCGCACGATCCTGACGCCGAGCGGGCCGAGGCGCCGACCAACTCATCGAAGTCATCCACAGCTATCTCAAGTGACCAAAGGATGGAGCATTATGGCGGTCGACCATCCGAAGGTGGATCGTCCCCCGCTGGCCGAGGGAGCGAGAGCTTCGCCCACGAGTTCCTCGTTCGTGAACGGACCTTAGACTTCAGCCGTGTCGAAGAAAGTGACGCCGCGCTCGACGGCCGCCTGAACCAGCGTGATCGCCTCCTGCTTGTCGACGGGCGGACCGTAGCCATAGCTCAGGCCCGTGCAGCGAGCCCGATGGCTGAGACTTCCAGGCCACTTAGTTTGCGCTTTTACATTGTTGCACCTTCACGCGTCGCGTTGGTCACGCAGATTTGAGAGAGGCCATCTCGATGGAGAAGCGGTACTTGACGTCGGACTTGAGCAGTCTTTCGTAGGCTTCGTTCACTTGCTGGATGCGAATGACTTCGACGTCGGCGGTGATGTCATGGGTCCCGCAAAAGTCAAGCATCTCTTGGGTTTCCGCGATGCCGCCGATATTGGAGCCCGTGAGAGTGCGGCGCTTCGCGATCAGGCCGAAGGACAAGACGCCCAAGGGCTTCGGAGGAACGCCGACCAGGGTGATGGTGCCGTCGCGGCGGAGCAGGTTGATATAAGCATTGACGTCGTGCTCGGCAGAGACGGTGTCGAGGATGAAGTCGAAGCTGCCGACGTGCTTCTGCATCTCGTCGGTGTTGCGGGAGATGACGACTTCGTCCGCGCCGAGGCGGCGGGCGTCTTCCTTCTTGCCGGGCGAGGTGGTGAAGACGACGACGTGGGCGCCGAACGCATGAGCAAATTTCACGCCCATGTGGCCTAGCCCGCCGAGGCCGACCACGCCAACCTTTTGGTCCCGGGTGACGCCCCAATGGCGCATGGGCGAGTATGTCGTGATCCCGGCACAGAGAAGCGGCGCGGCTCCGGCCGGATGGAGGTTGGCGGGGACTCGGAGAACGAAGTGTTCCTTGACGACGATGCTGCCGGAGTAGCCGCCATAGGTGACGCCGCCGAGGTACTTGTCCGGGGAATTGAAGGTGAGGGTCAGGTTCGGGCAGAACTGCTCGAGACCAGCCTTGCACTCCGGGCAGGTACCGTCCGAATCGACCAGGCAGCCGACCGCGGCAAGGTCGCCGGGTTTGAACTTCGTGACGGCGGAACCGACCCTGGTCACGCGGCCGACGATCTCGTGGCCCGGGACGATCGGGTAGACGGTGGGCATGATGTCTCGCCACTCGTTACGCACCTGGTGCACATCGGAGTGGCAGATACCGCAAAACAGGATTTCGATCTGAACATCGTGCTCGGTCGGATCGCGCCGCGGAATCGTGGCGGGCGCAAGCGGCGATGTCTCACTCGCTGCGGCATAAGCTTTCTCGTTGTACATGGGTCTATCCTCCCGTCGGTTCCGTTTCGGCACCGAGTCCGGCCTGGTATTGCTCGTCGCTGACCTTTTCCATCCAGTGGACGGTCTTGCCATCCAGCTTTTCCTGAATGGCGAAATGGGTCATCGCGGTCGTCGGCGTGGCCCATGCCAATGCTTCTCACCGGGCGGAATCCAGACCACGTCGCCCGGCCGGATTGCCTCGAGGGGGCCGCCCCATCGCTGCATTCGCCCGAGGCCGGATGTGACGATCAAGGTCTGACCGAGTGGATGCGTGTGCCATGCGGTGCGGGCACCCGGCTCGAAGGTGACGCTCGCGCCAACAACGCGTGCCGGTTCGGGTGACTCGAACAGCGGGGTCGATGCGCACCGTGCCGGTGAAGTAGTCCGCCGGTCCCTTGCCGGACGGCTGTGAGCCGCTGCGTTTGATTTCCATCGCGCTTCTCTTCCCTTGGCTGAAGCCCCGTCGCCGTCGGCGATGCGCCTCCCAATTACCTGCAGCGCGCCAACGGAGGCGGGCGAACGATTGCTCTGCATCTTGAGTCTCCGCTTCGATGACATCGAAGCGGAGCTTGCCCCCGTGAGCGAACTGCGCGAGAGGCCTGCTGGCACCATCCGCATCCACGGCAGGTGAGCATCCGGCCAGTGCGATCCTCTGGCCTGCCCTAGCGAGGCTTGCCGAACTACCCGATTATCAAGGTCGAGATCGTCCTCCGACTATGACCTGACGATATCGTCGCCCAGCGTTGTCACGCTGGCGTTCGGCTGGTCCCCAGCTAGCGCGACGGCCGAAACGACCAGCCCTCCATAGCAGCCAGTATGGAGGGCTGGCGCGGGTGTTCCATGACGCGCGTCAACTTTAGTCGGATCAAAACCGGCGCATGAACGCAGATCAAATCATTGCGGAATTCCGGGTCATACCGGCCACCGCACAAGGGCTATCTGAGCTCGCTCTGGGGAGCGCCTATATCGACGGCGAGCTGTGCGCGCTGCGCGACGACGGGACGACGAGCTTCTCGGCGATTCAAGCTGGCACCGACAGCCGGAGCTCGAGGAGCCTCATATATTTCGCCTTCGATCTCCTATTCCTCGACGGCACGAGCCTCATGCGGCTATCCCTGATCGAACGAAAGACTCGCCTCGAGAGCGTTCTTGCAGGAGCGCCAGCAGCAATCAGGTTCAGCGAGCACGAGCTCGGGCGTATCGGTAGAGTCGTGCCTACTCCTTTTTTCCTGCAACGAGTCCTCATCTCTCTGTCGTGGACGCCATACCGTAACGCTACGGCTCGCATGGACTCCGGGGCGGTCTTTCCGGCCATCGCGGTTCGCCATGCCTCAAAGGCAATGTCGATCTGATCCTTACGCGCTCGGCGGCGACGGTCATTGACGGTTTAGCAGACCAGCCGCGTCAATCGCGTCCCAAAGTTGGCCACGGCTGACCCCATGTTTCAGCGCTAATGCTCGAATGGACGTCTTCGACTACGGGTCGGAAGGGACTTTCCCATGCCTTCAGCGCGCTCCTTATCGCGTTCTTTTCTGACAGCGGCGAAACGATAGACCATCCGTCGGCTTGGATCCGCTTTCGGAGAGCTTGGGGATCGATCTGATGCTTGGCGGCCGCGCCGCGATCGAAGCGGTTGGCGACCGCGCCTCGAGGATGGCCTTCCATTCGGCGAGCCGCCGTTGGTCAGAGTGAAGCTCCCCCACCACTGAGACATCGATGTCATGGATTGTCGTTTCCCGCCGAGCCCAGGGTCTCCTGGTGACTCGGCCCCGCTCTCGCGGGAAAAGGCGCGAAAGTTGACGCCGATCAAGGACAACGACGAGCGGCCACGTCATAGGTTTGTCATACGCTCGCACTGGCTTTTGGCTCCGCTGGGTGGACGCAGGTTCTCGCAGACCCTTCCGGTCTCCGCAGGCGAACAGGCTCTTTGACCCGCGATGGAGCGCATCGCGAGTGAGTTCGCATACGCCTCCACAGAGGAGCGATACATGAGAGCCGCAACCGCAGTCTTCGGAGGTATTGCCGTTCTGTCGCTTGCAACCGGCACCGCGCAAGCGCTCGGGCCGACACAGGCAGAGCTGAACAACGCCGCCACCGATCGCGCCAACTGGCTTTATGTTGATCACGATTATCGCGGACAACGCTACACGCCGCTCAACCAGATCACAGCGAAGAATGCCGCAAAGCTCGCGCAGACGTGCAGCTACAGCTTCCCCGAGAAGGAGCCCGCGCAAACAGCGCCGATCGCGTATGACGGCATTCTCTACGTCACGACCGCCCATTACACCGTGGCGCTCGACGGCGCGAACTGCAAGGCGGTATGGCAGCACAAATGGGAGCCGAAAGCGGCGGAAAAGTTCGTCAACCAACGCGGCGCCGCCATCAAGGACGGCAAGGTCGTGCGCGGCACCGCGGATGGCTACCTGATCGCGCTGGACGCCAAGACCGGCCAGTCGCTGTGGTCGCGCGAAATCGCGAAGTCCAGCGACGGCTATTCCATCAGCATGCCGCCGCTGATCCGTGACGACCTGGTGCTGATCGGACCGGCGGGGGCCGAACTCGCGGGCAAGGGGTGGATCGGCGCCTTCCGGCTCAGCGACGGCGAGCCCGTGTGGAAGTTCAACACGGTGCCGGATCCCGGCGAGCCGGGCGCGGACAGCTGGGGCGGCGACCCCAACGCGCTGAAGCACGGCGGCGGCACGCTTTGGACACCGCTGTCGTTCGACGCGGCGAAAGGGCTGCTCTACGTGCCGGTAGGCAATCCGGCGCCCGATTTCTACGACAAGGAGCGCCCGGGCGAGAACCTTTATACCACCGCGATCGTGGCGCTGAATGTCCGCACCGGCAAGCTGGCGTGGTACTATCAGGTCATCTCGCACGATGTGCGCGACTACGACCTGACCCACGTCGCGCCGGTCTTCACGACCACGGTCGACGGTCAGACGCGCACGCTTATCGGGTTGACCGGCAAGGATGGCATGCTGCGGGTGTTGGACCGTGACACGCGCACGGTACTCTACAGCGTCCCCTTCACCACGCGGGAGAACGCAGAAGGCCCGATCGGCACCTCGTTCCAGCATGTTTGCCCGGGCGCCTTAGGCGGCCACGAATGGAACGGGGCCGCCTACAGCCCGCATCTGAGCGCGCTTTTCGTTCCCGCGACGGATTGGTGCAACCAGATCCGACAGGCGGAAAAAGCACCCGATCCCGAAGCGGCAAAAAAGGGCGAGCTGTTCATGGGCGGCGAGATGCAGTTCGATCCGTGGAGCAGCGCGAAGGGCTGGCTGACCGCGTTCGACGCCGCCACCGGGAAGCAGCTGTGGCGCTACCAGTCCAGCAAGCCGATGATCGGCGGCGCGGCGGCGACCGGCGGCGACCTCATCTTCGCCGGTGAGGTCACAGGCGACTTGCTCGTGTTCGACGCCAAGACGGGCAAGATCGTTTACCGGCACAATCTCGGCGGTCCGGTCGGGGGCGGCGTAATAAGCTACGCTGCTGGTGGCAAGCAGCACGTCGCCGCCGTCTCGGGCTTTGTCGGCGGCTATTATAACCGGATGGCGCCCGACATCGGTGGAGGGAACCCGACGGTCACCGTCTTCGCTTTGAAACCGTAGCGGAAGGCATCATTCCTGCGCTGCGACAGCCTCCGATCGAAGGGCAGCGCCTGCGCTCTGTCAGTAGGCGCCGCTCTCCGGCATGTCGGGCTCCGTCAGGCGATCACGGAAGCGTCGTCTTGCCAAGCTGCAAATAGAAGCTGGCGTTATCCCAGTAACAAGCGATCTCGGTGATCAGATCTTTTTCAAGAGGAATGCATGGGGCAGGTCGTAATGCTTGCCCTGGTTGCGGATCTGGAGAAAATCCTTCCTCTGGGTTCCGCCGATCACGACCTCGGCCGCCACGTCCGCTCGTTACCGAACATCGACTGAACGGTGACGGCCAGGTCTGGGAAGGCGTCGATGAGACCTGACCAAATGGCCTTGCCCACCTCGCGCGCTTTGCCCTGACCCTCGCTGCCATGGGCACGTAGCGCAGCTGAGCGTCCTCGCTGCATGCCCCCACCATCTTGCTCATTTCGTGGGCGTTGTAGGCTGTGAAAAACGATCGCGCCACATCGATTGCCGTGGCCGCACTGGATGTCGTCGCAGGCATTGTGTTTCTCCTCATTTGGTCATCGAGGCGGCACGATGTTCGAATGCCGCCTCATCGCCGCGCTGGCGCCTGATCGGCCATGACCAGTGCCCCGGAATAAGAGACGGCCTATTCAGGCGACTTCTTGCGTCTCTAGAGCATCGATGACTCTCCGCGCGACGAGTTCCGAAGACATCGGGTTCTGGCCGGTGATCAGGTTACCGTCGCGCACCGCAAAAGGCTGCCACTCTGGCCCGCCCTCGAACCGGCCGCCCAGTTCGCGCAGGCGTGTTTCGAGCAGAAACGGAACGACCTCTGTCAAGCCTACAGCCTTCTCCTCGGAGTTCGTGAAGCTGTTGACGCGTTTGCCATCGACGAGCGATCGGCCGTCGCTGCGCTTGGCCGACACCAACCCCGCGGGGCCGTGGCAGACCGCGGAGACGATCTTGCCGCTGTCGAAAAGGGACCCGATAGTCCGCGCCAGCGCTGGCCGGTCGACCCGCGAGTCGGCAACGTGCGGAACGATGATGCGAGCCTCATCGAGCCGGTCGTGCTGGCGCCGTCCGCACGCGCGCCGGTCAATCCGGTTGGCGAGCCGGTTAATTCGCTTTGACCTGGCAAATGGGGTGTCGGGCTCGTGTTATCGCGAACCGCGACATTGGCGCCGATTCCGCTCTCGCGCACGGGCTACAGAATTTTAGTCACATCCTCACAGCGGATGCTTGTTCGCCTCGATCCCCGCTAGGGTGAGGCCGAACCGGTCCACGAAAGCCTTCCCCATCCCGACGTCGAGGAAGTACCACAAGCATGCCTCGGACATGCCGGGATGGTTGAAGCCATGGGCCGCGTAGTTGCCCTTGCCAACGTGCCCGTCCAGCCATTCGTGCATAAGGCTGAGTTGATTTCCGAATCCTCGCGGCGGGACCGCCACCCGTAACCGCACAGGGAACTGTCGCTCAGCCATGGCGTGGCCTGAAATTATCCGCTGGAGCACGTCGGCGAGCCAGGCTTGAGGATCGATGTCGTTGAGCTTCGCGGCCGCGACGAGGGTGTAGATTGCCGCCGCTCTTTCCCCGCCGCGATCGGATCCGCAGAAGGTCCAGTTGCGGCGCCCGACGGCGACGCAGCGCAGCGCTCGCTCGGCCGCATTGTTGGTGAGGCAAATGCGGCCGTCTTCCAGGAAGACAGTGAAGGCTGGCCAGCGCTTCAGCATGTAATCCATCGCCTTCGCAATGTCGTTGTGCCGCGAGAGCTTGGCGCGCTCGGTCTGCATCCAGCCTT
>JAQGID010000425.1 GCA_028291405.1 Rhodospirillales bacterium | reverse complement strand
CTGTGTACGCCTTGTTCTGCGCCATCTGAATGCTGAGGATCGGCGCTCCATCCATCCGGCCAAAGGCCTTAAGATTGCCGCCGTCATCGACGATCGCCACGTTCTCGGTAACGCCAAGTTCTTTGGCATTCGCCAACGCCGCATGCACCATTTTCTGTGCTAGCTCAAAAGAAATGCTGTGTTTCTTGACCACGTTAGCCATTGGACTTCCTTCCCTTGCGCAATCCCGGTCGAACAGGGTCAGTTCGCGCTGTGACCGCCATCGACGTTGAGGACGTGACCTGTGATGAACCGGGCTTCATCCGATGCGATGAACACGATGCCGTCGGCGACCTCCTCGGAGAGGCCCAGTCGACCCAACGGAACCTGCTTTGCGAGAGCGGCCTTGTTCTCCGCCGTGCCGGTGAAGCGGGTCAGCATGCCGGTGTCCGTGGGGCCAGGCGCGACGGCATTCACGCGAATTCCCGACTTGGCCATTTCGAGCGCTACCGACTTGGTGATGCCTTCGACGGCGTGCTTGGCGCCGACGTAGATCGAGGCCCCGGCCGCGCCCTCGTGTCCATAGGTCGAGGAGATGTTGATGATGTTGCCGCTCCCCTGGGCCTGCATGGCGCGCACTTCGTGCTTCATGCTCAGGACCACGCCGAGAACGTTGGTCTCGAACGTCGCGGCAAAGCTTTCCGCCGTCTGGTCCGTGATCGGGCCGACCGCACCTTCGGTGGCGGCGTTGTTCACGGCGACATCGAGACGCCCAAACCGCGCGACGGTCTGGTCGACCATATTGCGGACATCATCCTCTTTGCGGACGTCGGCGTTGATGAACTCGGCCTCCGAACCCAAAGAGCGCAGTTCGTTGACGAGCGCCTTGCCGGCCTCATCACGCCGACCGGCAACGACCACCTTGGCGCCCTTCTTGGCAAAAGCGACGGCAGCGGCGCGGCCGATGCCGGTCAGTCCACCTGTGATCAAGACAACTTGAGTGCTCATTCTACGATCCTCGCAATTTGCTTCCCTGCCGGCAGAGTATGGAAATGCGCCCTTTGGCTGCGGCTTAGAGACCGAGACCGGGCGTAGGTGCCTTTGTTAAAGCCCATGTAGGCTCCTCTGGCGCTCGCGAAAAAGACTTTGTAAGCTGGAGATACATGCCTTGGAGATATGGAAGGCGCTATGGAGCTGCGGCACCTTCGGTATTTCGTTGCGGTCGCCGAGGAAGGCAGCCTGACGCTCGCGGCTGAGAGAAGGCTGCACACGGCGCAGCCTTCTCTGAGCCGCCAAATCCGCGACCTCGAATACGAGGTTGGGGTCCAGTTAATGAGCCGCAGCGTGCACGGCATCGAATTGACCGCCGCAGGCAAGGCCTTTCTCGACCAAGCCCGGCTGGCACTGGCGCAGGTCGATGCGGCGGTGGAAGCGGCGCGCAGGGCTGCCGAGCCTGGACGAAAGACGTTCGCCATCGGCTTCCAAACAGGTCACGAGATGAATTGGCTGCCGCGTGCCATGCATGTGCTGCGCGACGCGCTGAAGAACATCCAGGTCACGATCTCGAGCGACTATTCGCCGGACCTCGCCGAGGCGCTCGTCCGCGGCCGACTCGACGTGGCCTTCCTGCGCGTCGAGCCGACCTTCGACCTGTGCTACGAAGTGGTAGACCACGAGCCTCTGATCGTCTTGATGCCGAGCGACCATCGCCTCACCAGACGCGAAGCGATTCACCCTCGGCAATTCGTCGGCGAGATCTTCATCGGCGGCTCGAACAAAGCCACAGTGCTGCGCGCCGTGACCGAGGACTATCTGCGCCGCTCTGGACTCGACATCAAACTGGATCATGGGGTGGACAACATGGCGATGGCCATGTCTCTGGTTGCGTCCACCCGCGGGGTGGCGCTTATGCCCGCCTATGCGAAGAATCTGCTGCCGTGGTCCGTGGTCAGCCGTCCGCTGGAGGATGAAGCGCCAACGATCGATTTGGCCGTGGGTTACAGCAAGGCAAACACCTCGCCGATTCTGAAGCTGTTCCTTTCAAGAGTGGACGCGCTGATCCCGAAGGCAACAAGTTCGACCTTGTCGCGGAATAAGCGACCAGTGTGAGTCGCCAGGACAATCAACGTCCGCTTGCGGGAGCTGGCGTCCCGCCTGTGAACGACCGCCATGGGCGCGAAGCGGGGCCGCATCCCGACCGCCCGCCTTGGATTCTCCGGCGACGAGCAGACACTCCATGCTGAAATTTGGCCCAGCATGATGCGGCCCAGAGATGATGTGTGGCGTGTTCGATTTCAGTCGTGCGTGGCCGTGTATTTATGTTGGCCGAAGATGCAAGACGGGGTGGCCGGTCAAGGGACAAGATCATCATTTCGAGCAAAGATTTACCGTGTGCAGACCGCAATTTGGACCGCGGGCAGCAGAAATCCTCTGTCGGATGCCATAGGCGGAGCGCAGGAAAAGACCAGGCAGGCTGAACAAGCCGAAGCTCGTCATGCCAAGGCTCACCGCGCTGAAGAGGTGATCGAGGTTCGCTCCGAGCCTGATCGCGGCAGCGCCACCGACGACCGCGATCGCCGCGCGGGTGACAGCGCCGGCAACCGGCCATCCCATGCGACCCGTCGCTTGCCCGACGCAGTAGAGCGCGTAGCCGATCCCGAAAAATCCGAAGAACGGCCCAACGGTCCGAAGATAGGTCGTCCCGATCGCCAGAACTGCCGGATCGCCGCTGAATGATCCAATCCACGCCGCCGGCCAGGTCGCGGCAGCGAGACCGACCGCTTCGGTGGCGAGAGCTGCCAACAGCACGGTGATCCAAGCCGTCCGCCCCGCGCGGCCGCCCTGGCCGGCGCCGATGTTCGTGCCGATCAGAATGCCGGCTGGCCCGCCGATCCCATAGCTCAAGGGCACCAGAATGAATTCCAGACGTGCCCCCGCACCATAGCCGGCGAGGGCCGCCACGCCCGCGGTGCCGACATAGGCGGTGATGATCGCGATGGTCAGATTTGTCGTTGCGCTGACCAGCGCCGACATGCCGCCCACCCGCAGGATCTCTCGGAAAGGCGCCCAGGTGAGGCGCGGCGGCCTGGCCGACGGCCGTAGGATGCCGCCACCGCCCCACAGATACAGCGCGAGGCATAGACTGCCGCCCGCGTAGTAGAGCAGGACCGCTGCTGCAGCACCGGCAATGCCGAACGCAGGCAGCGGACCCAGGCCGAAGATCAGCATCGGAGACAGCGGCAGAAGGATCAGCACTCCGCCGCAAACGATGGCGACCGGCAGAAGAAGATTGCCGGTGCCGCGCACGGCCGCAAGCAGCAGGTTGAAGACCCAGATCACGATGGCGCCACCGAAAACCATGCTGGAATAGGTGGTGGCGACGGCAAGGGATGCGCCTTCGGCGCCCATCGCCCGGTAGAACAATGGCCCAACACTCAGGATGACCGAGCTGGTCAGCAGCCCGAAGAAAACAGCGATCGCGACCGCATACCAGACCAATTGATTCGCCTGGGCCTGTTGCCCTCGGCCGAGTGCGCGGGCGATTGTGGCGACGACCCCGCCACCGACCGCACCCTGAGACACGGCGGTGATGAGCGACAGCACCGGAAAGACCAGAGAGGCGCCGGCCAGGGCGTCGACGCCGAGCCGGGCAACGAAATAAATCTCCACCAACCCGGTCGACATCTGGGCCAGCATGACGAGCATATTGGGTGCGGCCAGCTTCAGCAGCATCGGCAACACCGGCGCCTCCAGGAGAATACGCGTTCGCTGGTCGAGCGTAATCGTGGGTGTCGATTGCTGTGCCGGGTCCATCATGCCTCCGGGGTATTTAGGGCGTGAGGAGTGCAGCCGTTGGCGAGCTATACTTTCGCCCTATCGTCCCGGACCGGGGCGTTAACATCAGCTCAAAGGGTAATGACGATCTTACCGAATTGGCCGCTGTTCTCCAGATGGCGGTGCGCTTCGACCATATCGTCCAACTTGAATGTACGATCGATAATCGGCTTGAGCGCGCCACTCGCGAGGCCCTTGGTGATGTACTCCACTGCGACCCTCCGGTGTTCCGCGTCGCCCATCACCAGCCGGATACTGTATCCTTTGACCGCGGGCATCTTCCGGATCATCTCCAGCACCGGGATCGGAGTGGGGTCCTCGCTCAGTGCGCCGTAGATATAAGCGATACCCTGAAAGGTCAGCGCGGCAATTAGCTTGGCAAAGTCCGAACCGCCGACGGGATCGAAGGCGACGCGCGCGCCACTGCCGTTCGTGATGCGCATCACTTCGGCGACCATGTCTTGCTCCTGGGTTGCAATGACATGTGCTGCGCCAGCCTCGTGCAACCGCTTCTTCTTCTCTGACGTGCGCGTCAGCGCGATGGGGGTCGCGCCCGCATGGGCGGCGATTTGAATCGCCGCCAGGCCGACGCTGCTTGAAGCTGCGGGAATGATGACGAAGTCGCCTGTCTTCACCTGGGCGTCGAGGACGAGCGCGCCGTAGGCCGTCAAGAACAATCATCCAGACCGACGCCGCCTCGACGAATGAAAGCGATTCCGGGTGCTTCACGACGGCATGGTCGGGGGCGAGAATGACCTCTCCGTAGGTGAAGTATTTATTCAGCGAGAAGCCTGGAAGCAGGCTGACCCTATCACCGACGGCAAACTCGGAGACGTCCTCGCCCGTCGCATCGACAATACCGGCAGCCTCGTATCCCAGACCGGCCGGAAATTTTACGGGCTCCACATATTTGTCATTGCGCCACATTGAATCGGCTCGGTTGAGGCCGATGGCTTTGACCTTGATACGAACTTCGTGGGAGCCCGGAGCTGGAACTTGCGTTTCGATGAATTCGAGGACTTCCGGTCCACCAGCTTTCGCAAACTTTATCGTGCGCGACATGGCAGTCTCCGTGGTTGGCAGGATGTAGTGTTCAGGCCGTTTTGGCGGACTTAGTCGCGCGGCTGCGGTCGAACGACCTCGGTCGGCAAGCTGCCGGCCATTGCCGCAGATCAGCGACAATCAGACTTGCGCTCTGCCGCCATCGGCGAAGAGTTCGATCCCGGTGACGAAGCTGGAGTCATCCGAGCCCAGAAAGAGCGCGACCTTGGCGATCTCTTCGGGCTCCGCCATGCGGCCCATTGGGACGGTGGACACGATGCGCGCGATGGCTTCAGGTGGCTGGAGCGCCACCTGCGGCGTAATGACAGGTCCGGGGCTAAGAACGTTTGAGCGGATGTGGCGGTCCTTCAGCTCCGCGGTCCAGGTTCGCACGAATGAGCGAACAGCCGCCTTGCTCGCGGCGTAGACGCCGAAGCTGGGGGTGCCTTTTGCGGCTGCGGCTGAACCGGTCAGAATGATGGAAGCGCCATTGTTCAGAAACGGCAGCGCCTTTTGGACCGTGAAGAGCAGCCCCTTGACGTTGGTGTCGAAGGTTTTGTCGTAGTACTCCTCGGTGATGCTTCCCAAGGGGACAAATCCGCCCAGTCCGACATTGGCGAAGAGGACATCGATTGGGCCCTTCGCTTTGACGCTGTCGTAGAGACGATCGAGGTCGGCCAGGTTCGCGACGTCGCCCTGAACGCCCGTGACGTTGCTGCCGATTGACACTACGGCCTCTGTCAGTTCCTTCTGACGACGGCCAGTAATAAAAACATAAGCACCCTCACTGGCGAAGAGTTTTGCCGTGGCGAGGCCGATACCTTGAGTGCCTCCAGTAATGACAGCCACTTTCCCTTGCAACTTACCCATCGTTCATTCTCTCTCCGTTGGCCCTGGAGCCACATCTGGGCCGGGCCGGTCGTCCCTGGATGTCTTCTTCGTGGTCCTTCCGAACAAGCGCCGATTGCCGTGCATTCGATCGGCATTGCCGATCAATTGGCCCTTTGCTGTCACGCCTAGGCCTGAAGGGATGCATCGCTTCATTTGTCGCCATCGAGATGGATTTCGACGAACGAGCCGTGCTTGCGTGTGCTGAAACGGGATTGCAACGATACGCTTTCATCCATGTTGCGGACCGTATTATCGAAGCGTAGGCTAGCATTAAAATCGGCACGCCCGATCAATCGGTTGACGCGAGGATTAGGTGGAACTACGGCAGATCGACTGCTTCTTGGCGGTCGCTATGGATCTACATTTTGGAAAAGCGGCGGAGAGGCTGTCTCTCGCCCAATCCTCCGTCTCCGAAGCGATAAATTCATTGGAGAAAGAGGTTGGCGGGCAGCTCTTCGTGAGAACGAGCCGGCGGGTTCAGTTGACGCCCCTTGGCGAGAAATTTCGCGTCGGAGCAGAACCCGCAGCACTGGTCCTGCGCGCCACGCTGGACGATTGCAGGAAGACCGCCCTGGGCCAGGCAGGTCGGTTGCGGATCGGTTTCCTCGGTGGCGGTCTTTATGAGTTGACGCTGCCATTCGTGAGACATCTCAGGAGCAAGTTCCATATCGATGTCGATTGGGTGGAGCTTTCGCTGCTAGACCAGTTTGAGGCGGTCGCACTGGGCAAAGTCGATGCAGCGTTCTGCAGACTTCCGCTTTCCCATGACGGCTTGGTGCAATGCACGGTCCTGTTCGAGGAGAAGAAGAAACTGGTCGTGCCTGCCGATCACAGGCTGTGCGACAGAAACTTGATCGATCCGGAGGAACTCGCGCTCGAGACCTTGCCGACGTTGCCGGACAATCATCAGTTGGGAGCGTGGGCGGCGATCCATTTTCCTGACCACACCCCTTCTGGACGGCCGATCGCGCGGGGGCCAATCGTGACAACGATCAGAGAATGTCTTGCCGTGGTCGAATCCGGCGAAGCCGTCGTCATCGTTGGCGAGCGCCTTGAGCACTACTATTCGAATCCTGCCATTAGATATATCGAGATTGGCGTTGCTGCCGTGGAAACCGCTCTTGTGAGACGTAGAGCCGACCATCGGCGTGCCATACAGGACCTCGAAGAATGCTCACGCGACGTCGCAGCCGGGTTGGTCGATGTTGCAGCTCACTGAGGCATATCCGCCGCGTGGAGGCAACGAACGTCCATGACGTAGCTCGCTTTGGTCGCTCGAGCGCTCGCGACTTAGGTCCGACGGATCCATGCCGCACTCTGGCCCATGACGCCGAAGGCACCCCCGAGACATGATGTCCGCTTTCGAGAAATGACCAACTTCAGCTGAGCGACGGCTATGGGCGCAGAGCCGCAGGCAATACGGCGGCGGGAAAGACCGCTTCGGGGATCAGATCTCCCGCTCGGGAACGACGAGGTTGGGTCGACAGCGGTCCGGCTGCTTTCAGGCATCGACGCGGTGATAGCGGACATTCGCCTCCTGCCCGGGATCAGCCGTATAGCGGTACAGCCCGATGTCGGGGGCTTCCCCAGAAATAAAGCGCCTCACACCGGAGCATTCAAATCGGATAGATCACCGAATTCGGGATCATCTCGCTGTCGAAAACGCATAGCCGCGCGGCGAACTTTAGTCCGCTCCCGGTCGGCTGTACGCGGTCGAGATAGCGGCCGACGTTCATCACCTCGGACAGTTGGTCTTGCTTGGTGCGGAACACGGCGTAGCTGGTCTCGGTCAGGATGGTGTCGCCCTCCATGCCCCGGATGAGCGGCAGGCCGGTAACGTGCCGCTGATAATAGGGATCGTGGAAGAGCGTCTCGCGGATGCCGTAAACGCGGTCCAGCAGCATGCCCTTGCTTTCGAGCGCGATGGTAGCGAGCGGCAGGCCGCGATCGTAGTTCTCACGCGGCTGTAGCGTGTAGACGCAATCATCGAGGAAGAACTCGGGCCAGCGCTCCCACTCGCCGGCATCCAACGCAGCGGCGTAATCGGCCTGAAGCGCGATGAGCGCGTAATAGGCCGGGAAGTCGAGTACTGCGGGGTTGGCCATGGCTCAGACCTCCATCACACGACGCCAATACGCGTACATGCTGCGGATCAGTGTCTCCGTCACCATGTGATCCGCGCCGCCGGTGCCGCGGCCGTCGAGCTCGGCGTAGGTCGCGGCATCGGGCTTCTGCCGGAAACCTACTTGCGACAGCTCGATCACCTCGCCGTCGTCGGCCGAGACGAGGCCGGCGGGACCGAAGAGATTGGCCTGGCGCAGGCGCCGCCGCTCCATCTCCGGCGTATCGTCGGCGAAGCCGAAATGCGTCCAGACGAAGTTGAAGTGATCGGGCCCGTCGGGCTGGATATGGCGGGTCGAGAGGCTGTTGACCTGCTGCTGGATGATGAGGCCGGGGAACAGCGTCATCATCACCACCGAAGGACCGCCCCACCAATCCTCCGGCACGACGTCGAGAATGCGGTCGTCATGGAGCGTCATCTTCTCCTTGAAGCTGGCGACGCCCTGCGTCACCTCGCTGGCGCCGCCCTCGTTGCGGCGCGAGATCATGCAGGCGTGGCGGCCATGCGCGTCTGTCACCATCTCCGAGCGCTGATCGGCGCGCCACAAGCCGAAGGTGACGAACCAGCTGTGCAGCAGCCCGGGATGATAGGGGTCCTTGATGTTCTCCTGCATCAGCTTCCAATTGCCGGGGATGCGCTGCTTGGAGTAGCCGAGAACCTTGAGCTCGCGTCCGTCGAAGACGCGGTCGAAATAGCCGAGCACCGCCGGCCCGAGGAATGCTTCGAGGGACTCCACCGCCGGGTCGAACGAGGCGAAGACGACGCCGTGCCGGACCGCGACGGCGAGCTTGGTGAGGCCGTGCTCCTCGAGCGTGAAATCGGCCGGCATGCCGCCATTGGTCTTGCCGTCTTGGCGCACGCCGCGGCGGAAGGGCAGGCCGATCAGATTGCCCTTGAGGTCGTAGTTCCACTGGTGATACGGGCATCTGAAGTTGCGCTTGTTGCCGAAGCGCTCGCGGCAAAAGCTGACGCCGCGATGGGCGCAGACATTCTCGACGACGTTGATGCCGCCGTCCTGGTCGCGCACCAGGAGGACGGAGCGTTCGCCGATGAGGGTGCGCTTGAAATCGCCGGGAGCGGGAATTTCCGCTGAGAGGCCGACGTAATTCCAATGGCCGCGATAGAAGAAGCGCTCGAGCTCGCGGCGATGTAGATCGGCGCTGGTATAGACCGAGAAAGGAACCCGGCTCGAGCCGTCATCCTGCCAAGCGCGCGTCGCCGGTGCCGCGGTCGTGCTGTCCATCGCGTTGACTCCCTATGCCAAGACTTGCCTTGCCCAGGAGTGTCGGCGTCGCCCTCCCCTAAATCAAACGGATCATTTTAATATGCTTTATAACTAGCGTGAATAATGGAGGCGGCGGTGGAGCTGCGCGAGTTCGACCTCAACCTGCTCGTCGTCTTCCAGCTGTTGCTTGAGGAGCGGCGAGTCTCGGCCGTCGCGGCGCGGCTCGGCCTGTCGCAGCCGGCGGTGAGCAGCGCCTTGAAGCGGCTGCGGCGGCTGCTCGGCGACGAGCTTTTCTTCCGCACGGCGCAGGGCATGGAGCCGACGCCGTTCGCCGAGCGGCTGGCCGGCCCGGTGGCCGAGGCGCTCGGCACGATCCATCAGGCGCTGCAGGCGCGCGCCAGCTTCGATCCGGACAGCAGCACTCGCCGCTTCACCATCGCAATGACCGACATCGGCGAAATCTATTTCCTGCCCGAGCTGCTGCCGTTGCTGCGCCGCATCGCACCCGGCGTCGAGATCAGCACCGTGCGCGACACAGCGATCAATCTCGCGGCGGAGATGGCCGCCGGCGCCGTCGACCTCGCCATCGGCTACGTGCCGCATCTGCGCGCCGGATTCTTCCAGCGCCGGCTCTTTCCGCAGCCCTATGTCTGCATGTTCCGACCTGGGCATCGCCTGGACCGGCCGCGGCTGCGCCTCGCCGATTACATCGCTGCCGAGCATGTCATGGTGATCGCCGCTGGCACCGGCCATGGCGAGATCAACGAGCAGCTGGAGCGGACGGGCGCGCGGCCCAAGGTCCGGCTCCGCGTGCCGCATTTCGTCGCCGTCGGCGAGATCCTGCAAGCGACCGATCTCGTCGCCTCGGTGCCGGAAAAGCTCGCGATCCGCATGGCCGCCACTTATGGGCTGAAGTATGTGGCGCTGCCGGTGAAGCTGCCGCCGATCGAGATCAAGCTAGTGTGGCACGCGAAATTCCACCGCGAGCCCGGCAATCAATGGCTGCGCACCCTCGTATTCGATACTTTCGCCGAGTAGCGCCACCACCTCACTCCACGACGGTGATGGCCGCGACGACGGCGGCGAGGCATTTCCGCATGGCGCTCGCCGATGCTCGTCAAGCTGTTGGGTTTGTGTGTGCTTCAGCGCCGAACCGGGACCCCTTCCGAATCCGCGCTATCATATTGATTTAACATCGAGAATATGGGCAGAGGTGGGGTCCCGATCGGCGCCGATCGGGACCCCACGGTCGAGGTTCATTTGTGTTTGATTTCAGTATGTTGTCCGGCCTTATGTGTGGGGTCCCAGTTCGGTGCGGAAACACACTCGGCCGCTTCATCTCGCGCCAGTATGAGTTGGCGGGCGTCAGCGTCGACGACGTCGACACCGGCGCGCTGATCCTGACCGGCGTTGCCGTGCGACGTAGCAACGCAAGGGCGATCGGCGAGTTGTTCGCCGACCAAGCCGGCAAGTTCGTCGCCGTCAGCGCTGGCGACGGGCTGGAAGCGACATTGGCCGCCTTCGGTGCCGGTGCCGTCGGGCGGTCCATCCGCTCGCCGGTACGGGTGATGAACATCGATGTCGGTGGCGGCACGTCCAAGATCGCGCTATGTGCCGGGGGCGAGATCGTCGCGATCACGGCGCTCGACATCGGCGCGCGGGTGATCTCCCTGGACGATGCCGGGCGCATCGCGCGGCTCGAGCTCGCCGGGCTGCGCTTCGCCGAGGAACTGGGACTGACGCTGGCCATCGGCGCGCCGCCACCCGAAGGGGCGATGGCGGCGATTGCCGAACGGATGGCGGAACGTCTGTTCGAAGCGCTCTCGGCGCCCGTCGTCTCGGCCGAAACCAGCGCGCTGTTTCGACTGGATCCGTTGCCTGATCGCGCTCGTCCGGACATCGTCACCTTTTCCGGTGGCGTGTCCGAGTTCATCTATGGAAACGAGACCAAACAATTCGGTGATCTCGGGCCGCTGCTGGCTGACGCCTTGCGCCGTCGCGTCGCTGAATGGGGGCCGATCATCGAGCCGTCGGCCGAGGGGATCCGTGCCACTGTCATCGGCGCATCGCAATACACCGTCCAGGTCAGCGGCAGCACGATCCTGGTTCATCCGGCCACTACGCTGCCGCTCCGCAATGTCGCGGCGATCGTGCCGGACCTGCCGCTGGACGACGATATTCTCGACAGTGATGCGATCGCCGGAGAGATCGGGCTGGCACTGCGGCGGCAGGATTTGCAGACAGCCACCCAGCCGGTGGCGCTCTGCTATCGCTGGCGCGGCTCGGCGACATTCGCACGACTGGATGCATTCTGCCGCGGCGTCGCCGCGGGTCTCGCGCCTCTGACTGAGCACGGGATGCCTCTGGTGCTGGTAGGCGATGGCGATGTCGGTGGTCTGGTCGGGCTGCACTTCGTCGAGGAAGCGCGGTCGAACGTGCCGGTCGTGTCGATCGACGGCATTACGATGAAGGCTTTCGACTTCATCGATATCGGCGCGCTGCTCGACGCATCCGGTGCGGTGCCTGTTGTGATTAAGTCGCTGGTATTCCCGGCTTCAGCCGATCTGGGCCGTGTGCGAAAGAGTGCCGGGTTGGTTCCTTAGAATGCTGCGGAAATTTGATTGAACTAAGCTGCTCCGCGGCATGGCGTTGGCCCGATGAACCGTCCCTCGACACCGGGATGGGAGCGCCTCACGCGATGCGGTGACGTGGGCGGCGCTTCCTCATTTGGGTGGCGCTCCGTCGGCCTTCCGGGTCGACGACATCGTGGCCGCACTTCCCCTGAGGCGAAGACGACGTCGGGCGGTGAATCCGCCGCGACTGCTCTACTCAGCAAAAGTCGGGCCGAAGTGGGAACTCGCCCTCGCCCGCAAATATTTGCATCGCCCTTGGTTCAGGCATCGGCACGATACACCGCTTCGATCACTGCCGATTGCGTTGACGCCATTGCGTCATCCTCTCACGTGTCGGGAATTTGCGCCCGTGGCCGTGAGTAATCTGCATAGCAACAACGTCCCGCCAGGCGCGGTTCGGCGCGGTCGCTTTTCAGCGATTTATTCGCCCGATGCTGACAACGGTCGCCTTGGGTTTCACGGACGATGGCAGTAGCGCCTAGGGCGAACCGATGCCGAACCTACGCAGGCGGCGCATTCGTTTACGCGATGATGCCTTGCCGACGCACCAGACGGTGCGAGAGCCGGAGAAAGCAGATGCGGCTTTTCACGCAAATCGGCTTTCCCGGCTCTCGACCGGTCGGTTCCGTTACTTTATCTCGATCCCCCGACTTTCATTATAGTCGATCGTTACGCGTTTACCGTCTTTCAGAGCACTGCCCGCAAAGCCATGTTTCCGAGGCTCGAGCGCTATGTTGGTGTATCCAGGGTTCTGCAATTTAACTGTCAGATCCTGTGTCAACGGCGCGAGGGAGGTGCCATTGACCGAAGATAACGTGACAAAGCCATCCCGTCTAACCGGCGCTTGAGGTCCCGGTAATTCCAGGTTCTGATCGCTTTTTGCGCTGCTGGGCTGATGCCGAGGATCAGAAGCTGGCCCAGCATCGAGCCGATGTTGCCGCCCTGCTCGATCAGATTCGCCGCCTCGATCTCGCGCAGTTCTGCCATCGTTTCCCAATCCAGGATCCAATGGCCCCGCGTATTCCGGTCTGTCAGGAAGTTGCCCTCGCGCACGAGCTCGCGCGGTCGATCGGCGACACAGAACAGGTAGGCGAGCCGCTCCGCCTGCGGTCCGATCTCGGCACGCACGGCGCTGCGCTCGTCGAACGGCAGCGATGCATGCTTGAAGGCCGCCGTGCCGTAGATCGAATGAAAGAGGCCGGCGAGCTGGACGTGTTCCGGCGCCCCCCAGGAGCGTAGCAACTCGTAGGTCCCGATCAGGTGATGCACCAAGCTGCGCCCGCTGTGCCGCATGTCGCCGGCGCCCGAGCGCTCCAGCAGGTTAAGAATTGTCGGGCTCAACATCGATCACCTCGGTCTTGAACATCAGCGTCATCCGCATCGCCGGACAGGTGCGCGCCACGCCGCGAGCCGCGTGCGGGATCGTCCCATTGGCTTTGTCACGTTGACGGGCTTGCCTGCCTTGGGATGGCACGCCACCGTCTACAACCTGTTCAACCATTGCCGACACCTCACGAGCGCCAGAACCCACCGGCATTTCCGCGGCGAATGGCGCGAGGCAGCGGGGATGGCAGCCTGACAGCCGGCCCACACCGGCACTCGTACGCCGTCCGTCAACAACGTGACAAACCCTTTCAGCCACCTGACCTGGTCACTTTCGGACCGCCGAACTCGGCCACGACCATTCGCGCTTCGTCAGCGAGCGCTCGAGGTCATGAGCTGACGGTAGAGTTCCTCGACAACTCTTGCGCTCCGCTCCGAGATGTCCGGCCGCGGTAGATTAGCGGGGGTTGGCTGGATGCGTTGACCGTTGATAATCGGCGCTGTGTGGCGCTCGCCATGCAGCGGAGCATCCCGATCGACAGCGCCCTCCGCTCCTGCTGGATGCGCGGTCGCAAACGCGCTTGCCGTGACAAGCGCGATCGCGGCTCGGCGCACGCAGTCATGCTGAAGCAGGGAACCGGTTCGCGCACTGTAGATCGATAGGGTGCGATCAGCCATCTTGCATTCTCCTTCCTGCAGCTGGCCCTCGCGACCGAAAATGGGTTCTCCGGGAGGAGCCCCAAGTGTGCCTACCATTGTAGCCGTAGGGTGTACTCAGGGTCTGCGCGAAGGTGACCGAAGACAAGCCGGGCAACAGCAACGCTGCTGCTAAGAAGGCGTGACGCATGGCGGGACTCCTGAAGCTCGTGGTTTCTCCTAACGAAGTGGCCCGCAGCCGCGAAACCGGCAGACGGGAGCAGGCGAGCCGCACAAAGAGCGTGGATGAGACGAGTGGTCTCAAAGATTGTCGATCTCGTTCGTGTGCTCGCGAGAGATGACCGAGCAAAGGGCGCTCTTATTCCTGACAACCCTGATCTCCGCGGATGTTTCGCTTTTCCCGGCACCTCATGCGTTGGCACGGTTCACAGCAGTGTGAGCGAGCGGCTGGAATTCCCAATGCGGAAGACGGGTCGTATCTGTGGCGGCAATGGCGCTGCCAAGAACTCAGAGGAACGCTCCGATGACAAACCCTTCCCTGGTCACCTCTCCGCTGGTGCTTCTGCCTGGCGCCCGGCCTTGAGCAGTCATGCCCATGCGGACGATGCCTGTGACGGCGATATCACCAACCAGCTGACCATTGCCGCCCGCGCCCAGCCCAGCGCCACAGTGCAGCCGCCAGCCGTCCGTGCCGTGCGAGAAAGCAAGGTCATGGCGGGCATCATCACGAGTACCGCTATGATTGCGTGCTTGATTGGCACCAGCGCGTGCACGCGGGGAGACTGGGGGTGGTCCGAGGAATCGGCGGCCCCACGACTTACATCGACGGCGTCGGGGCGAGCCCGGCAGCCCGCGATCAGCCGGATGGCCTCGCAGGCGCCAGCCGTCCGTACAATCGAAACTGAGTTCGAGCAATCTCCCTCCTATTCGGGCGGGTAGCCGAGTTGGTGTCTCACTGGCGCAACTGTTCTTATGAATGAGCAACCGGGCAGGCCGACACGATAGGCGAGAAAGAATTCGAAGAGATCAGCCATGCGGGATTTGCGAGCAGATTGGAAACGCTGGAGCCGCACCGAGCGCGCCGTTGCGTCGGTCCTCGTTGCGGCGATGGCAATCGCCGTTCCGGCGCTGCCGTTCCTGATTGCGATCCACTGATGGGAGATCGTCCGGAGTCAATGCTCTCCCGCGAATGGTTCGTCCACTCATCCACGAGACCGACGGCGGCCCAGAGGATCGTCCATATCTTGATTCGCTCGTCACCGATCGCTACGCGTCGGCGTCGCAGGATGTTAAGAGGCCGGGGTCGTGGCCGCTTCAGCGCAAGCGCTCACATGTAGACGGCTTGGAGATCCACGGTGGAGTCGATGCCGAGCCGCTCGAAATGCGTATTCAGCCAATGCTCAGCCCGCTCTCGCCCGGTGTCGCGCAGACTCGTCAGGAATTGCCAGTCGGCGTTGAGCTTGCTGGCTACGCCGAGCTTCGACAACACGTCATCGGCCGCAACGGCGTGGAACCGCATACGCCGGAGCGAGCCGTTG
>JAQGID010000400.1 GCA_028291405.1 Rhodospirillales bacterium | reverse complement strand
AGCCGCAGCCCGCCGAGCGCATAGATCTTCGAGAAGGTGCGCAGCATGACGACGTTCTCCGCGCTCTCGACGAGCGCGATACCGGCGTCGTAATCGTTGCTCGTGACGAACTCGGCATAGGCGGAATCGATGACGAGGATGACGGAGCTCGGCAGCGCGCCATGCAGCCGCGCCATCTCCGCGGCGCTGATATAGGTCCCCGTCGGGTTGTTCGGATTGGCGAGGAAGACGAGCTGCGTCTTGTCGCTGACATGCGCCAGCACCGCGTCGACGTCGGTCGTCAGCTCGCGCTCGGGCACCGCGATCGGCAGCGCGCCGGCGGCCTGCGCCGCGATCGGGTACATCAGGAAGCCGTGGCGGCTGTAGAGCACTTCGTCGCCCGGCCCGGCATAGGCATGCGCGAGCAGGCTGATCAGCTCGTCCGAGCCGGTGCCGCAGACGATGCGCTCCGCATCGATGCCGTGCAGCCGGGCGAGCGCGGCGCGCAATCCGAGCGAGCCGCCATCCGGGTAGCGATGGATCTCGGCCGCGGCCGCCTGGTAGGCCGCGATCGCCCGCCGACTCGGTCCGAGGGCGCTCTCGTTGGAGGCCAGCCGGATCTGCCGACCGGCGCCCGGCGCGTGCGAGGCGCCGCCGACATAGGGGGCGATGTCGAGAATCCCCGGCTGCGGCACCGGTTGGCAGCCCCGCGGCGTTGGGCTGGCGCGGCTCACGGCGTGGCCGCCCGATGCGATGCCGGCTGGTTCCCGCTCGCCTCGGCCAGCGCGAGCGGCGTCGCATAGCTGCCGAGCGTCACGATGCGGTCGATGGCGGCGCTGCCGAGCTGCTCGCGCAGCTTTCCCAGCCGCGCATCCTGCGGCGGAATGAAATCGGTCAGCTCCATCAGATAGAGCGTCGAATCGGCGCCGGAATGGAAGCTGGCGCAGAAGCTGCAGGCGAGGCCAGCCTGCCCGACCGCGGCGAAGAGCCGGGCGCGCGACAACCCGCCGCCCGCCTCGACGACGACGAGCGAGCGATCGTCGCCGGTCGCCTCGACCGTGCCGCTGCCGATTACCAGCGCGTCGCCGCCGTCGTGCCGCGCGTTGCCGCGCGCCCCGAACGGCAGCCGGGCGAGGATGCGCGGCGTGCGCTCGTCCGGCGACATGATGAAGCGCCACCACGGGTCGGCGTCGTCCTCGCGCGGCATCGGCAGGATGCCGACGCTTACCTGGCCGTCGGTCACGGCACTGATCACCTGACCGACCGAGCGAAAGGCGGTCAGCGGCGTGTTGCTGCCGAAATGGTCGCGGGCGATGTCCCAATAGCCGCTCGTCGGCGGCGCGTAGACGGCGACGGCGAAACGAGTCTGCAGCCCGACGGTGGTCGAGAGCAGCTCGCGCCACATGCGGACAACCGCGGCGCGGGAGAAATCGCCGCGATGGCGGGCCATCAGCCGGCGCAGGATCATCGCCTCGCGGCCCGGCCGCAGCGCGGCGACGTTGCCGGACTTCTTCTCCCGCCCGATCGCCTCGACGATCTCGGTCCGCTGCATCAAAAGATCGTGCATCTGATCGTCGATCTCGTCGATACGCCGGCGGAGATCGTCGAGAAGCGGCTGACTGTCGGACATGGGCGGATCGCAGCGATTTTGAGAGCGCTACAGATAGTTCGGCGGATGTCCGAAAGCAAAGAAAACATTGACATGCACGCCCCCGGCTTCCTAGCTATGACCGGCGATGCGGCATGGGCGGCAGCGCGCCGACGCGGCCGGTTTCCGCCGCAAAACCCGATAAACGGCCCGGTCCGTCGCGGCCCAGAGAGTTCGGCAGTGTCCGTTCAGCAAACCACCCGCCCGCTGGGCACCGAGCCACCGCTCCCCGGCCGCCGGCTGGAGATCACCGAGCCGTTCCAGCTCGACAGCGGCGTCGACCTGGCGCCCTTCACCATCGCCTACCAGACTTACGGACGCCTCAACGCCGACCGCTCGAACGCGGTGCTGGTATGCCATGCGCTGACCGGCGACCAATACGTCGTCGATCCGCATCCGCTGACCGGCCAGCCGGGCTGGTGGTCGAAACTCGCCGGCCCCGGCAAGGTGCTCGACACCGACCGCTATTTCCTGATCTGCGCCAACGTGCTCGGCGGCTGCATGGGGACGAGCGGTCCGAAGGACGTCAATCCGGCGACCGGCGAGACCTGGGGCCTTTCCTTTCCGGTCATCACCATCGGGGACATGGTGCGGGCGCAGAAGCTGCTGATCGACCATCTCGGCATCGAGACGCTGTTCTGCGTCATCGGCGGCTCGATGGGCGGCATGCAGGTCCTGCAATGGGCCGCGAGCTTTCCCGAGCGCGTCTTCGCCGCCGTGCCGATCGCCTCGACGGCGCGCCACTCGGCGCAGAACATCGCCTTTCACGAGGTCGGGCGACAGGCGATCATGGCCGATCCCGAGTGGTGCGCCGGCGCCTATCTCGAAAGCGACCGACGGCCAGCGCGCGGCCTCGCCGTCGCGCGGATGGCGGCGCATATCACCTATCTGTCCGAGCGCGCGCTGCACCGCAAGTTCGGCCGCAACCTGCAGAACCGCCAGGCCGTGACCTACGGCTTCGACGCCGACTTCCAGGTCGAGAGCTACCTGCGCCATCAGGGCATCACCTTCGTCGACCGCTTCGACGCCAATTCCTATCTCTACATCACGCGCGCCTGCGACTATTTCGACCTCGCGGCCGAGCACGGCGGCATCCTGGCGAACGCCTTCCGCGGCAGCAAGACGCGGTTCTGCATCATCTCCTTCACCAGCGACTGGCTCTACCCGACCTCGGAGAACCGCGCCGTCGTGCATGCGCTGAACGCCGCGGCGGCGAACGTCAGCTTCGTCGAGATCGAAACCGACAAGGGCCACGATGCCTTCCTGCTCGAAGAGCCGGAGTTCTTCGCGACGCTGCGCGGCTTCCTCGCCGGCTGCGCCGAGCACCGCGGTCTCGCCTTCGCATGAGCGGAGCGGCGGGCGAATCGTGAGTCCAGAGGGCATCGATCGCGTGCCGCGCGGACCGGCGCCGCGCGGCGACATCCGCAGCGACCTCCGCCTCATCGCCGAGATGGTGACGCCGGGCTCGCGCGTCCTCGACATTGGCTGCGGCGACGGCGCGCTACTGGCCTATCTCGGCCGCGACAAGCAGGTCGATGGCCGCGGCATGGAGCTCAGCCAGTCGGGCGTCAACGCCTGCGTCAGCCACGGGCTCTCGGTCATCCAGGGCGACGCCGACCACGACCTCGACGAGTATCCGTCCGACGCCTTCGACTACGTCATCCTCAGCCAGACGCTGCAGGCGACGCGCAATCCGCGCCAGGTCATCGACAACCTCGTGCGGATCGGCCGCCACGCCATCGTCTCGTTCCCCAACATGGGGCATTGGCGCATCCGCCTGCGCCTGCTCTTCCATGGCCGGATGCCGAAGACGGCGCTGCTCAGTCACGACTGGTACGACACGCCCAACATCCATCTCTGCACGATCAAGGATTTCGTATCGCTGTGCAGCGCGACCGGCATCGTCATCGAGCGCAGCCTGACGCTCGACCGCGCCGGTCAGCCCTTTGCGCTGGACCCGATGAGCGGCCTCGCCAATCTGCTCGCCGAGCAGGGGCTGTTCGTCCTCCGCCGCGGCGACTGATCTAACGGCGCTGCGCGAGAGGGACACGCGGCGCGGCATTGCCCATCAGCGCCCCGCGCGCCGTCTCCTTGAGCAGGAACGGCGCGCCGAGCGCGATCAGATTGGCGACCAGCACGTAATAGGCCGGCGCGATCGGATCGCCGGTGACGCCGATCAGCCAGGTGACGACGCTCTGGGCGCTCCCGCCGAAGACCGCCACGGTCACCGCGTAGAGGATCGCGAGGCCTGAGGCGCGCACCGCCGGCGGCATCGATTCCGGGATGAAGACGAGCGAGACCGCGACGCCGAGGGCATTGAGCCCGGGCAGCAGGGCGACCATCGCCCAGAGCGTCCATTTGCTCGGATGGCTGGTCATCAGCCAGAACGCCGGATATGTCGCCGCGAGCAGCAGGACCCGCGACAGGACGATCACCGGCCGGCGGCCGATGCGATCGGACAGCACGCCGCCGATCGGCGAGAAAATCAGCATCGAGAGGCCGGAGACCAGGCTCGCCGACAGCGCGACCGTGGTCGGCAGGTGAAGCGTCCGGATGGCGTAGGTCGTCATGTAGTTCGACAGGCAATAGGCCGAAATCGTGCCGGCCATCGTCAACAGGCATCCGGCGATCATCGGCGCCCGGTGATTGATCGCGAGATTCGCGACGATGCCCGACATGCTCTGCGGGCGCGCCGGCGGGACATGCGTCTCCTTGAGCTTCATGCGGATATAGCCGCCGACCGGCGCGATCAGGATGCCGAGAAGGAACGGGACGCGCCAGCCCCAGGCTTGCAGCGCCGCCGGAGTGAGGCTGGCCGAAAGCAGCGCGCCGATCAGCCCGCCGACGGCGACCGCCAGCCCCTGGCTGGCGAATTGCCAGCCGCCGAAGAAGCCGCGGCGGCCTTCCGGCGCGACCTCGAGCAGATAGGCAGTGGCGGCGCCGACCTCGCCGCCCGCAGCGAAGCCCTGAATCATCCGGGCGACGACGATGACGAGCGGCGCGGCGAGCCCGATCGCCGCATAGGACGGCGTCAGCCCGAGGATCCCGGTGCCGAACGCCATTAGCCAGATCGTCGCCATCATTGCCGGCTTGCGCCCGGCGCGGTCGGCATAGGCGCCGAAGACGATGCTGCCGAGCGGCCGCGTCAGGAACCCGACGCCGAAGGTACCGAGCGACAGCAGGATCTGCACGAACTCGGACTCGACCGGGAAAAAGACCCGGCCGATCATCACCGCGAAGACGCCATAGACCGTAAAATCGAAGAACTCGAAGGCGTTGCCGAGCACCGCCGCCACCACGACGGCGGGCTTCACGCTCCGCGGCTGAAGAGCGGCGGGCTCACGCGATCGTGCCTGGCTCATCGCATGAGCCCGACGGTCCGCCGCGGTTCGACGGCGGGGAGTTCCGGCGAGTCGCCGCTGGCAGGCATCGATAAACTCCCAGTTGTCGCGTGTGGTTCGTCGGCTTCGGCACGTAGCGCCGAATGCACCGCATAACGGTATCATCCAAACCGGCGACTTCCCACGCGCACGGTGTCGCGGCATCGCGGCAGGGACGCGCGATGGAAAGCTTTTCATCGCCGGCGGTTCGGGTCAGAATGCCGCAAAACGAACGTTGACGGCGGGGAAAATCATGGCCCACTACGACCGGCGCCTGAGCGACAAACTGCTTGCCGCATTTGACCAAGCCTGTGATCAAAAGCTCGTCGCGGTGGCTGAGTTGCTGTTGCGGGCGCTTGAGACCGTGCTGACGAACGAAGGCGGGGCCGGCGTCGTCGACAAGCGTCAGGATCTCGGCCCGGTCATCGCCGCCTATGCGCGGCTGAAGGAGCTTCAGGACGTGCACCGGCTGAGCCGCAACTGACGGGCGGCCCGCACCGGGCGCGTCGATCGCTCAGGCTTTCACCGTCGCGTCGAAGTAGTCGTTGATCGACCGGGCGAGCCCGGTCGCGACTTTCTGGCGGTAGGACGGCGTGCGCAGCATGACGTCCTCCTCGCGGTTCGACAGGCAGCCGATCTCGACCAGCGCCGAGGGGATGTCCGGCGCCTTCAATACGGCGAAGCCGGCGGAGCGGTGGCTGTTGTTGAGCATGCGCACGTCGTGCTCGAGCTCGTTGACGAGGCCGCGCGCCAGCCGGATCGACTGGTTGTTGGTTTGCCGCCGCGCCAGGTCGATGAGGATCGAGCTGACCTCCGGCGCATGCCGCGAGAGATCGATGCCGGCGATGAGGTCGACCTTGTTCTCGCGTGCGGCGAGGGCCGCCGCCTCCTTGTCGGAGGCGCGCTCGGACAGGGTGAAGACCGAGGCGCCGCGCATCTCGCGATTGGGCAGCGCATCGGCATGGATCGACAGGAAGAGCGCGCCGTCGGCGGCGCGGGCGCGGGCGACGCGATCGGGCAGCGCGACGAACTCGTCGCTGGTGCGCGTCAGGACGATGCGGAACCGGCGGCTCGCCTCGAGGCGCTGCGCCACGAGCCGCGCCGTGTCGAGCACGATGTCCTTTTCGAAGACGCCGCTGACGCCGGTGGTCCCGGGATCGATGCCGCCGTGGCCGGGATCGATGACGACGGTGTAGCGGCTGAGGACCGGGCGGCTGCGCATCTCGGCGCGCGCCCCGCCGAGGACCGCCCCGGATGCCAGGTAACCGCCTGCGGCAAGGAGCGACCCGAGAAGGCGGCGCCGGCCGATGAACGCGTCGGACATGTCGACCCTGCTATCCCGAACGGTCGAACGGATCAGTGTGGCAATATTGAGCCACACTCTTGGTTACCATATCCTTAATTTTAGAAAGACGCCATATCTAATTGGTCTCGCAACAAGAATCGTCCCTGACCGGTCACGAGGCCACGGCGACGACGATGCGGCCGCGGATGTCGCCGGCGAGGATGCGGCGACCGAGCTCGGGGAGCGCCGCGAGGCCGATCACCTCGGTCATCGCGTCGAGCTTCGCCATCGGCAGATCGGCGGCGAGCCGGTCCCAGGCGATGCGACGCTCCGCCGGCGGCGACATGACGCTGTCGATGCCGAGCAGCTTGACGCCGCGCAGCAGGAACGGAAAGACGCTCGCCGGCAGATCATTGCAGCCGACGAGGCCGCAGGCGGCGACGCTGGCGCGATAGTTCAGCTGCGTCAGGATGGTCGCAAGCGTCGTGCTGCCGACGCTGTCGATCGCCCCCGCCCAGCGCTCGCTGTCGAGCGGGCGCGTCGGCGGCGTTGCCAGGCTGGCGCGGTCGACGATCGCGGCGGCCCCGAGGTCGCGTAGATAGTCGTGGGTCTCGCTGCGCCCGGTCGCGGCGACGACGCGATGGCCGAGCTTCGCCAGGATCGCGACGGCGACGCTGCCGAGGCCGCCGCCGGCGCCGGTCACCAGCACATCGCCGGCGCCCGGCTGCAGCCCATGCGCCTCGAGCGCCATCACCGCCAGCATCGCGGTGAAGCCGGCCGTGCCGATCGCCATCGCCCGCTTGGTCGTGATGCCCTTCGGCAGCTTGACCAGCATCGAGGAATCGACCCGCGCCTTCTCGGCATAGCCGCCCCAGCGCGCCTCGCCGACCCGCCAGCCGGTGAGCACGACCCGGTCGCCCGGGCGGAACGCGGACGAATCCGAGCGCTCGACGATTCCGGCGAAATCGACGCCCGGCACATGCGGGTATTTGCGGACGAGACGGCCGATCCCGTTGAGGATCATCCCGTCCTTGTAGTTGAGCGTCGAGTATTCGACGGCGACGGTGACGTCGCCCAGCGGCAGCGCGCTCTCGGGCAGGCGCTCGATCCCCGCGGCGACCTTGCCGTCCTGCTCGCGCAGGACGAGAGCGGTGAACTCGCTCATCATCGCAGCCGCTCCAGGATGCTGACGTAATTCGCGACGGCGGCGCCGCCCATGTTGAAGATGCCGGCGAGACTGGCGTCCTTGATCTGCATGCCGCCGGCGGTGCCGGTCAGCTGCATCGCCGCGAGGACATGCATCGAGACGCCGGTCGCGCCGATCGGGTGCCCCTTCGCCTTGAGCCCGCCCGACGGGTTGACCGGCAGCCTGCCGTCCTTCTCGGTCCAGCCCTCCAGGATCGCGCGGGCGCCCTCGCCCTTGCCGGTCAGCCCCATCGCCTCGTATTCGATGAGCTCGGCGGTGGTGAAGCAATCATGCGTCTCGACCAGGCTGAGATCGTCGAGCGTCAGCCCGGCGGCGACGAGGGCGCGACGCCAGGCGAGCTCGGGCCCCTCGAAGGCGACGATGTCGCGCCGGCTCATCGGCAGGAAGTCGTTGACCTGCTCGGCGGCGCGGAAGACGACGACCTTGCCGAGGCCGAGCGCGGTCTCGACATCGGCGAGGACGAGTGCCGCCGCGCCGTCCGAGACGGGCGAACAATCCGTCCGCTTCAGCGGCCCGGCGACGAAGGGGTTCTTGTCCGATGGCGTGCGGCAGAACTCGTAGCCGAGATCCTTCCTGATATGCGCCAGCTCGTTCGCCGCGCCATTCCTGTGGTTCTTCGCGGCGATCCGCGCCAGCGCGTCGGACTGGTCGCCGTAACGCTGGAAATAGGCATCGGTTATGCGGCCGAAGACACCGGCAAAGCCGCCCTCGATCATGCCTTCCTCCTTGAGGTAGGAGGCGCGGATCAAGATGTCGCCGACCTCCGCGCCGCCGACCTCGGTCATCTTCTCGACGCCGACGACCAGCACGGTGCGGGCCCGCCTGGCGGCGATCGCGTTCAGCCCCTGGTGGATCGCCGCCGAGCCGGTCGCGCAGGCGTTCTCGACCCGCGTCGCCGGCTTGAAGCGGAAGGCGGGATCGGCCTGCAGCACCAGCGAAGCAGGAAACTCCTGGCGCACGAAACCGCCGTTCATCGTGCCGAGATAGACCGCATCAATATCCTCGGGGGCGAGCCCGGCGTCGCGAATCGCGCCGCTCGCGACATCGACGATCAGCGCCTCGAGGTCGATTCCGTCGTGCTTGCCGAAGCGCGTGTGAGCCCAACCGACGATGCAGCCCGTCATGTCATGTCTCCGATGCAGCGAGCGCGATCCGCGTCGCATCGTAGCGAGGGAGCCGCGCCCCGGGCAAGACGAGCGGCCGGTGCAGGGGTGACCGGCAAGGCACCCGCCACAGGAGTAATTTGATGTTTTATAAAATTTTTAATGGTTTGCCCCCTATGAGTTCACCAAGACCAACCATGCCGTTCGCGATCGCCAGAGCTCACCAGGAGAGACCATGCTTCGCATCCCAACGCTCACCATTCGCAATAAGGTTCTCGGCGCCTTCGCCGCCGTGCTCCTGGTGACCGTCGGCCTCGGCGTCTTCGCGCTCGACCGGCTCAGCGCTGTCAACGCGGCCGCGACGGACATCCGCGACAACTGGCTGCCGGGCACTCGGGTCGTCTCCCTGATCGACGCCAATTTGCGGACTTTTCGGATCCACGAGATGCGTCACCTCATCGCGACGAACGCCAAGGACAAGGAAGCCGTCGCTGACCAGCTGAAGGCAACGCGCGACATTCTCGTGAAAGAGCGCGCTGATTACGAGCCGTTGATCACCCCCGGCGAGGAGCGCCGCATCGTCGACGCCTTCGACGCACAGCTGAAGGAATACTTGGCCCTCAGCAGCACGATAATCGCCTTGTCGTCGACGGACAACGCCAAGGCGATGGACCTGCTCAACGGCGACTCCCTCACGCTCTACCTCGCTACCGAGAAGAATCTTATGGCCGATGGCGAGCTCAACACCAAGGGCGGCATCGAATCGGCTAATTACGGTGCGGCCCTCTACGCCAGCGCCCGCATCATGATCATCGCGACGCTGCTCTTCGCCGTTGCGCTCTGCGCCGGCGCCGCCACGATGATGATCGCCGGCGTCTCGCGGCCGATCGGCAAGATGACCGAGGCGATGGGGCGCATCGCGGCGCATGATCTGACGACCGAGGTCGTCGGCATCGGACGCAAGGACGAGCTCGGCGGCATGGCCGCGGCGGTCCAGGTCTTCAAGGACAATCTCGAAGCCGCCGACCGCCTGACCGCCGAAAAGGAAATCGAGCAGGAGGCGAAGGCCAAGCGCGTCGCCGTCGTCGATGCGCTGACCAAGGGCTTCGAGGCCAAGGTCGGGCAGCTCGTCGCGACGCTGTCATCGGCCGCGACCGAGATGGAGACGACGGCGCGCTCGATGACCTCGACCGCCGAGGACACCAACAGCCGCTCGATGACGGTCGCCTCGGCCGCCGAGCAGGCCAGCAGCAACGTCCAGACCGTGGCGAGCGCCGCCGAGGAGCTCAGCGCCTCGGTCGGCGAGATCGGCCGCCAGGTGGCGCAGTCGACGCAGATCGCCGCCAAGGCGGTCGAGGACGCGGCCCGCACCGACACCGTCGTGCAGAGCCTCGCGACCGGCGCCCGCAAGATCGGCGACGTCGTCTCGCTGATCAGCGACATCGCCAGCCAGACCAACCTCCTGGCGCTCAACGCGACGATCGAGGCCGCCCGCGCCGGCGACGCCGGCAAGGGCTTCGCGGTCGTGGCGTCCGAGGTCAAGGCCCTGGCCAATCAGACCGGCAAGGCGACCGACGAGATCTCCAGCCAGATCGCGCAGATCCAGGAGACGACCAAGGAGGCCGTCAGCGCCATCCAGGGCATCGGCGGCACGATCCGCGAGATCAGCGAGATCGCCGCGGCGATCGCCGCCGCCGTCGAGGAGCAGAGCGCCGCGACCCAGGAGATCGCCCGCAACGTCCAGGAAGCGGCGCGCGGCACGCAGGAGGTTTCCGGCACGATCGCCGGCGTCAAACAGGCGGCGACCGAGACCGGGGCGGCGGCGAGCCAGGTGCTCGGCGCCGCCGGCGAGTTGGCGCAGCACTCGGCGCAGCTCAGCACCGAGGTCAGCGAGTTCCTCCGCGGCATGAAGGCGGCATAAGCCGCTCCGCACGACATCCCGCCGACGAAAACGGCGCGGCCCGCGAGGGTCGCGCCGTTTCCGTCATGCGGTCAGATTTCCGACGATGGCGTCGAGCACGCGACACGCATCCGCCGGGGCCAGCTGGACCTGCAGGCCGCGCTGCCCGCCGTTGAGGAAGACGCTCTGCTCGGCCAGCGCCGCCTCATCGATGGCGGTCGGCACCCGCTTCTTCTGTCCGAACGGGCTGATGCCGCCGACGTGATAGCCGGTCATCCGCTCGGCATCGGCCGGACGCATCATCCTCGCGGTCTTGCCGTTGAAGGCGGTCGCCAGCCGCTTCATGCTGATCTCGCGATCCGACGCGACGACGACGCAGACCGGCTTGCCGTCGACCTCGGCCATCAGCGTCTTGAGAACGCGCTGTGGCGCGACGCCGATCGCCTCGGCAGCCTGCAGCCCGATCCGATCCGCATCGGGATCGTAATCGTAGCGATGGAGCGTGTAGGCGACGCCGGCCTTGTCGAGCGCCGCCGTCGCGCGCGTGCTGTTCGACATGCGCAAAGTCATACCCTCGTCGTCAGGAAATGAGAAGACGACGCGGATCCAAGGGCGACAGGCCGTATTGATCAAGCCACAATCCGGCGAACTGCCCCCTCACCCTGCCCTCTCCCCCAAATGGGGGCGAGGGTTTCATCGAATTGCCCTCGCCCCCGCAAGGGGGAGAGGGTTGCTAAGGGTTAGCGAGCATCAGCGAGCTTACCCGCAGCTGGGTGAGGGGGAGTGCGGCGGCTTGGTAAGAACCTTCCGACCACCACGCTCGCTTTCTGCAGCCGTCCATTTATGCTGGCCGGCATCATGCCCGACACGATCACCATCCGGCGCCCCGACGATTGGCACCTCCACCTGCGCGACGGCGCGATGCTGCGCGCCGTGCTGCCGCACACCGCGCGGCAATTCGCCCGCGCCATCGTCATGCCGAACCTCGTGCCGTCGGTGACCGACATCGCCTCGGCGGTGGCCTATCGCGAGCGCATCCTCGCCGCCCTGCCGGCGGGCGCCGAGTTCACGCCGCTGATGACCTGCTACCTCACCGACGCGACCGACCCTGCGGAGGTCGAGCGCGGCTTCCGCACCGACGTCTTCGCCGCCGTGAAGCTCTATCCGGCGAAGGCGACGACCAACTCGGCGGCCGGCGTCACCGACATCGCCAGGACCATGCCGGTGCTGGAGCGGATGGCGGCGATCGGCATGCCGCTACTGATCCACGGCGAGGTTACCGATCCGGCGATCGACATCTTCGACCGCGAAGCGGTCTTCATCGAGCGCACCCTGGCGCCGCTGCACCGAAGCCTTCCCGAACTGAAGATCGTCCTCGAGCATGCGACGACCGGCGACGCCGTCGATTTCGTCCGCTCTGCCGGCCCGTCGGTCGCCGCGACGATCACCGCGCACCACCTCGTCATCAACCGCAACGCCATCTTCGCCGGCGGCCTCCGGCCGCATCTCTACTGCCTCCCAGTCGCCAAGCGCGAGACCCACCGCCTCGCCCTCCGCCGCGCCGCCACCTCCGGCAGCGACAAATTCTTCCTCGGCACCGATTCCGCGCCGCATCCCATCCACGACAAGGAATCCGCCTGCGGCTGCGCCGGCATCTTCACCGCCCCCGCCGCCCTCGAGATCTACGCCCAGGTCTTCGACGAGGAGAACGCCCTCGACCGCTTCGAGACCTTCGCCTCCCTCGCCGGCCCGCGCTTCTACGGATTGCCGCCGAACGAAGCGACCGTGACTTTGCGCCGCGCGAGCTGGCGCGTGCCCGAGCGAATCGCGGCCGAGCCCGGCCCGGTCATGCCGTTCCTCGGCGGCGAAGAGGTGGCGTGGCGGATCGAGTGAAATTTATGGGTAAGCGCCAAGAACATGCCCGGATTACACGAAACGGCGTTGGGGAGCCAAAGCTCGCTTAGATAGATCGCTGCCCATCAAGTGCAGAGGTCACAAGTTGATCTTGTCGAGGCGCCAATTTTCTTTGGCTCTGTAAGAACGCCACTTCAATAGGCCGATGGGCCGTCTAGCACCACTTCGCTTCCCGAGAAAGAACAACAACCGAACCCAACCTTCAGCGAGTTCGCCGGGAAAACCCTTGGGGCAAATCTTCGCGTTGCAGCGATGAGGCGCGCACGCACACTTGACGATCTTGTTGACAGGATCGGGCGGCTTTGAATCTATAACAGGTAGGGAGATGGGGATGGGTGAGCTGATCGGCGTCGGGCTCTATACCCCTGCGGAAGCGGGTCGCCTTTTGCACGTCCGCGCTGCGAAAATTGTCCGCTGGCTTCACGGCCATCGGATTGGCAACCACCATTACGAGCCGCTGTGGGCGCCGCAAATCAATATCGAAGACGGGCGCATCTATCTCGGTTTTCGTGACCTGATGGAAGTGCGAGTCGCCGACAAATTCATTAGTTACGGCGTCTCGCCACAGCGCGTCAGGGCCGCTATCCAACTGTCACGGGAGATCATCGGCGAGGATCGGCCGCTCTCCACTGATCGATTTCGCACCGACGGACGCGATATTTTCCTTCGCGTCGTCGACATGGACGAAAAGGGCGAGCAACGCGAACGGCTCTTGAACCTGTTTCGCCGACAGTACGAATTCGACCAGATCATCGAACCGCTGCTGAAGACAGTCGATTTCGACGAGCACGGGGCACCTCTCCAATGGTGGCCATCGGGACGTCGCGGAAACATTCTTGTCGACCCCACACGGTCGTTCGGCCAGCCGATAGATGCAGTCAGCAGCGTGCCCACTGCCGTACTGGCGGCCGCCGGCCGGCAAGAAGGTATAGCGGGTGCCGCCTCCGCCTACGCCGTCCCTCGGGCCTCAATAAAACGAGCCATCGAATTTGAAACTGCAATGGAACGGCAGGCGGCGTGAACGTGCTGTTCGACAACTGCACTGCCCCGATTTTGGCGACGACCCTCGACGGCTTCATAAGCGCTTCCGGTGACCGCGCATTCCATATCAAAGACGTACCGGGCCTTGCAAATGGTCGGCACTCGACGGACCTCGAGTGGATTGGGCACCTTCAAAGACACCCGGAAGATTGGGTGTTCATTACCGGCGATGGCCGCGTTTTGAGAAACCCGGCCGAGCGTGCAGCCCTGCGGAGCGCAGGACTGCACGGCTTCGTGCTGGCCCCGGCGTACCAAAAGACACCCCTTCACCAAGTGGCGGCAACGATCGTTTGGAAGTGGCCCGAAATTGAGGCAGTGACGAAGCTAGTCGCAGCGCCTTCGATGCACGAAATCCCGATTGGGAAAGGAAAAAAGCTGCGATCCTTGCCACTATGATGATTCGAACGGCAAGGCCACCAACCCGAGCCGAGCGGCGATTGCAGTAACGAAAGAGAGCTTCGGTCAATATGGTTCGGCAATTTGAGATCGTCTGCTGAGAGGTAGCGTGCCGAATCGAGCAATGGGCGCGCGGGCCTGTAAGGGCTGCGCCGAGCGGGTAATCACCGGTTTCCCTCAGCGCTCGATCAGCTCCTCGCCGCCCGCCTGGCTGACCGCCTCGAAGCTTGACTGCGCCGCATTCCAGCGCACCATCACCGCGTTCTTCGCGCTGATGCCGCGCTGCGGCACCGCCGTGAAATCGTACATGCCGTAGACGCCGCTGTAATTCTTCAGATGCGCGACGGCGTCCCGGATCTTCGCCGGGGTCGCGTCGGGACCGACCCGGCGCAGCGCGTCGACGACGATCATCGTCGCGTCCCACATCGTCCCGCTCCCGGTGTCGGGCCACAGGCCGATCGCCTGGAAGGCATCGACGTATTTCTTCTTCGCTGCCGTGACCGCGGGGTCGAGGCGCAACCCGTCGCCGCGCGCCGTGCCGATGTCGATCGAGAAATAGAGCTCTTTCGGCAGCACCCCGGCGTATTGGCGCATGAAGGAATAGATGACGTTGCCCGAACCGACGCCGACGGGCACATCGTAGCCCGCCTGCGCCAGCCCCTTGAACACCGTGCCGACCGGCGTCCCGGTGGTCCAGGCGAGAACGGCTTGCGGCGCTGCGGCGCGGACTCGCTCGATCTGCGCGCCGATGATCGCGTCCTTCGGGTTGTAGTGGACGCGCTCGACAATGCTCATGTCAGTGAGGCCGGGGAGCGCGACGGCGCGATCGGCGCCCTTCTCGCCCTCCTGGCCGGTCGCGTCGGTGCTGGCGATCAGCGCGATCCTCTTCCAGCCGCGGGCGTGGAAGTAGCGGATCATGGTCTCGACCAACCCCTCCTGCTGAATGCTGGCGGAGAAGACATAGCTTCCCGCTTCGGGGTTGATCGCCGGCGAGTAGCAATAGTCGACCGGCCCGTCGTTCATCAGTGGCAGAACCGCCCGGCAATTGGCGCTCAACGAGGGACCGAGAATGACGGGCGGATGGCTGGCGATCAGCTGCGACGCGATCTGTACCGAGACCTGCGGGTTCGTCTCGTCGTCGTGGATGACGAAATGCACCTTCCGGCCATCGATCCCCCCTTCGGCATTGACGATCTTCTCCGCCAGCTGAAGCGCTTGCTGCTGCCCCAGCCCGATGAAGGCGCCGGATCCGGTGAGCGGCAGGATCACCTGGATGTCGTAGGGATCGGCCGCGCCTGCCGGCGTCGACGCGCCCAGGATCAGCGCGATCGCAAGCATCGACATACGCATGACGGCTCCTCCCTGCTCTCTCTCGCTCCCGATCGGAGCTTTTGAACGCCTTGCAAATATCTTAGCGGTATCACCGCGAGGAGCGAAGCGAGGCGATCGCCGGTGGGACAACCAACGCCATATCCCGATGAAGAGCCTCTTGCTATTGTCCAATTCAGGTCACATAATGACCTTTATGGTTCAATAGTTAGAAGGCCTCGTCTGTGGCGCGACGACATCGACGAAGCAGGCACCGCGCTGTTACGACGCTAGAAAAGCTTGCGCTGGCCGCCGGCCGCATGCGTTGGCCGTCGTGCCCCCTGTTTGACTGTCACGAGGTGACCGCCTGTAAATCGCCTGTTCTTACAGGCAGGCCCATATCCGAAATAGAAAAACGCCCGTTCTTTAGGCGAACGCTAAACCCAACCCTAATGCACGATCGCCAGCGACGCGAAGACGTCCGGCGCCGGCGGCAGCTGCATAATGTGGTGGCGGTGCCAGAGCGCATAGAACAGCAGGGTCCAGGCGGCGAAGCCCTCGCGCTTGCCGTCGATATGGGCGAACAGCTTCTCGACGGCGTCGGGCAGGCAGATCTCGCGGATGCCGGGCTGCGCGGCGACCAGCGGGCCGAGCTTGCTGCCGCGCTTGGCGATCCACTCGGCGACGGGCACGGCGAAGCCGCGCTTGCGGGCGAAGGCCTGGGCGGTCGGCATCTGGTCCTCGAGCCAGCGGCGCAGCAGCCATTTGCCGAGCCCCTTCTTCACCTTCAGATCGTCGGGCAGGCGGAAGGCGAACTCGGCGACGCGCGTATCGAGAAAGGGCGTGCGCCCCTCGACGCCATGCGCCATCAGGCAGCGGTCGAGCTTGACCAGGAGATCGTTGGGCAGCCAGTCGGCGCAATCGGTCGCCTGCGCCACCTGCAGCCGGGTGCGCCCGCCGCGGCCGCCGTGCAGCTCGGCGGCGGCGATGCCGTCGCGCCAGCCGGCGAGATCGCCGCGCAGCACGCCGAGCGCATCGAGATTGCCGCGCGATCGCGCCATCCGTCCGCCGGCCCACCATGGCCGCATCAGGGCGCGATAACGGCCGTAGCCGCCGAACAGCTCGTCGCCGCCCTCGCCGGAGAGGATGACCTTGAGGCCGCTCTCGCGCGCCGCGCGCGCCAGCTTGTAGGTCGGCAAGATCGCGTAATCGGCGGTCGGGTCGTCGACCGCGGCGACGATCTCGGGCAGGAGGCGCCAGAAATCGACCTCGCCGAACTCGACCACGACATGCTCGGCGCCGACCGATTGGGCGACGGCCCGCGCCTGCTCGCGCTCGTCGTGCACCGCGGCGTTGGTGAAGGCGGCGGTGAAGGCCCGCACCGGCTTGTCATTGAGCCGCGCCATCATCGCCAGGATGGCGCAGGAATCGATGCCGCCGGAGAGGAACATGCCGTAGGGCACGTCGGCGCGCTGATGCAGCCGGACGCTGTCGGCGAGGATCGCGTCGAGCTGGGCGAGGCCGCCCGCCTCGTCGGTCGGGACCGGCGGCCCTTCGGGCAGCGCATCGCGGCGGTGGCGCTCGACGACACGGCCATGGGCGACGACGATGGTTTCGCCGGGCAAGAGGCGCTGGATGCCGGCGAAGATCGTCTCGCGGCCGGTGGTGAACTGCAGCTGCAGCAGCTCGTTGCGCAGCTGGCGGACGAGCAGCGGCTTGACGAGGCCGCAGGCGATGAGCGCGCCGGGCTCGGAGGCAAAGGCGAAGCCGGCAACGGTCTCGGCGTAATAGAGCGGCTTGATCCCGAAGGGGTCGCGCGTCAGGACCAGCCTTCCGGCCGCCGGATCGTGCAGCGCGATCGCATACATGCCGCGCAGATGCGCCGGGAAGTCGAGCCCGTGGCGGCGATAGAGGTGCAGCGGCGGCTCGCAATCCGACGAGGTCGAGAAGGCGGCGCCGGCGAGCTCGGCGCGCAGCTCGATGTAATTGTAGATCTCGCCGTTGGCGACCAGCGCCGCGCCGGCGGAATCATAGAGCGGCTGATCGCCGGTCTGGAGATCGATGATCGCGAGGCGGGTCTGGACGATGCCGACGTCGGCGACGCGATAATGGCCGTTGCCGTCGGGCCCGCGGTGGCGCAGCGCAGCGCCCATCGCCTGCAGCAGTCCGGGCCGCGGCATCGCGCCGTCGAGCGTCATGACTCCGGCGATGCCGCACATCAGCGAACCCCTGCCGGGATCGCGATCTCGGCGAAGAAATCTTGATAGCGCGCGACGACGGCGCGCTCGGTGAACTCGGCCTCGTAGGCGGCGCGGCCGCCGGCGACGAGACGCCGCCGCAGCTCGCAATCCGCCGCGACGCGTGCCAGCGCCGCGCCGAGTGCCATGGCATCGTCGACCGGCACCAGCAGGCCGCTGTCGCCGTCGGCGATGAGATTGCGCGGCCCGACGCTCGCCGCCGCGACGACCGGGCGGCCGGCGGCCCATGCCTCGATGACGACATTGCCGAGCGGCTCGCGCCGGGACGGCACGACGACCATGTCAGCCGCGGCGAGAAGGCCGGCGACATCGGCGCGCCAACCCAGAAAACGCACGCGGTCGGCGATCCCCAGCGCCCGCGCCTGGCGCTCAAGCGCGGACGCGAGATCGCCAGTGCCGGCGAGCCAGAGGTGCAGCTTCGGCACTTGCGCCACTGCCGTCAGCAGCACGTCGAAGCCCTTGTTGTCGTGCAGCCGGCCGAGCGCGAGTGCGAGGGTCGCGTCCGGCGGCGTCGCCAGGGTCTCGCGCGGCACCGCTGGGGCCGGCGTCGCATCGACGAAATTCGGCAGGTAATGCGCGCGGTCGGCGGGCCATCCCTGCGCGATCATCTTGGCGACGATGTCGCGCGTGTTGCCGACGAGGTGGTCGCAGCCGCGGTAGTATTTCAAATCGTAATAGCCTCCAAGCCGCGCAACATGCACGAATTCGCCGCGCGGGCAAAGCCGGCTTGCCCGGCTCATCCAGCTGAGAACGACTGCGGGGCGATACTCGGCAATGGCGCGCCGCAAACCGCGCTTGGTCGAGAGGTCGAGCAGCCCGCCGAAGGGCAGAACCCGGACCACGACGCCGGCGCGGCGCAGCGTCTCGGCATGCGACTCGTGGCGCAGCAGGATCAGCTGGTCCTGCCCGGCGCGATGCAAGGCCAGCGTCAGGCGCAGGAAGAACTCTTCGGCGCCGCCATGGCGGGCGCCGCCGATCGCCTGAAGCAGCCGCAGCGGCGGAGCCGTCACGCCGCCGCGCCGCCGCGCCGGCGGAAGAGCTGCGTCGCGGCGGCCTCGGCGGCGGCGACGCTCAGCGAATCCATCATCGTGTCGGCGGTGCGATGATCGAAATCCGGGCCATAGAGATCGAGCGCCGGAATCGCCGTCTGAACGACGGCGGCATTGTCGCCCCATGGCGCGTAATGGCTCGCCTGCGTCGGGCCGAAGAGGCCGAGCGTCGGCGCCCCGGCCGCGGCGGCGATGTGCATCAGGCCGGAATCGTTGCCGACGAAGAGCGCGGCACGGCGCAGCACGGCGCCGGCGGTCAGGAGATCGGTCTTGCCGACGAGGTCGAGGCGGCGCTCCGCCGGGATGGCGGCGAGCAGCTTCTCGGCCTGCTGCCGTTCGTGCGCCGCCGCCATAACCGCGACCCGGGCGCCCGGCAGGATGCCGCCGGGGGCAGTGAGGCATTGCGTCAGCTCGGCGAAGCGCTCGCCGCGCCATTGCTTGCCGCGCCAGTTCGCCGTCGGGCCGATCGCCAGGATCGGGCCGCCCGGCGGCGCCAGCATCATGGCGCGACGCTCGTGCTCCGGCCCCAGCCAAAGCCGCGGCCCCGGCGGCGGCGCGATGGCGAAGAGCCGCGCCAGCTGGCTGACGCGATGCTCGGCGACCTCGCCCTTGGCGATCACGCGCCGCTCGCCGACCGGGACCAGATAAGAGAGCGCCGAGCCGCGGAGGTCGACGACGAGATCCCACCGTCGCGGTGCCACAGCTGCATAGAGTCCGAGCCAATGCAGCGAGAGCCGCCGCTTCGCCATCGGGATCAGCCGCTCGAGCCCCGGCACCTCGGCGAAGAGCGGCGCCGCCAGCGTCCCGGCGGCAATCGTCAGCCGCGCGCCGCGATGGCGCTCGAGCAGCGTGCCGAGCAACCCGGTCGAAAGCACGGCGTCGCCGATGCGTGTCGCGGTGATGAAAAGGATCCTCATGTCGCGGCAGTGATACAAGCCGGTTTGCGGATTGCCAAGGAGATGCCCGCGGGCGCCGCCCTCACGTATATGCTCGGGCCGGCGTCGAAGCTTGCGTTTGGAGTCGTTGTCGATGAACCGGAAGACCGCAATCCTTGCCGGGCTGGCCGCCGCATTCGTCATCGCCGCCGCCGGTGTCGGACTGTTGGCCTATCGGGGTGCGCCGGACCTGTCATCGATCGGCGGCAGCTTCGCCCTCACCGACGGCAGCGGCGCGACGGTCACCGAGCACAGCTTCCACGGCAAATGGGAGCTGATCTACTTCGGCTATACCTTTTGTCCGGACGCCTGCCCGACGACGCTCAACACGATCGCCGAGACGCTGGCGGCGCTGGGTCCGCTCGCCGAGCGGGTGCAGCCGCTCTTCATCACCGTCGATCCCGAGCGCGACACGCCGCCGGTCATCGCCGATTACGTGCGCAACTTCGACCCGCGCATCGTCGGGCTGACCGGCAGCCCGGAAGCGATCGCCCGCGTCGCCAAGGCGTTCCGCATCGTCTATGCCAAACAGAGGACCGGCGACGGCAAGGACGACTATCTGATGGACCACAGCTCGGTGATCATCGTCATCGATCCCGCGGGCAAATTCTCCGGCATCCTCGCCGCCGATTTGCCGGCGGAGCGCATGACGGACAAGCTGCGTCGGCTCCTGATGCCCTGAGCAAGGCTCGTCTTGCCAAGCGGCGGCGGCATGCCCAACTCTTGCCCGGCCCCTCGGGCCCCGAGAACAGCGGAGACGACCAGCATGACGGTGAGATCCTTCGTAGCGCTGCCCGAGCGCGGCTTGCTGGTCGTCGCCGGCGAGGACCGCGTCGGCTTCCTGCAGGGGCTGGTGTCGAACGACGTCGCGAAGGTCGGGCCGCAACGCGCCGTCCATGCCGCGCTGCTCACCGCCCAGGGCCGGTACCTCCACGACTTCTTCATCAGCGCCGCCGGCGATACGCTGGTCCTGGATGGCGAGGCGGCGCGGCTCGCCGATCTGCAGCGCCGGCTGAGCCTCTACCGGCTGCGCGCCAAAGTGACGATCTCCCCGGATACCACGGATCGCGCGGTCTTCGCCTGTTTCGCCGCCGGCGCGCCGGCGGCCTTCGGCCTACCCGAGGATCCCGGCGCTGCGATCGCGTTCGCCGGCGGCGCAGCCTTCGTCGATCCGCGGCTCGCGGCGCTGGGCGTCCGCGTCGTGGCGCCGCGCGAGACCGCCGAGGCGGCGCTGCGCGAGGCCGGCTTCGCGCCTGCCGCCTTCGCCGATTGGGACCGGCTGCGGCTGGCGCACGGCATCCCCGACGGCAGCCGCGACCTGCCCGTCGAGAAGGCGATCCTGCTCGAATCCGGCTTCGACGAGCTTCACGGCGTCGATTGGAGCAAGGGGTGCTACATCGGCCAGGAGCTGACGGCGCGTACCAAGTATCGCGGCCTCGTCAAGAAGCGCCTGATGCCCGTCACCGTCGAGGGCGCCTTGCCCGAGCCGGGGACGATCATCCGCATGGGCGAGGCGGAGGCCGGGGAGATGCGCTCCGGCCGCGACGGCATCGCCCTCGCCCTCCTGCGGCTCGAGGCGGTGGCGAGCGGCCAGGCGCTCGACGCCGGCGGCGCGCCGGTCGTTCCGCGCAAGCCCGACTGGGCGAATTTCTAGGGTCGCTCGGTCGGAACCCAGAACTGCAGCTTGGTCCTGCCGTAGGCCCGCCGGGTGCCGGCGGCGATCCCGCCGTTGGCGAGGATGACCTTGCGCGAGACGAGATTGTCAGCATCGCAGGTGACGAGGACGCGCCGCAGCCCGACCTGACGCGCAATCGGCAGGATCAGCCCGAGCGCCCGCGTCGCATAACCGCGCCGCCGCTTCCACGGCACGACGCAATAGCCGACATGGCCGGAGACGTAGTCCGGCAGATTTTCGCTCCCCGGGCGGAAGCGCAGGTTGATCGCGCCGCAGAAGGTGCCGTCGTCGAGCCAGAAGACGCGGAAGGGGATGCGCGGCACCTCGCGCCCGTCCGGCGAGATCGCCGTCCCGTCCTGGCGCAGCAGCTCGCGCAGGAAGGCATCGGGGTCGGCGCGCAGCGCCGCGAGCTGCGCCGCGCCGATCTCGCGGTCGTCGTCCTCCGCCCAGCCGGCGGCGAGCGCTGCGGCATAGCCGGCGAGATGGGCACGATCCGGCACCACCAGGCGGAGCTCGCCGACAGCCCCGGGAGCGATCGCGCGAATGGCCGGGATTTTATCTAAAATATCCTTCAAAATCATGATGTTGACTGATTTCCGCAGACGTGGTCTACGCGATGCAGACTGGAGATGTCATGAACTCGATCACGTCGATTGCCCTGTCCGGGATGCAGGCTGCGCGCCAGCGCCTCGAGGTCTCGAGCAACAATATCGCGAATGCGGCGACAACGGGTGCTCTACCTGTGTCGGGCGGTTCGACGTCCGCCTATCAACCGCAGCGCGTCGACCAGCACAGCGTCGCGGGTGGCGGCATCGCGACGACGATCTCGCCGGTCGATCCCGCGATCGTCACCGCCTACCAGCCGGATTCGCCGCAAGCCAACCAGGACGGCGAGGTCGCCGCGCCGAATGTCGATCTCGTGAGCGAGGTCATCAATCAGCGGGCAGCTTTTCAGGCCTATCAAGCGAGCGCGCGCCTCGTCGGCGTTGCGAACGACCTCGACAAGACCCTGCTCGACAGCTTCGGCACGAAGCTGCACAGCGCCTAACCTCCGCTCCGCCCGGCGACGATCGCCGCGACCGCCTCGCTGCCATCGCGGGTCAGCCCCTCGGCGGCGCCGGCACGATCCGCTTCCGGCCGGTTCTGGCTCATCTTCCACTTGCCCTCGAGCCGGGCGATCGGCATCGCG